>JBBQGP010000134.1:0-15340 GCA_038323095.1 Chloroflexia bacterium | reverse complement strand
GCATAATGCTACTATGAAAGGCCGCGCTAACCGGCAAGGGGATAACTCGCTTGACCCCTTTAGCTTTGGCCGCTTCAGTAAAACGAGCCAGAGCCGCCAGCGAACCACTAACCGCGGTTTGGCCGGGTGAATTATAATTGGCGATTTCCGCTCCGACCTGAGTTGCCAATTCTTCCAAAAGCGTATCATCCCCGCCGATAACTGCCACCATACCCGTAGCGGGCTGACCGTTTTCGTCCTGGCTGGCCTGGTTCATTAGCCGACCTCGTTCGCGCACCAACTTTAGCCCATCGCCAAACTTTAGCGCACCTCCCGCGACCAGCGCGGTATATTCACCCAGACTATGCCCGGCCACAAAAAGCGGTGGCTGCTCGCCCAAAACTTCGGGGAAATATTTTTGCAAAATTATTAAATGGGCAATACTGGTAGCCAGAATAGCGGGTTGGGCATTATCGGTGCGGGTCAGCAATTCTTCTGGCCCTTCAAAGCACAAACTTGATAAGGAATAGCCTAAAACCCGGTCAGCTTCGGCGTATAAGGCGGCTACTTCCGGGTATTTTTGGGCCAATTCCTTGCCCATCCCCACAATTTGCGAACCTTGCCCCGGAAAAACCCACGCAGTAGCGGTCAATTCTTCCCCTCCTGAACTAAGTAACAAGTAACAAACAAGTCGGAAGTATGAAGTATGAAGTATGAAGTTTCACCACAGAAGACCGTTGAGGGAACAAGCCGGAAGTCGGAATAACGATTCCGACTTTATACTTTCTACTTCATACTTACTATTTTAGTGGTGAAAAGTCGGTTGGATTTAGAAATTGGATGATAATTTTAGCGACGAGAATACCGTTTTGCTCACTGTTGCGCTTGGCTTCCTGCCATTCCGGGTCACCGCGGAAAGCTTCCCAAGCTTGCTCACGAGTAGCCTTGTCAGGATAGGCCAGCAAATAAACCAGGTCTACGTTATTCGGCTCATCGGGTGTCCAAAAGCCAATTACCTGTATTCTGTGTTTATCAAAAAGGCGCAAAGTATGGTCTTTGAAGCGTTGCTTCAAGGCTTCCAGTTTACCGGGCGCAGCAATGTAAGTACGCTGTTCGTAGTACATAAACTTTTACCTATTAGATTTAGTTGATTTATTTTAATTAGAAGTGAGCAAATTAGCCGAAAACATCGGCTCAGGTATAAAAAGTTGGGGCGGAAAAACCGCCCTCAATTCAAATCAGGTTATTCCGCTGCTGCTTTAGGCTGGCGGATTTCGATAATCTGTTCACCCTTGTAATAGCCGCAATTGCCGCAGACAGTATGCGGAATACGTTTTTCGCCGCAATTGTTGCAATTAACCAGCATGACGGGGGTCAAAAAGTGATGCGCCCGTTTGCGGCCCTGTTTGCTATGGCTTCGTTTTTGTTTTGGTAACGCGCCCATTTAAGTTAGAAACTCCCTTCTCACAAACTTCTTTAGTATTAGTGATTTTCTTTTTATTCTCAGTATAAAGAGCGCACAAAAGCATTGCTTCCGATATTAGCCCTGAACCGTTATTATACCGTCTTTCCGGCTCAAACGCAAATTTGCCATAAGCCGGAATTTTAGGTAATATCAGGTTGAATGAGGTAAACTTTATGAGCCGAATCAAGCTAATAACAGGTGCAATCGGTGTGGCGGCAATTTTGACCCTGACGCTAGTTTTTGTGCTGGTTGCCACTTCTCGCCGCGCTCCTAACTTTGCCTTGCTGCCGCCTACCCCCATAGTTACAACCGTGAGTGCCACCACTGCCGCCCCCCCACCTGCTACTACCACAATTCGCCCAAACCAGGCAAACCCAACCGCTACCCCTGCACCCTCAATTCCGACTCAGGTTAGCCCGGCTCGCCCCGTTTCGGGTAATGGCAGCCTTAAAGACGGAAATTGCCGCTTTGAAAATTGGCCGCCTGCCTATCTTGAGCCAATTTATTTCAAAGCTTTGAAGCCCGAATATCAGAATAACGATAATTTACACTCGGTTCGTACTCTTTACGCTATGCAGCTAACCTTAAATCCGGCTCAAAATTCCTATAGCGGCCAAATTATTATTACTTTCGCCAACCGCGCCCCGCAAGCCATGAACGAAATAGTTGTGCGAACCTACCCGGATTTTTTTCGTGCGCTGGGCGGGCAAATAGTTTTGACCGAAGCGAAACTTGACGGGCGTGGGGCTATTATAAAGGAACGCGCCCTGACTTACGCCTCCATCCAGCCCGACCAACCCGTAGCAGCCTGTACCGTCGCTCACCTCAGCCTGAAATTTGAGGGGAAATTGCCCAACCGTCAGAGCGTAGAAAGTTATGCAGTTGGCACATTTTACAACGGGCCAGAGGCTTTCGCGTTGGGCAATTTTTACCCCCAATTGGCTTTATGGGAAAAATTATCGGGTAAAGCCAGTTGGGATTGGACAATCACACCGCCGCAAGCCAGTTCGGATTTAACCGCCGCCGAAAGTGCCTTTTACGACGTGCGTTTGCTTGTTCCCCCAAATTATCAGGTAATCGGCAGTGGGATAAGCTCCGAGACAAAAGTAAACAGTGATTTCAAGGAATGGCGGTTTACGGGCGGGCCGTTTCGCGAATTTGCCGCCGTTGGTAGCGAAAATTTTTCACCTAATCCTTTGCTCAAAACTACCGCGCAAGGGGTAAACGTGCGCCTTTTTACCTTTAATACTCCCGATGCAAACTTGAACAACCGCCAGCAAGATTTTGCCCGCAAAGCTCTTGACGCAACGACCAGCACCCTTGAAGAATTTGGGGCGGCAGTTGCGCCCTATCCCTACACTCAATTTACGCTGGTACAGTTCCCGATTTCTGGCTTTAACGGGATTGAATGGCCCATGTTTACCCAGCTTAGTTTTGATTTGTTCCAGCGTTCCTACGCCGGACAGGAGCAAATTTTTGGCAATTTAACTTTTTCCAAACCGGGAACGCTGGTCGTTATTCACGAAGTGCTGCACCAATGGTGGTATAACCTTGTTGGGAACGACCAGCAAGCCGAGGGTTTTATTGACGAAGGCTTGGCCGAATATTGTACCTATCTTCTCCCCGAACTTTGGGCTAAACGTAACAACGCTTCTTCGGAGGCAGCCCGCGCCTTTGCCGAATCCTGGCTGGATAAATTACGGGTACGGGTTCGGCAACAGGATTTGCCGACTTACGGCGATTTGAAAGTAAATTCGCCCACCAGCCAGCTAAGTTTGGAGCAGGCCGGGTTTGTGTATTACCGCAAAGCTCCCCTTTTTTATGAGGCATACCGCGCCCAGTTCGGGGATGCCGCTTTTTTCAGCTTCCTCAAAAGTTATTTCCAGCATTATCAATACGAATTGGTACATTACCCCGATTTAGCCGGACAACTAATTGCAGCGGCACAGGGGCGCGAGAACGAAGCGCGAGACTTTGTGGAACGCTGGTTCAACGATAAAAAACTGGCAAGTGATTTGAACTAGCCCTGGTTTGTTAATTCGTTCACTTTTCTTTACTTTTGTTTGTCGCTTGATAACCCGACTTTGTGATAAGATTTAAGCAGTTTTCAATTTTAACTTTAATGGCAACTGCTCTAGCTAAGGAATTCTAATGATTGCAATTGGGCAAACTGAACTTAACCCTCAATCGCCAATTCTGCGCCTGTACGAGCGCACCCGGCGCAACCAGTGGCAACCCGATGATTTGGACTGGCAAACGGAGGTGAAGCTAAATTTGAAGCAGCGCAAAAGCGGCGCATACATTCTCAGTCAGGTGCTTTATGGCGAAAAGCTCTCGCTTGAGGTAATCCAGCAGCTTTTGCCAGTGGTACAAAACCCCGAAGTTAAGCTTTTTCTGCAAGCTCAGGCCATAGACGAATTGCGCCATATCGCCGTTTTCACCCGCTATATCGAGCAAGGGTTGGAAGAAGCGGTGCAAACTCCCGGCGCGGCTTTGTCCGAAATTGGCGAAGGAATGTTAAATTGTCAGAGTGTCGAGGAAAAGCTGTTAAGTGTCCATATTTTGCTGGAAGGGATGGCCCTTGAAATCTTTCGAGGCGTGGTCGAAAACATTGACGATGCGCTTTTGCAAACCTTGCTTCGGCGGGTAGCACGAGACGAAAGCCGTCACGTCGCTTTTGGGGTAAACCACGTGCGCGAACTGGTTACAAATATGGATGGTGCAGGGCTGGAACGAATCGGGCAGGGTGGTGCAAGATTCGCGATTTGCGCCGCCCGCATGGTGCGCGACGAGTACCAGATTGGCGCGGATTTTGGTATAGATTTGCGGGCCATTCAAAATGCAAGTCTCCGCGTGCTGTTTCGTCGCTTGCAGCAAGTCGGCTTGCTCGGTTTTAAGAGTTGTTAGTTGTTAGTTGTTAGAGGGAACAGAATTCAGAGTTGCGGGTAACTAGCTTGTGGCTCAAGGCCCAAGCTCAAAAGGTGAAAGTAACCTAAAGGTCACTATTAAAAGGATTGGTTGGGCAAGTTCTAGTGCGCTTCAGCGTACTTCGGTCTACTTAGGCTGGGGTTTGAACCCCAGGCGGTTATCGGGCGGAAAAGGTTGTTAGTTGTTAGAGGAAACAAAGCTGCCAGTTAGGAGTTTATTAGGGTTGAGGGATGAATTGGAGGGCTTTTTGTGGGGCGTTGCTTTGCTAGAGAATTTTGACCGCCACTCAATAAGATAAATTCTTTGCGGCTTTTACAAGTATGGCATTAGAATTTATGAAGCAAGTAATAGGCGTAATTTCAGATACACATAATCTGCTCAGGCCGGAAGCAAGCGTGGCTTTGGCCGGAGTAGATTTGATTGTCCATGCGGGCGATATTTGCAAACCCGAAGTTCTCAAAAAATTGGCAAAGCTTGCCCCGCTAGTAGGGGTGCGCGGCAATAACGACAAAGGCGAATGGGCTGACACTTTGCCGGAAACCAGGTTGCTGGAACTTGGGCAAACCAGGCTTTATTTGATACACAACTTGAAGGAGCTGGCAATTGACCCGCTGACATTGGGCATAAGCATCATAATTAGCGGCCATTCGCATAAGCCGGGAATTAGCTATAACAACGGCGTAATGTATCTAAATCCGGGTAGTGCCGGGCCACGCCGCTTCAAACTCCCAATCGCTCTGGCTCTGCTCCACCTCGAAACTGACCGACCCCCCGAAGCCACAATTATTGAACTAATTGAAACAAAGTAACTGTGTTATAATTTTTGGCGAGGGTTTCTTTAATATTTCTTATTTGTTTGTGAGGTTTATTCTGCGATTTCGGGATTATCGGATATTTTTTGGATTGGCCCTGCTATTTAATTTGCTACTGGCGGCCTGTAGCCCATTAGAGGAAGGCACACCGACAAGCGTACCTTCGCCTACACCCAACGACGGTTTTAAGGGCAAAATTATTGTGGGCGGGGTGTTCGATTTGAGCGGGGCAAGCTCGGTGGAAGGGCGCGAATACGCCGCCGGAGTTTCGAGTTATGTCAATTACTATAATTCTAAAGGCGGGGCGAATAACTTCAAGCTGGACTTACGGGCGACGGATTTTGCCGCCAAAGCCCCGGTAGCGATTGAGCAATACCAGAAATTGCTTAAAGAAGGGGCGGTAGCTTTTATTAGTTGGGATACCGCCGATACTTTAGCCCTGAGCCGCCAGATTAAAAATGACCACGTGCCGCTTTTGTCGGCTTCTTACGACGAAGAATTGGTGCGCGACCCGAAGCAGCAGCCCTACACTTTTATGATTGCGCCGAGCTATACCGACCAGCTAAAGTTGGCTTTGCTGTATGCCCGGAAGATTCGCTACGACCAGGCCCGGCTTAACGAGCCGCTACAGGTGGCCTATCTTTATAGTGATGACGATTTCGGGCGGTTTCCGTTTCAGGCCGGACGCGATTTCGCCAGCCAGAGCAAAGGCTTTTTGTGGTTTCACGAAGGCGTTTTGCAACCCAAACTTGACCGGGAAAATCTGGCAAAAGAAGTCAACCGTTTACGGATTGCTCGTCCTGAATTTACTTTTGTGCAAGCGAAGCCCGACGTAGTTACCGAGTTGCTCAAGCTGACCAAAGCAACCAGCGTTCCAACCGCCCTGATTGGCCTGAACTATACTGCCACGCCAGATTTGCCGCAGCAAGCCGGAAAAGCCGCCGAGAATTTTACAGCCGTAGCGGTGCAAGCTTTCCCGGATGAGGCATCGCCCGGCCTGGACGAAATCAAACGTTATCTGGCCGAACGTCGCTCGATTTCAAATTTGACTCCCACCACCGAGCCGAACCTTATTCCAGCTAATCCGACGCTTTCCCTGCGCTTTATTCAGGGTTGGGACACTATGAAGGTGTTGGCCGAGGGCATAAGACAAGCAATTATTAGCGACGCAAGTGGCAGTTTGAGTGGCGATAAAATCAGGGAAGGCTTGGAAAGTATCCGGCAACTGGATATGGGCGGGCTTACTCCGCCGCTTTCGTTTGGGCCGAACCAGCATAAAGGCACCGATACCGCCCGTTTTATCCGGGTTGAGAATGGCAAATGGAAAACTATTGGCCCGCCGCTTTCGTTAGCCGAGCTGGATTACCAGAACAGTCTGCCCACGCCTACCCCGCCACCCTCGCCGACTGCTGTACCTGTTACTACGGTCAAGCGGTAGCATCGAGCTTCAAAATTGATTTTGCTGCGAAGTAGCCGCACATACCGTGAACGCCGCCACCGGGCGGAGTAGAGGCGGAACAAAGGTAAATGCCTTTGGCGGGGGTGCTGTAAGGGTTGAGGCGAGCCGTCGGGCGCGTAAATAACTGGAAGAAATCCTGCACGCCGCCGTTAATATCGCCACCCAGATAATTTGGGTTATAACTTTGGATTTGCTGGCTGTTAAAACTATGACGGGCCAACACCCGCTCCCGAAAACCCGGCGCGAACCGTTCCAGCTGGTTCTCGATAGCCTCAGTCATATCATAAGTTGAATTGTTGGGAACGTGGCAATAAGCCCAAAGAGTATGCTTGCCCGACGGGGCGCGGCTTGTATCAAACAAGCTTTGCTGTGCCACCAGCACAAAAGGCTTTTCAGGATGGCGATTTTGGGCGACGGCTCGTTCGGCTTCGCTGATTTCGTCCAGCGTGCCGCCAATATGAACCGTACCGGCCTGCAAACATTCGGTAGCTTTCCAGGGCATCGGCCCATCCAGCGCATAATCCAGCTTGAATACTCCTGCCCCATAGCGATAACGGCTCAATTGTTGGATATAACTATCCGGCAGGGCATCGCCCGCGATTTGCAGCAATTGGCGGGGGCTGGTATCAAACAAAGTAGTTTGGGCAAAAGGCAAATCGTCCAGTTTTTCCACGGGGTAATTGGTTACAATTTCGCCACCTAACGAACGCAAGTAAGCCGCCATTGCTTCGGTAATTTGCTGTGAACCACCTTTGGGCAAAGGCCAACCCACTGCATGACCCAAAATACCCAAAACCAGCCCAAAAGCGGCAGTAGGTGGCTGTTCCAAAGGCAAAACCGAATGAGCGGCCAGCCCTGCGAAAAGGGCGCGGGCGCGTTCCCCCTCAAAAGTATTTTGGGCAAAGCTTTTGGCAGATTGAAGCGCGGAAAGCCCAAAGCGGGCCAGCGCGAAAGGATGACGCGGCACTTGAAGCGGCCCAAGCAAGCTGTTTGCCATTTTGGGCCAATCGCGGGCCAAAGGTGACATTAGCTTTTGGTAGGCGGCGGCATCTGGCCCAAGCTTGGCGGCAGTTGCTTCTACCGAACGTTCCAGCAAGACGGCAGTACCGTCATCAAGCGGATGAGCAAGGGCGACGGGCGGGTAAATCCATTCCAGATTAAATTCGTTCAAAGGTAATTTTTTGAAAAAAGGCGAACCTACGCCGAGCGGGTGAATCGCCGAGCAAACATCGTGCTTGAAACCGGGTAAAGTAATTTCTTTGGTGCGCGTACCACCCCCGATAGTATCGCGCCCTTCCAACACCAGCACCGCCCGCCCTGCCTGAGCCAACGTGATAGCCGCCGCCAGCCCATTTGGGCCAGCCCCAATGATTACCGAGTCGTAAGCTTGCCGCTTGAATAAATTAGCCAACTGCCCGACCTTTCCATTGCTGCTCCACAAAATCAAACATTTGCTGGTATTCTTCCTCGCTAAAAATTCCTTTGGAAATCAACAAAGTTTTGATTGTCACCATCGCCAGCATTAAGGCCGTATCAGGTTCAGAAGCGGGGGCGGGGGTAGCTTCCGGCTGACTCCAGAACGGGTTTGCGGCGTTATTCTCCTGCTCGACTACGCCATCTTCGGGATACATACCGATGACCCGGAAGCCGAGCAACCGGGCCAAACCGCGCACCGTTTTATTGCCGCCCGAAATAGTCAAATCCAGGCTAAGTTCACGCCCGGTCTTTCGCAAGCTGTAAAGCTGGTCAAGGGTCTGCAAGGCTTTGCCCTGCGGCGGTAACACCAGATTTATTTCACGGTAGCCGGTAGCTGC
This sequence comes from Chloroflexia bacterium, assembly GCA_038323095.1. GTDB lineage: Bacteria > Chloroflexota > Chloroflexia > Chloroheliales > Chloroheliaceae > L227-5C. Next base: position 6,883 of record JBBQGP010000134.1, on the reverse strand, counting down.
CGTGGCGTTCAAAGCCTTTAACATTTGCTCGTGCGACCATTCAGTTTTAACCGAAAGCTGGTAGTAGCTCATCCATTGTATCTTTCTGACTGCATCCCAATCTTTAGCTTAATCTTTGGTTTAATCTTCGTACTCGAACAATTCCAAATAATAGCCCCGAATATAATCGGGCAACAGGACGGGTTGGCCCATTATGCCACTGGCAAGTCCGGCGTATTGCTCCCAATCTATAATCGTGCCATCCTCCAAAAACATCCCCTTGAAGCCGGTATTGGGGTCGCCGTGTTCATAAACGTAAGCTAATTCCTGCGCCCGACGATAGCGCGAATCGGTCTCCTGCGAAAGCCGTGTAACCATTCGGGAAAAAGTGGTACGGACGGCTACGTCCTTGCGGCGTTCCTCCCACCAGGCGTGAGCCAGTTCGTGAATGGCCGCTTCTTCCTGAGCGGTTTCCAGCTCAACCAATTTGCGCTCATTCCACCATAGACCGCCGCCACGAGTGCTGCCCGGATTTTTTACCTTGATTTTAACGCCGTACCATTGTAACCATTGCCAGGCCCGTTCTCGCAAAGGCAGGGGTGGCAAATCAGGATGTACTTTTAACATTTTTGCGCCTCAATTCTTTCTTTACACTAAAGCTTACCAGACCAGACATTCTGTGGCAAGCCTTTTGCAATAGTATTAGCCAGAAAGAATTGAGTTTGATTCTTCTTAGGTAAGTAAACCTGGAACCTGTCAAGGAAGCGGGAACTTTGCAGGATAATACTCCTTCAATAAATTTTAACCGCTACCTTTTAGGAAAACCTCAAAGCTTGAATTGGAAATAACCTGTAAAGGAAGGACATAAATATAGCGGGAAGTTCTCATACCACCACTGACCATAAAATTATTCAAAAGTGGTGCGAAGAGCGTGACGGCAAGCCCGTTACGGTCAAAGGTACAGGCGATAACGACGAGCCGGGCATACTAAGAATTGCTTTTCCGGGCGGGACAGGCAGTGACCGCTTTGAGGAAATTAGCTGGGAGCAATCCTTCGAGAAAGTAGTAAGCTCATAAGGTCAGATGAAATGGCTGGGAATTAAATTCCCGGCCAAACCTGTTTGTTTCAGGCTGACGGAACGGAAAAAAAGTTGGACAACATTTTTAGCTTCGACTGGGGAAAAACATTTGGGTTAGATACCCCTATACTAGAAATTATAGTACGCGGGTCTATTACATACCTGGCTCTTTTTGCTATGTTGCGTTTTGTGCTAAAGCGCGAAGCCGGGGCAGTGGGTATCACCGATTTGCTGGTAATTGTGCTAATCGCCGATGCCGCCCAAAACGCGATGGCCGCCGATTACAAATCTATCACGGATGGTCTGATTTTAGTAGCTACGATTATATTTTGGAGTTTTGCACTGGATTGGCTGGGTTATCATGTTCCAGCTATTGAAAGGTTTGTTCGCCCGCCGCCACTAAGCCTGGTCAAAGACGGGCAAATGATACGCCTGAATATGCGGAAAGAATTGATTACCGAGAATGAATTGATGAGCATGTTGCGCCAGCAGGGAATCGAAAAGCTGGACGAAGTGAAGAAAGCCTATATGGAAGGCGACGGTAGAATAAGCATTGTCAAAAAAGATAAAGATAAAGATAAGGATGACAGCCGCACCCCAGAGCGGCAAATAAGCTAGAAAAGAGCATTTTATGAAGTTAAAGCCGCTAAAAGAACAAGTAGTGGTCTTAATTGGGGCATCCAGCGGGATTGGTCGGGAAACCGCTTTGCGCTTTGCCAAACAAGGAGCAAAATTGGTGGTAGCCTCCCGTAGCCAACCCGCTTTGAATTCGTTAGTCGAGGAAATTCGCAGCATGGGCGGGACAGCTACCGCTATTACCTGCGACGTAGCCGAATTTGAGCAAGTACAAGCCGTCGCCAACAAAGCCGTAAGCGAATATGGCCGGATAGATAGCTGGGTACACCTGGCGGGAGTGGGTATGTATGGTCGCTTTGAAGATACTCGCCCCGAAGAGTTCCGGCGGGTAATCGAAGTAAACCTGCTAGGCGCGGCACACGGCGCAATGGTCGCTATCCCCAAACTCAAGGCTAACAATGGTGGTTCGCTGGTAATCATTTCTTCGATAGAAGGCAAACGCGCCCTGCCCTTGCAAGCCGCCTATACTTCCTCGAAACATGGCGTAGAAGGTTTTGTTGAAGCAATGCGGCTGGAACTTAAAAAAGATGGCGTGCCGATTAACGTGGTGAACGTCATGCCCGCCTCGATTAATACTCCCCTTTTCGCCCAGTCCAAAACCCGTCTGGGCGTAAAACCTATGCCAATTCCACCAGTTTACGAGCCGGAAGTGGTGGCCGGAGTAATCGAATATGCTGCTACCCACGAAGCCCGCGATTTAATCGCTGGAGGGGTAGGTAAACTTTTCTTGCTGGGTCAGGCGATTTCGCCAGCACTGGCCGATGTTTACCTGAAAATATTTGGTTTCCGTTTCCAGCAAACCACTGAGAAAAAAGCATCAGAAGATTCCAACAACCTTTTTGAGCCGGTAGAAAGTGAGCAACGTATCAGGGGTGAATTTGGCCTAATCGCTACTCCGCGCAGCTATCTGAGCTGGCTTGATACTCATCCTTTGGCAAAACGAATTGCTCAAGCTGCAATTGCCCTCAGTTTGGTCAGCACTCTGAGCGGGCGCGGTAAAAAATAACTTAATAGAAAGACAATTATGAGCGAAAAGCGAAGAAGTTTGGCAGGCCAGGTAAGACGAATTGCCCGTGAAACCTTCGGTTACAAAGATTTGAGGCCGGGACAGGAAGCGGCCATAAAATCAGTTTTGGAGGGACGCGATACGCTGGCGGTAATGCCTACCGGGTCGGGCAAATCAGCGATTTACCAAATTTCCGGGATACAAATTGCCGGGCCAACTGTAATTGTCTCGCCCATGATTGCTCTGCAACGCGACCAGGTAGAATCCATTAAGGAGCAGGATGTGGCCGAAGCCGCTTTGCTAAATTCTACCTTGAAAGCTTCCGAGCAGCGCGAAACTTTCGAGAGCCTCAAGGAAGGCGGTCTGGAATTTTTGTTTCTTGCCCCCGAACAATTTAACCGGGACGAAGTTTTGGAAAGTGTAAAAAACGCCAAACCTTCGCTCTTTGTAATAGATGAAGCCCATTGTATCAGTGAATGGGGGCATGATTTCCGGCCCGATTATCTAAAATTGGGAGCAATTATTGAAAATTTGGGCCATCCGATTGTGCTGGCCCTGACTGCTACCGCCGCCCCACCCGTCCGGGAAGAAATTATGGAGCGACTGGGGATGCGTGACCCGCAAGTGGTCGTGCAAGGCTTTGACCGCCCGAATATTTGGCTGGAAGTGGAACGCTACGACGAGGAATTGCCCAAGAAAAACGCTTTGCTGGAACGAGTGGAGCAGGCCGAAAAGCCGGGTATTGTGTACGCTTCGACCCGCAAACGAGCCGAAGAATTGGCCGAAGCTCTTTGCGAACGCGGGATAGAGGCTGCCGCCTATCACGCCGGGATGAAAACCGCCGAGCGTGAACAGGTTCAATCCGATTTCATGGCGGACAGCATCGAAGTAATTGTGGCGACTACTGCTTTTGGAATGGGTATAGATAAAGCAAACGTGCGCTTTGTTTACCATTATGATATTAGCGACTCGATAGATGCTTATTATCAGGAAATTGGCCGGGCCGGACGCGATGGCAAAGAGGCCGAAGCCATTTTGTTTTATCGTCCCGAAGATATGGGCATCCGCCGCTTTTTCGCCAGCAGTGGTCAGGTAGAAGTTGACCAGGTAGAACGGGTGGCCCATCTGGTGAATTTGCACGATGGCCCGGTGGACGTGCAGGAGCTACGGGAGGAAAGCGGCCTTTCCCAATCCAAACTTATGACCGCATTACATCGTTTGGAGGATGCCGGAGCAATCGAAACTTTGCCAGATGGCGAAATCGTACCAACCCACGAAGCCGATACAGATTTGACGCAAGCTCTGCAAGAAGTCGCCCGCAGTCAGGAGCAGCACGAAAATTTCAGCAAATCGCGTTTGGAAATGATGCGCGGCTATGCCGAAATGTGGGGCTGTCGCCGCGAATATTTGCTCAATTATTTTGGCGAAGGCTACGACCCGCCCTGTGATTTTTGCGACAATTGCGAAGAAGGTTACGCTGCAACTCAGGCCACCCAGGAGTCGGACGCGCCTTTCCCGCTCAATAGCCGGGTAGCCCATAAAGTCTGGGGCGAAGGAATGGTAATGCGCTACGAAGAAGGCAAAATCGTGGTGCTGTTTGATAGCGTGGGCTACAAAACCCTGGATTTGGGCCTTGTAGTTGCTAACAAATTACTGGTGAAAGCTTCCCGCTAATAAATTTTAGTAACTATTCAGGTGTAGGAGGGATTTCCAATCCCGATTTTACCTAAAGCTGTCTCTATCGGGATTGGAAATCCCTCCTACATTGACGTTGGCTGAATAGTTACAAATTTTATTTGCGTCTTTGCTGGCGTAGCCATAGCTCGACTTCTTCGGCCAGCCCGGAGGAATCGAGCGGTTTCGCGATCAGATGCTTCAGGGTAGCAAAGGCCAACGGCAAAAGAGCCAGCAAAGGTAAAATAACCAACCAGCCATCCGGCAATTCAAAGAAAAATCCCAGAGCTACCGCCAAATTAACCAGTAATAGCGATAGCAAAACCACATCGTCATGTCGGGTTATCATCACTGAATCTCCCGTTTTTTGCTAAAGTTTATTTTTTAGCAGGGTTGAGGGGCGGTTGTTGGCGGCGTTGCTTGAGACTGCTGTAAATAAACCAGATAACCAGCCCTATTACAATTGCAATAATTGGATAATCCAGCCAGCCAATGCTGCTCCGCACCTGCTCGAATTGTGCGCCTAGCACGTAGCCCAACCAGGCCAGCCCAAACGACCAGATTACCGAACCAACAAAGCTCAAAATCGCAAAAACAATAAAAGGTGAACGAGCTACCCCTGCTGGAAGGCTGATAAAAGTGCGGACTACCGGGAGCAAGCGCGAAATAAAAGCGGCCAGCGCACCCCAGCGCAAGAGCCAGCGTTCGGCTACATCCAGATGGTGCGTGTTAATCAAAACGTATTTGCCATACTTGAGAACCAGAGGGCGACCTCCGGCCCTACCAATCCAGTAGGCAATCACCGAACCAAGCAAACAGCCCGCCCCGCCTACAATGCCCGCCCAAACCAATTGCAGCCAAACGGGAGCGTCTCCGGCGGTATTATGAACCAAAAGCCAGCCTGCCAAAGGCATAATAATTTCACTGGGCAAGGGAATCATCATGCTTTCGATTGCCATCATCAGCATAACGCCCAACCAGCCGACATTCTCATAAAAACCTTTAAGAAATTCTATCAAAACATCTTCTAAACCTTTAAGCAACCAAACCTCCTGTACTCATCCAACAAAAAAGGGTGAGGTAAAATCACTTCGCCAACACCCCTATAATATCATAAATTTTCTTGTATTAAAAATTTTGTCTGGTTAGCTTAACGTCGCCAAAAAGCCAATCAACCCCACAAGCTCAATTTAGCTTCAGCCTGACGAGGTTTAGGTTTGGTGCTATTGGCGAAGCTCGATTTTTCGGTCAGAGAAGCGGACGAAACTGTCCCGGAGATTGGCACGACTACTCCGCTATTGCGGCCGGCGGCGTGCGAATAAGCCCGGTCAAAATCGCTACGAACAATTACCTGAAATTGAAAGGTTTCGGTATGCTCCACCAGACTAAAAGCCAGTTCGCCCCAGAAAGTACCGCCCTTTTCGGTAAATATAGCCTTGCCACTCTGCAAAACGTCCTCTACGTAATAGCGGTTCTGGCGTTCGCTTGAAGCAAAAATCAGGCTAACCGGCAAGTGGCGTTCAGTCAAAACCTGTAATAGCCCCAACAAACCTACTTCGGTATCAGAAGGCATCATAATATCAGAGACGATTATCAAATGCTGTACTTCCGGCAGGTTGAGAACTGGCAAAGCGTTGCGCGGACAGTTAGCGGTATAAATCACCAGAGGTTTACTAAATTCAGGTAAATTCCCGGTGGGTGAGGCCATCGTAGCGGTTTCAGATAGGGATTTAGCATCTGATTGAATAATCCGATAAGGCCGCCCGTGCATGTTGCAGGCTTTGACAATATTGGCAATGAACGAAGAGCGAATCTGGTTGCTATCGTCAATAATCAATAGTCGGTCGGCAGATTGGGAAAGTGGTTCGTAGTAGCCAGGACGAGGGGTAATTTCAGATATAGTTGAGTCCCAGGGTGTGCGCGACATAAAAAAGTTACTCCAATTCTGAATAAACTTATAGACCGTAGGAAAGAAAGATTAGTTTAATTTAGCTATTCAATCTTTCTAATCTTAATATACCTCAAGTTTACAATTGTTTCAAGGTTATTCAGTTGAATATACTGTGAAGTTTTCTGGGTTGGCGGTTTTTTCAAGGCACATTCTTTGCCTTAGTTATATTAGAATGCTGAGGATTGAGGGCTAAGGACTGAGTAAAGGGATGGAATCAATCCAGATTTGTCAGGCTGACTCAGAGTTTAGTTAGTAAGGCTCAGAATGTTAGCGGGAAACGCTAAAGTAGCGTAAATCAAACTGTGGATAGGATTGGAGAAAAATCAAGATGAGTGCAAATGATCCGGCATTGGATGCCATCAAGCATCTTTTCGGAATTGACAAAGACAAAAAGCACGAGCAGGGGCAAGCCGCCGCGCCCGACACCAACGCTAATCAGGCTCAAACTGCCGCTCCAGATTACAATCAGGCTCAACCCGCACCAAGCGAGATTCAGCCTACCCCAATTGGGGCAAGCCCAAGCTACGCAAGCCCAGAGCCAACCCCGTCCTATACGCC
>JBBQGP010000133.1:0-15382 GCA_038323095.1 Chloroflexia bacterium | reverse complement strand
CCCAGCCGTTCAATCTGAACCCATTCGCCACTCGAAGAAGTTGCGCCTGCGCTCAAAACGGTGGTAGCACGGCGGCTACTGGTAGTCCAGATACCTAGTACGGAAGCGGCACCAGCCGCGTCTTTCGGGGTCGAGCCATCTTTGGTCAGCATCCGAATCGGTACTTGCATCGAAATAGTATTAACATTGTAACCCGCAAAGTTGTTTACGCCCGGATTACGAATGGTCAACAAATCGAACAAGGAACCAATGTCAGCGAAGAAAGAATCGGCGCGTTGGCCGGCGAAAGCCAGCATACCATTGCCCAAATCGGCTACCGAAACGGCGGCAGTCGCCGCGTAAATCGGCATCGAAGCTGGGCCTACATTAGAAGGAGCAACCGCAATATCCTTGCCCAATACATTGCGGGTAGCGGTAGCACAGTTCGACAAAGGCATGTTTTTGCAGCTTCCGTCGGCAGGTGCGTCTACGCGGGTAACGGTCATATACTGGCGAACGTTCAACTGAGTGTCGCTCGGCATACCAACCGGGCCTGTGGTGAACAGGAAGGTGTTAGGATTTACTATCAAGGTCTTGAAAGTAAACTGGAAAACAATGTGTTCCTGTGCATCCCCAACGTTGTCAATGTGAGTTTCGTACAGCACATCGTCGCCGAAGCGGAAGAAGTTCGGCCCGCCGGTACCCTGATAGGGTATCCAGTTGGTGATAAGACTTACGGTATCTGGCCTGTCCGGGCTAACGAAAGCATAAAGGTCAGTTGCGTCGGCAACGGGGTCTTGACTGATAAGCGGAGCTTCGCGGTGACTCGAAGCTTCGGCTTGCTGCGGGGCAGCCAGGAAAGCGGGGGCAAAGCTTGTTACCAGCAATGCGAGAACGCCCACAATCGCGACCAGAGCCAGTTTTTGCTTGCTCATTGGTTCTGTGTCCTTTCTTCTGTCTTGTTCGTCCCTGTCTTCAGGGTACATTAAAGGGAGTCCAGTAGTGCTAATACTGATAACTTCCAACGCACTATTTACTTGTCCCAAAGGATATTGATACGCCAAGTAAATTGTGTAGCAATATTTATACCAACAAACTCAAAACGGTAATCTAATACAATCCTGGTTTACTAAAATGGTTTATCGGTTTTGTTTAATTGTTTCATTTGTTATACGCTTGACCATATCAAATTGGATTTATAATTTTGCCACCCAAAATTTTTCCCCTTGCATTCTATAACTAAATTGATTGACAGCTTTATTTGGTTCTGATATACTCGTATAGTAAAACCAGCTAAACAAGCAATTTAAGAGGAGTAACTTAAGGAAGGACTTTTTTGACGATGAAAACTATCGTAGAAACTCATAAGCTAACGCGAGTTTTCAAAACTTACAAGAAAAAAGAAGGCTTAAAAGGCTCAATTAGCGGCCTTTTCAAGCGTGAATACACCGAGAAAAAAGCGGCTTACGATTTGGATATAAACATTCAGGAAGGCGAAATCGTGGCTTTTCTTGGGCCAAACGGCGCAGGCAAAACTACTACCCTGAAAATGTTGAGCGGCCTTTTGCATCCGTCCAGTGGTGATGCGACGGTTTTAGGCTATCGGCCCTGGAAACGGGAACACGACTTTTTGCGGCAAATTGCGCTCGTAATGGGACAGCGTAACCAGCTTTGGTGGGATTTGCCCGCTATCGAAAGCTTTAATCTGCAAGCCGATATTTACGAAGTACCAAAAGACCAATACAAAAAACGATTGGCCGAGTTGGTAGAACTGTTGGATTTGAGCAAAATAATGAATACCGCTGTTCGCAAGCTTAGTTTGGGCGAACGGATGAAATGCGAAATGGCAGCGGCCTTGCTGCATCATCCCAAAGTTTTACTACTGGATGAGCCGACCATTGGCCTGGACGTAGTAATGCAAAAAAAGATAAGAGCTTTTATCAAGCAATATAATAAAGAACACGGCGCGACAATTATGCTGACCAGTCATTATATGGAAGATGTGGCGGCTCTGGCCCATCGCACTCTGGTTATCAATCACGGGCGCATGGTCTACGAAGGCGATTTGGCAACTCTGACCGAACGCTATGCCCCAAACAAAGTGTTGGTCGCCAGTTTCGCCAGCCCGGTCAATTCGGCAGATTTAGCTTTGGTAGGTCACGTAATGAGTAACGAGCAGGCCGAAACCCGAATTCAAGTGCCGCGTGATGTAGTGGCCGAACGTTCAGCTATACTATTGCAAAAATTCCCGGTACTCGATATTTCCATCGAAGAACCCCAACTTGATAATATTATCCACGATTTGTTTACTGCTACCAATCCTGCCGAAACCGAAACGCTTCTCTCCGGCAAAACCGAGGAGGAAACGCGGGATAAAGTTGTTATTTATTAGTTGTTAGTTGTTAGAGAAACTAACGACTTTTTTACCACAGAGGACACAGCGGTTTCACCGAGAAATTTGAAACCCGAAAAGAGGTTAGGATGGTTGGTCAGGAAACAGTTTTGAAGAAGCCGAAGCTAAATCAGCTCTGGCATCGCTACTGGACGTTATGTAAAGTAAGCTTTCAGGAACGGATGGAATATCGCTGGAACACCTTTTATTACATGCTAATGGCGGTAGTTCCGGCTTTGGTTGCTATTTATTTATGGGGCGTAGTTTTCAGTACGGGCAGGAGCAATGAATCGGTTAGCCAGATTACTACTTATTATCTGGTTGCCTCGTTTATTGGCTGGCGTATCGCCGATTTTCATTGGCTAATAATGTGGGATATTCGGGAAGGGCGTTTGGCGAATTACTTGCTAAGACCAATGTCCTACCCGGCGGCGACCTTTTGGTATGAGGCAGGCGGGCGAAGCTGGAGTACTGTGCAAACCTTGCCAATTTTTGTAGTAATGGCAATACTTTTGGGCGACAACTTCAAAGCTCCGGCCAACCCGCTTAACTGGTTGCTAACCCTAATTGCTTTTTTGGTAGCCTGGGTGCTGAATTTCTTTATCACCGCCAGTCTGGGCCTGATAACAATCTGGCAAAACCAGCCCGAAGGCTTTTTCGCTTTGTACAGCTTCGGGGCGCGGTGCCTGGGCGGGGTACTTGTGCCAATATCGCTCATGCCCGGTGGCTTCGGCGAATGGTTGCAATGGCTTCCGTTTGCCTATATTTTCAGCTTGCCGGTACGTATCTTTCAGGGCTTGCCCGCCGACAAAATTTTGCAGGGCTTTACGGTGCAGACTTTCTGGCTACTATTGTCAATTTTGTTTTTTCGCTGGGTCTGGCGCAAGGCTATGTTCCGGCACGAAAGTTACGAAGGCGGAGGGATGCGCTAATGTTACGCTATCTAAAATTGTATACCGCTTTCCTGAGAACTTGCCTGATGCGCGAAATGGAATCGCGCTACAGCTTTATTGTAGGTTGTATCGTTATTCTTTTTTTCCCGATACTACCGCTTTTGCTGGTCGGGGCAATTTATTCGCAAGTATCAAGTTTGGGTGGCTGGACACTTTATCAATATATGGTGTTACTCGGCACGTTTCATATCATCAACGGGCTGATATTTACCCTTTTCTTTAACAATATGTTCGAGATACCCGAAATGGTACGCAAAGGGCAAATGGATTTCTTTTTGTTAAAGCCAGTCAATAGCCAGTTTATGCTTTCGATGCGCTCTGTCGCTTTTCGGGAATTTGCTCAGGTCATACCGGGTATCGTAATGCTGGTGTACGGGCTATTGAATTTGAGCGTAACAATAGAATGGTGGCAATGGCTGGGCTATTTGCTTTTCATCGCCAGTGGTACAGTTGTAGCTTATGCTATCTGGTTTATCTCGGTGCTACCAGTAATTTGGTGGGTCAAAATGGATTCGCCCGAATTGTTCCTGACCATCTTTGATGTCGCCCGCTACCATCCCAATATGTTTAACGGCGGCCTGAAATTCGCCTTGACCTACATTCTGCCCGTCGGGATAGCGGTAGCCGCACCCGCCGATTTGCTTTTGGGGCGGCTGGGTTGGGAAGCGGCTATCGGCTCACTTCTGGCGGCGGCGGTACTCCTTTTTATTTCGAACCGCTTCTGGCGTTTCGCCCAAACCCGCTATTATGGGGCAAGCTCGTAAGAGTTGTTAGTTGTTAGTTGTTAGAGAAATAGGGTTGTCGGTTGTTAGTGAGGATAGCTATGGCTAATCAGATAATGATTTAGAAAAATGTCTGGCGTTCAATCACCCTAAAATGAATTTCGGGCTAAGTGATGTGAAGTTGGTTCTCGAAGGTGGGCTGTGCCGAAACCGACTCAGAGTTTAGCTCAAGCGAGATTGGGTAAAGTCAACTGGCGGAGCAGCATCCTACAGGGGTAGAGGCATCTTGTAGGATGCTGCTCCGCCAGTTGATTTATTAGACAGGCTCCAAGAAACAAATTTATCCTTGAACTTCTATAAAAAGGCTTTTCCAAAGACGATTTTTGAACAAAAGAGGCTAACCCGCTTATTGGGTCAGCCTCTAAAATAGTAGCGTCCTGGTGGAGATACTTTTGAAAATCTAGCCTAAAATTTGGCGGGAGTTGCTAACGCTTTGGCTCGGCTCGGAAGCATCGGGCTGACGTATCGCTTCTTCCTGCTTCATGGCTTCGATGTCGCGGCGTAATTTGTCCTGACGGCGGTTAAGGCTATACAGATAGCCGAAGATAAATAGCCAGACCACCCCATAAGCCGCTACCAGATAAACCAGCCCGCTACCGACATCGCCAGTTACTTTGGTGGTATCTTCCTGCAAAGTAATTGCAGCAAAAGTAATCAAGTCTAACATTATTCCTCACCCTCTCGCACATATTGCAAGGCCGCCACGTCATCGCGCATATGTTCCAGTTTTACCCGTTGAATTAGCAAATAAGTAAACAACAACCCGATTGTAAAAGTACAGGTTAGCACTGTTATGTTCATAAAGCCCTGCAAGTTTGAAGCATTACCGTTACTGCCAAAAATGACGGGGTGCAAGCCTCGTGGAAACCAGCGCGTCGAAAAATAGACGATTGGCACATTCACAAAGCCTATAATCCCGAAAACGGCGGTCAGGGCGGCCTTACGGGAAGGGTCTTCGGTTGCATTGCGGAGCATCAGCCCGGCAATATACAGCACTAACATAATCGTAACGGTGGTCAGGCGCGGATCCCAGGTCCAAAACGTATTCCAGGCATACCGCGCCCAGATTGAGCCAGTGATTACACCAATAAAAGTAAAGAACAGCCCCAGCTCAAGACTTGCCACCATCAAAATATCCCAGCGACGTTGGCGGGTGCGCCAGTAGCCAATTGCTGCCACAAAATAGATAAAGAACGAGACAAAGCACATTATATTGGCGGGCAAATGAAAATAAAAAATACGCTGCGAATACTGCAAATTTATATCAGTTGGGGAAATCAGCACAAAAAGTAGTGAGATTGGGAACATAAACAACATTCCCCAGCTCAAAAGCTGGACCCAGCTAAATTTTCTCTCTCCCGTCCCAATGCTTTTCTGTTTTAATAAATTTGTATTGGTTGCCATAAGTTTACATCTCTCTAAGTTCGCCCTGCAAATAGGGCCATTTATAATTAAAACTATTTGTAACTACTCTTCGATTACCAATTCAAAAAGTAATATTGGTAAAATAAAGAAAATTGTATCAAAAATACCGATAAACTGAAGTTGGCCGGAAACTTCTTCAAAAGGACGGTTTGCCAGCACCGCCGTCGTCGCTTGAGCCGCCGCAATAATTACGGGTAGCATTATTGGGAAGAATAAAACCGGCAGTAGCACTTCCCGCGCCCTTGTATTTACCGCCATTGCCGCAAAAAGCGTCCCGATTTCGGCAAAACCGAGCGTACCCAATAATATTACGGGTAACAGCCCGATATTAAGAGCCGAATAATTAAAGGCTAAACTCAGCACCGGGATAGTCAGCAATTCGACAATCAGGATAAAGGCAAAATTTCCGGCAACTTTGCCCAAAAATATTGCGCTGCGGTCTACCGGCGCAAGTAGCAACCCTTCCAGCGAACCCCGGTCTTTTTCGATTATAAAAGAGCGGTTCAGGCCAAGCACTCCGGCAAAAGTAAAAGCGACCCATAGCAAGCCGGGCGCAACGTCTTTCGCATCAAGCAGCTTGCCCGGTAAGGCAAACACGAAAACCAGCACCATCAGCAGACTAAAAACTGCCATTGCGCTTAAAATCTCTTTGGTTCTGATTTCGGTTCGCACATCTTTTGAAAAGACGGCCCAAACTTTACTAAAGTAGTGCATAGTTTTGAGTTTTGAGTTTTGAGTTGGGAAAGTGTAACTCAAAACTCAAAACTTATAGCTCAAAACTTTCTAGCCAGTGCTTCATAGTACCAGCCTTGCAAATTTTCGGCGGAAAGCAGGTTGGCTGGACTCTCGCGAACGATGCGACCACTCCCCAGCACAATCACCCGGTTAGCCATTGCCAGCCCCCGTTCCAGGTTGTGCGTAGTCATAATAACCGAACGCGGTTCGCCACCTGTTGCCAATTCTTTGATAACCTCTTGCAGCATTTCGGCGGCCTGACGGTCTAGCCCGGTATCCGGCTCGTCCAGCAGCAATACGGGCGGATTGTGCAAAATAGCCCGCGCTATCGAAAGACGCTGCTGCATCCCCCGCGAGAAAGTGCGTACCCGGTCATTCGCCCGCCGTTCCAGCCCGACCTTTTGCAACATTTCAGCTACCCGCCCCGCTAAATCCGGCACATCGTACAGCTTGCCGTAAAACATCAGATTTTCGCGGGCGGTCAAATCTTCATACAAATAGGTTTGGTGGCTGATAACACCGAGCAGACCGCGAATACTGGCTTTGGCTTCTTTAAGCGGGATTCCGGCAATCTCGATTGTGCCACTGGTCGGCCTTGCCAGCGTCGCCAGGATTCGGAGCAAAGTAGTTTTGCCGGCCCCGTTCGGCCCAAGCAAGGTAATAAACTCACCCTGCCGCAAATCCAAATCAATCCCTTTCAGCACCGTAAAATTGCCGAAAGCTTTGGTAATTTTACGCGCCCGCAAAATAACCCGGCCATCCTGCTCAGTCATTCACCGCCGCGCCACATTTCGCGCAAAAGCGCATATCGTTTTTTAGCACCGTCCCGCAGTTCAGGCAAATATGGGGCAAGGGTGCGCCACATTTTGAGCAAAATTTATCGCCCGGCTTGAAGGCAGTAGCACATTCATCGCACTTCATAACCTCACGGACAGCAGGTTTCAGGCGACTTTCGAGTTCGGCCTGACGGTTAGTTCGAGTTGGCGGGTTGGTTGTTACAGCCGCTACCGATTTTCTGGGAGCATCGGGAGCTGTGACGGTTTTAGGTTTGGGCGTAGCTTTGATAGCAGGTTTAGCGGCAGGTAATTTGCGCTCAACTTCGGACAGGGTTGCTTCGTGAGCTTTGAGCTGGTCGGTCAGGGCAGTCAGACTATTTTCGGTTTTTTGCTTGAGGCTAGTATAATCCGTTTCGCTCAAGTTGCCGAGTTCCTGGTCAAATTCCAGCTCTTCCAAAGATTTACGCTCAACCGCCACTCGTTCGTAAAGAGCCTCAAGTCGGGCTTGTTCTTGTACTAAATCCTGAGCAACTTTCTTTTTGGCCGGGACGTTTTCGGCCAGCAGCAAAGGCCGAGCTACCAGAGCCAGCACTCCCGCCGCGATGATAAAGCCAATCGCCCACCCCGCCAGACTTGCGTTTTCGCCGGAAGGGGCGGGCGGGGTGGTTTGGGCCTGATTAACCAAATTGACAAAATTAGTATGTAGCGACAAAATATGGCTCATCTCAGGCTCGTGCGGCTTCTTTCTCCCGCACTCCGGGCCGTTCCCAAACGGGTACCGGGCGAGTCGCTTCTTTGGGGTCAGGCCAGATAGAAATTAGTAATCCGCCAATGGTCAAGGCCAGCCCCAGCCAGGCCCACATCATTAGCGGATTGACGAAAACCTGAAAGGCGGCGGCAGTTAGCACCGGCAAACCGTTCGGGCCGGGTTGCGGGTTGCCCTGTGCATCGCGCTGTATTTCCAGCCCTTGCTGCAAGGAACTAATATAGAAATCTTCGAGCGGGTCAACCCCGATGTAAACCACCGTGTTAGTCATTTGGTTACTGGTAAACAGTTCGCTGGCGACCTGAATTTGTCCGGCGGATTTTCCGTCCTTGAGCATATCAAAAGTGGAAATAAAATCCATCTTGAGCTGTGAACCTTTGGCCTGAATACTTCGCAAGGTCAGTTTGTAGTCGTGAAAGCCCTTGATAGTAAAGCTTTCGCCGACCTTCATTTGTACTGCCCCTTCTTTAGTGTTAATGTTCTCACCCTTCAAGCTTACCGTAGTATTTTTGTAAACCGACGAGCCGACTATTACAATTGCCAGCACCACCATTCCCAAATGCACCAGCAAGCCACCATAGCGCGAACGATTGCGGGTGACAAGCTGTTTGGTAGCTGGAATAATCTTACCTTCGGTATGCCGTCGTCGGGTCTGGATGCCGCGCCAGTAATCCAATCCAACCGTCGTGGCGGTGAACACCCCTACCGACCAACCCAGTACCGCTACAAATTGACGTGAGCCGAACACAAACAAAATTACCGCCGTGGCTAACCCGGCACTGGCCGGAATCCAGAAGCTTTTGGTCAAGCTATCCAGCGAAGCCCGTCGCCAGGCGATTAGCGGCCCAATCCCCATCAAAAATATAAGTGCCAGCAGCACCGGCACAACCGTTTTTACAAAATAATCCTGGGTAACTTCGGTTTTAACCCCGCTCACAATCTGGCTTGCCAGAGGCGAAAGCGTTCCCCACAAAATAAAGATTACACACAAGAAGAACAAAATATTATTAAAGAGAAAGCTGGTTTCTCGCGAAAGCAAACCGTCCAGTTTGTTCTCAGACTTGAGTTCGGGCAAGCGCATAAAGACCAGCCCAAAAGATAAGGCCAGAATTAGCCCAATCCAAATCATAAAATAGGGGCCAAGCGTACTTTCGCCGAAAGCGTGAACCGAACTAAGCACCCCGCTACGGGTCAGGAAAGTGCCGAACAAGGCCAACGCATAGGCGATAATCGTCAGCGAAAGATTCCAGACTTTGAACATACCCCGCCGTTGCTGAATCATGACGCTGTGCAGCAAGGCGGTAGTAATCAGCCAGGGCATAAAAGCGGCGTTTTCCACCGGGTCCCAGGCCCAATAACCACCCCAGCCCAGCATTACATAGGCCCATTGCCCGCCCAAAAAGTTGCCAACCGTCAGAAAAATCCAGCTTGTCAAAATCCAGCGTCGGCTAATTCTAATCCAGCTATTATCCAGCCGGCCCGTGACCAGCGCGGCAATCGCAAAGCCAAAGGCGGCAATCGTGCTGACGTAACCAAAGTAAAGCATAGGCGGATGAATTAGCATACCGGGATTTTGAAGCTGCGGATTAAGGCCGCTCCCGTCTTGGGGTGGGCTATCGAGTCTCTGGAAAGCGTTAGTTACAATCGAACAAAGGGCCAAAAAGAAAGCAGTGCCGCTTAACATTACGGCAATTACCCAGGGGCGAAATTCCTGCGGTTGTAAAGTACGAGTCTGCACCAGCACAATCGCCATAAAGCCCGATAAAATCCAGGCCCAAAGCAAAAGTGAACCTTCCTGCCCGCCCCATAACGCTCCCGCCTTGTAGTACCATTCCATTGCCCGTGCGCTATGTTGTGTTACGTATTTAAGGGAGAAATCGTCGGTAACGAGGGAGTAGATAAGACAAAGTGAGCCAAGCGTGGTCAGGCCAAAAGTCGCCCAGGCCGCCGTCCGCCCGCTCCGCATTAATTCGCTATAACCTTTAAGTGCTGCCAATACTAACGCTACCACCCCATATACGGCCACTACAAAGGCCACCAGCAGCGCAACATACCCAATTTGACTCATAGTGTTCTCTAACTATCTCTTCCAGAGTTTTTAAGAGGAGGCTATATAAAGCAATGGCGGGGGCTTGCTATTCCCCGCCCTCAACCCAGCCGGATTAGTTTTGTTCGGAAGTATACTTGGAGGGACATTTGGCAAGCATTTCTTTGGCCTGAAACGTCCCTTGCCCGTAGCTGCCAGTTACGACTACTTCGGCATCGTCCTTAAAGGTGTCAGGCAAAACCCCGCTATATTTGACGGTCAGCGTTTTACTTTTGTCGGTTCTATCTATCGCCGTAAAACTTACAGTTTTGCTGATGTCGTCTTTTTTGATAGAGCCAGTCAAGACCTTGCCGTTTACTTTTATGGGTTCGCCGCCAGACAAAGCAGGCTGCTTATCCATAAATTCGGCTACGGTATAATAGTAAACCGAATTACCTTGCATCGCCATCACTACCACGACGATAGCCGCTACCGCGACGACCACCCCGGTAATAATAAACTTCAAGTTAGAGCCACCCGACGGTTTGCGGTGCTTCTCGAAATTGTTCAAAGACTTGTTTTCAGTTTTAACAGGCGGGGTTTGCGTAGTTCTAAATTCAGCCGAATTAGACGAACCCGGCCCAAACGATGCATCTTGCATAGGCCAAAAGCCTCCTAGTCTTGTACCAAGCAGAAAATGTTCAGGATTTTACGAACACCTTATTTCACGGTTAAGATTAACATAGTGAAACTTAAAAATCAAGGACACTTTAGCCTGCTACGCCCGTTCTAATCAAACCCTAAGCGAAGGGGGAATAGAGTTGTTAGTTGTTAGTTGTTAGTTATTAGAGAAATGCGGTTGTCGGTTGTCGGGAAGATAGTTTTGGGTTAAAAGCTGTGAAACCTCTGTGTCCTCTGTGGTGAAAGTTATGGATTGTGCTTTGTCAACTAGAAACTAGAAACCAACCAAGAATTTGGCTCAATTGGGGTTGGGCAAAATTCAACTGGCGGAGCAGCATCCTACAGAGGATAGGGGTATTTTGTAGGATGTGGCTCTGCCCATTGATTTTAGCCTAACCTCAACTGGCGGAGCAGCATCCTACAGGGGATAGGGGTATTTTGTAGGATGTGGCTCTGCCCATTGATTTCGGGATAAATTCTATTCCAGTTCTATTTTAAAAAGAATGAGCTTCTTATAACCCGTTCAATATTTCCAGGAAGTAATCGATTTCGGCGGTGGTATTATAATGAGCCAGCCCGATACGAACTGCGCCGCCGCTTCCCTCCAAATTCAAACGCTCCATCAAATTGAGGGCGTAGTAGTTGCCGTCCCAGCAAAAAATGCCGTGTTCACCTAAACGCCGGGCGGTAGTCAGCACATCGTAACGCGGCCAGGTAAAGGCGAAAGTTGGGCCGCGTCCGTCGAGCTTGCTCATATCGCTAATGCCATAAAGTTGCAAATCTTTAATCTGGGCTAAACCTGTCAACATATGGCGCGAAAGCTGCTGCTCGTAAGCTTTAAGAGCTTGCAAACCCGTTTTCAAGTCCAGCCGTCGCCCCTCAAACCCGGCCTGACGGTACATTTCACGGTAAGCTTGCCCAAAGCGTGACCCAAGCGAGGCCAAATAATTGACCGCCGCCGTCGTTCCGGCCATTGCCTCAAAGCTTTGGGTGCCAGTTTCCCACTTGCCGGGCGTATAGTTATAAGAAGGGCGCACCTTGTAGGGCTTGAGTTCTTCCAGTAAATCCCATTTTCCGTACAAAATCCCCTGATGTGGGCCAAAAAATTTGTAGGCCGAGCAAGCCAGAAAATCACAGTCCAGAGCTTGCACGTCAATCGGGCCGTGTGGCGCATATTGCACCGCGTCAATGAAAACTTTTGCTCCCGCGTCATGAGCCAGCCGGATAGCTTCGGCAATATCGGGAAAACTGCCAACCGCGTTGGAAGCCGCCGTAATCGCTACCAAACGGGTTTTTTCGGTCAGCAGGTTTTGCAAAGCGGCTACGTCCAGCGTACATTCCGGGATAGCCACATCCAGCACTTTGATAACCGCGCCCAGTTCTTCCAGGTAAAGCCAGGGCGCGACGTTCGCGTCGTGGTCGAGGGTCGTTACAATAATTTCGTCACCGGGCCGGATAGTGCGACCAAAGGCGCGAGCCAGACTAAAAGTAAGGGTGGTCATATTCGGGCCAAAGATAATTTGGGAAGGCGAAGCCGCATTAAGCATATCGGCCATTGCCTGCCGCGCCTCTGTAACCATTTCATCATTGCGCTGGCTGGTCAAAAACGCCCCGCCGTTATTGGCGTTACTGGTACGATAATAATTTGAAATTGCCTCGATTACGGTTTGGACTACCTGCGTACCGCCGGGATTGTCAAAGAAAACTGCCTGACGATTCCCGGCCATCATCGAAAGCGACGGAAATTCCTCGCGTACCAACTTTAAATCTAACTCCTGGCTAATTTCGAGCGTCATTATTGAAATTATTCCTTTCTTTTCATCCTCTTATGCTCCTGACAAGTTTCCCCCCTTTTGGGAAAGTTGCCCTATTATAGCAAAACAAAAAGCCGATGGCTGGCCCATCGGCTCTATTTTGCTTATTTATTTTTAATACTTTTACTTAAAGCTTAACTGTTCTTACCCGACTGACTGCCCGAACTTTGTGCGCCCTGAACAACATGGGGTAATTGCTGCTGTAGCAACTGAACGATTTGCTCAGTATGCTGGGTTAACTGTTGCCATAACTGCTGATTGCCGTCTTTTTCATACTTATGGTAAGCTTCCAGAGCTTCAAGATTTGAGGCCAAAGCCATAATCACGTTATAGCTGTTGTTATCCATCATCTGCTTATGCACGAAATCATACCTCCTGATACTTATCTATTTCCAAAGACTCCCATTGGTAATCTCTGATATTTAGTTAGAGGCAAAGAATGTGCCAGCATTAGCCGCCAATTTGCGACATACTCTTTTTGGTACGCTTGAAAGCGACCCCATCGTTAATTTTGTGCTTCATTTCTTTTTTCCAGACCGCCCGCCGGATTGCTTCTTCGAGTACCTCGTCGCTCGACCCATTGCGTAAAATCGTTTTAAGGTCGGTTTCCAGATGGGCGAAAAGGCAAGTCCGCAAGCCCCCCTCAGCAGTCAGGCGCAAGCGGTCACAGGCGGCGCAAAAAGGATGGCTGACCGGGTTGATAAAGCCCATTTCCCCAAGTCCGTCCGCAAAACGGTAGCGAGTAGCCGTATCCGAAGGGTCATCGCGTTCTACTGGCACAAGCGGCATGATTTCGCGAGAAATAATCTCACGCAGCTCATCGCCCGTCAGCAAATTGTCCCTATCCCAAATTTGGTCAGCATCGAGTGGCATAAATTCGATAAAGCGCACGGCATAAGGCTTACGGCGAGCCAAATGACCAAAAGCGGCGGCTTCCTGCTCGGTAAAGCCGCGCATAGCTACCGCGTTAATTTTAATCGGGGCGATTTGCGGATACTTTTCGAGTTCTTCCAACCCTTCTAAAACTTTATGTAAAGCATCGCGCCGGGTCATTTGCTCAAAACGTTCCTGCACCAAACTATCCATACTAACGTTAATCCGGGTCAAACCCGCTTCGGCCAAAGGTTTTGCCAGTTCCTTGAGCAAAATACCGTTCGTAGTAATACTCAGGCTCTTTAATCCTTCGATTTTGCTCAGGGCCGCGACCAATTTCGGTAAATCCTTGCGGACAAGCGGCTCACCGCCAGTCAAACGGATTTGCTGGATACCCATTTTTACAAAAAGCCGGGAAAGCTGCACAATTTCCTCAAAGCTCAAAATCTGGTCGCGTTTGAGCCAGTCCAGTCCCTCAGCGGGCATACAATAAACACAGCGAAAATTGCAACGGTCAGTTACGCTAATTCGCAAATTTTTCATACGTCGCCCAAAAGAATCTACCAGTAAACCCGACTCTTCTTCGGGGGCGTAGGGTCGGGTGTCATCTTCCAGCGCGTCAAACTCAAACCCGTCTTCAACATCGCCGTGACTTTTAATTTTGGCATCACGTTCACTCATTTTATTATTTTATCCTCTATCAAACGGCCCGCGTTCCAGATAGGCCGCAATCTTTTTAATAATAAGCCCCTGTTTAAATTCTGAAGCTCAACAGGTATTCTTTAATTGAATATTGATTCTAACACGGCTAACAGATCGTGTAAAGTTAAAACCTATCTGGCGATGGTCTTAACTGGTTCGACCAAATTAATATCCGATAAAACCGGGATAGGTTGGACACAACCAGAAAGCTTTTGTGGTAGTATATGAACAGGCTTATTTAAAGATTAGTGACCACAAAAAGATGATTAAAATTTACAAAGCACGAGTAGGAACACGTAGCGCAGGCTTTATTATGACCTCAATATCGTCTTTCCTGAGTTTTGGATTGGGCGCAATGTTGTTGATTGGCCTGATTAACAATACTCCAAGAATCGGGGAAAGCGCGCCGCCTTTTAATTTGGCGGGGAGTCTGCTCATTATTGCTCTGGTTTTTCTGGCATGGCTTGGCTCGACTCTTGTGCTGGCTAAGTTTGTGCAAAATAACCCGCGCAGCGTCCAGATTGAGCAAGATAAATTAACCGTGCAAGGAACGCAGGGCCAAGAACTCGAAGTTAGCTTTGCCGATGTTGAGTATGTCCGCAAAGCCGAAGTGCCGGTAACTTACTGGAAACTCAAGGCCAGCTTTCGCGGCTTGTTGCTACATTATAAAGAGGCGGGGAGCGACACGGAAAAAGATTATGTTCTTTCAGACCGTGATACTACCAACTTTGATGAACTTATGGAGCAAATGAAAATTATTGTTCCGCGCAACCGACCCAAACCTAAAACTAAACCCAAAACTGAAACTAAAACTGAAATTAGCCAACAGGAAAAGAAAATAAGCGACTATGAGGAAGCTAAAGTCGCTCTCAGAGGGCAAAGCGAACTGCTGACTCAAACTTTGCGCGGGTTGAGCGCGGAGGAATGGAAAAAACCGAGCAAATTAGCGGGCTGGGACATTTTTACCCTGGCAGCTCATACCATGCGTGCGCCTGAAACTATTATTCGTTACGGCGCAAAACCCGTTGATGAAGCCGCCCAGCTTAACCACGTCAGCTATTATGAGTTTAACGGGCCGGATATAGCCGAAGGGGTTAGTCAACGGGCTATCGAGAGTGCCGCAAAAAGTTCGCCCGAAACTTTGCCCGACGAATTTTCCCAAATTATGACGGAAGCTCTGGCTTTGCTGGATAAATGGCCCGGCTCAACCGTAATTCGTAGTGCCTTTGGCACAATTACTCTGGAAGAATTTATCCCGACCCGCATAGTGGAATTAACTATTCACGGGCTGGATTTATTTCTGGCCCTCAACCAGCCTGCCGAATATGATGTACAAGCTTTGAAGATAACCGCCGAAATTCTGGATAAATTGCTTTCCGAACCCCGTCCCACTGCCCTTGCTGACGATGCCAATTTCGTGGCTGCCGCTTCCGGGCGCATCCCTTATCCCGGCCTGCTAATTCCGGCTTTTAGCTAGA
>JBBQGP010000132.1:0-15389 GCA_038323095.1 Chloroflexia bacterium | reverse complement strand
GTAGCCGTTCCCGTAGAGGCTATCGGCGTAAAACGAAAAGCTGAAGCTGCTAGTGGGATATGACACACTTAGCCCTTTGGAATTGCGAATATAGCTAACCGATGCACCCGCGCTACAACCCGCATCCACAAATTCAATCCCGCTTCCCTTTAATTCGTCATAACCCTGCTTCAAAATTTGAAAGAAAATAGTCGTGTCGCCGTCGGCCAAAGCCGCAATTTTCTCGTCGTACATGGCAACATTAGGGTAAGACGGCTGCGGCTCAAGGATAGGCGGGCCATGCTGCTCGGCAAAGGCACTGGCCTGCCATTCTTTAATCCGTTCCTCGAATTCATCAATAGTATTGCGGTCTAGCGAAGTGCTGGTACGCTTGTCGTCCTCCCAGATAAGATAGATGCCACCCCCCAAGCTGTCGCGGGCGGTAGGCGGGCCGTAGACATCGCCCAATTTGTTATCCACAATCGAAAGGGTTACGCTGCGGCCCTGCCCGATTGAAAACCGCCAGCCCGCAATTTTGGGCAACCCGGCCCATTCGCCGCGCTCGGCCTTTCTCAAGAGTTCGGTTAAACGTTCCACATAGCTTTCGGCGTTGTTTATCGCTTCGGTCATGACTAAGCTCCTCCGATGAAAACATTATCGTTACGGTCTAGCACGACAAAGCTATGCGAACCGCCGCTACTCGGCACGCTCTGCCCCCCCTTGCCGCAATGCCCCTGAGCATCCAAATGCAAATCTCCCAGCCCGCCCATAATAGATTTCAGGGCCGAAAGCACCTTGCCACTAAAAATAGCAGGCTGGTACAAAGTCGGCACAGGTTCGCTCAAATCATAAATTGCCACACAGTTAAAGACAAAATCGCCTTCTTTTGGCGAAACTTGCCCGCCAGTATAGCCCGCCAGATAAAGAGCTTTTTCGCCTTCCTTGATAAAACCGCTTTCAATTAGTTTGGCCCGCAATTCTTCGGGGGTAACTTCTTCAAAACGGGTCTGGAACGGTACTGGCTCTTTAACCGTAATCCGAATATTGGTCATACGTGGCATAGGCAAATTGCGATAGCTTTCGATACGTTCCGCCCCGCTAATCGGCACTCCCGCCCGGCCCGCCGAAAACAAATCACCCAGCCCGGCCATTAACACGCCGTCCTTCATTATGTCAACCGTTTGGCGGGGCATCCCGTTTGCGCTAACTGGCTGGTAAGCGTAATCACCCATAAGCGGCCCGTCCGTAATCGTCACGATTTCCGCACCCATTGTTTCTCCCAGACGCATTTTACCGCTTTTGCCCAAAATCGAGGTTTCCATCCCGTCCGATTCACTGGCGTGGCCGAAAGCTTCGTGGGCCAAACCCTTTGCCAGAGCATAATCAATCACCAGCTTGTAATTCCCGCCCTTGATAGAGGAAGCAGTGGTCAATTTTTGAGCTAAGGCGATAGCCTTTTGAGTACGCAGTTCCCAGCGTTCCTTATGCTTTTCGTCCAGCAAAACCGAGCTATCCGCCCCACTGACCGTTGCCCCGACTGTCACCGCTTGCGCTCCCGGCCCACCTGCGGCAGTAATACCGTGCGAGACAATCCCGGTGGGCGTATCAAAGCTAATGTCTGTGCCATCGCTCCGCACAATCCGCCAATGTCCATCGCCAACCCCGTGACGGCTGCGTATCGAAAGCTTATCGCCGTAGCTGCGGGCGCGGGCGTTAGCCTCCATCAACTCTTTAACCTGAGTATCATAATCGGTTTCGGCCAGCGTCTTGTAATCGGTGGCAATTGTCTGCACCCCGTTTGAGGCCACTTCAAACACCGCCCGATTAGTTTCCGTACCAAAACCACTGGCACTTCGGGCCAATTTTGCCGCCGTTTCCACCAGATTACCGCAAACTTCCGGGGTTATCTGGTCGCTGGAAACAAAGCCGGTATAGCCTTCTTTGGTGAAAATCTGTATTCCAATGCCAACGCCACTGCCAGTGCTGATATTTTCAAGCCGCCCGTTATTAATGCTCAGGCTACGGCCCTGACTATCCTGCACCCGCCCGATAGCGTATACTCCCAATGCATCGGCCCGCCGCAGCAAAGCGGTTAGGGCCTCGCTATATTTCTCAACCCGTAAACTTTTGGGCATAATTTCCTTTTCCCCTTCGTGCCTGACTTTCGCTAGTTTTTAGAGGGGTCGTGTGGTCTTCCCCGTGCGGGGTGATGGGTGTCCCCATTGACCCTAACTTTTCCCGCCACCCACTTGAGGTGGTTGTACTTAGTATAATCCAAATCCGGGGATGGGGCAAAAGCAAAAGAGGTGTTATTAGCTCATCCGTCAACTTTTTGTGAAGTTAAACGAAGGTACAAACAACACCTCTTGGTATTCAAAATCTTTTATAACTGTTTGTGTGTAGGAGGGAGTTCTAATCCCGATAAAGACGGGTTTAGGTAAAATCGGGATTGGAAATCCCTCCTACAATTAGGGTGGCTGAATTGTTACGACCTTTTAGGTTTGCGGGCTAGAAATCAATCTCGCCCATGCGTCCGGCCTGGTAATCCTGAACCGCCTGAATAATTTCTTCTTCGGTATTCATCACAAACGGGCCATAGCGGGCCACGGGTTCATTCAGAGGAACCCCAGCCAGCAGCAGCATACTTAAACCCGTTTCACTTGCCAATCTAACCTGCTCACCGTCCTGCCCGAAAACAATCATCTGGCCTTCTTTGGCAGAACGTTTCTCCGCCCCAAACTGGCCTGAACCACTTATAATATAGCCCATTGCATTGTATTCGGGGCTGATAAACTGGCTAACTTCGCCGCCCGGTTCGAGCGTATAGTGCAGGAAAACAATCGGGGTGCGCGTTTCGATTACTGCTTTTGCGCCCAGAGCTTCGCCTGCCACGACCCGCACTTTTACTTTGCCGTCATCGCTCTGGCCTTCGGGAATTTGGCTGGTCGCAATATCCTGATAGCGCGGCTTCATCATTTTGTCGCGGGCAGGCAAATTTACCCAAATCTGAAAACCGTGCAGCGTCCCGCCGTTTTTCATCATATTATCATCCGGCATTTCGGAATGAACTACTCCCGCCCCCGCCGTCATCCATTGCACATCACCAGGGCCAAGCTTACCCGAATTGCCCTGCGAATCTTTATGCTGCAAGCCGCCTTCGAGAATATAGCTGACTGTTTCAAAGCCCCGGTGCGGATGGTCAGGTGCGCCAATTGCTTTGCCCGGCGCGTAAGTTACCGGCCCAAGATGGTCAAGCATCAAAAACGGGTCAAAATCAAGCAAAGTTTGGGTCGGGAAAGGCCGTCGTACTACAAAACCACCACCTTCTACCGTCCGCACACTATTAATTAAGTGCGTTGCCGAACGTAACTTCGCCGCCGTCATGGTCATAAAATTCACCTTCCTTTTGCTTACATCTTTCAGCTCCTCGCTGTTAAGCAATTATAACATAGTTACCGTGAAAAAGAAAGTAGTTTTTAGAAAAGGGCCAAATTATTTCCCAAACAAAAAAAGCAGATAGAGTTTTTACCCCATCTGCCCTTTACTACTGCTAATTTTTACTTCTGGACTTCTACACCCTTCCAGAAAGCTACAAAGTTCTTGATTTGTTTCGCTGCGTCCTTCGGTTCAGGATAATACCAGGCCGCGTCATTGTTGGCTTTACCGTTGACTTCTACACTGTAATAGCTGGCCTTCCCTTTCCAGGGGCAAACCGTATGGGTCTGGCTCTCCTTAAAATATTCGCGGCTGACCGCTTCCGGCGGGAAATAAACGTTACCTTCGACAATTTCGCATTTATCGGCGGGAGCTTCGGCAATTACTGCCCCGTTCCACATTGCTTTTGGCATTTCTCGATTCTCCTTTTGCTAATTATTTTCATCCAATTTTAGCTGCAATTGTATGCTACTGCAAATTTGCCAAAAATGGCCTTAACAAATGCTTAAGAAATGATGCCGATTTACTTAATCGGCCAAAGGCCAATCCGCCCGCAATTGCTCAATAGCCTGTTCCTTGTTTTTAGCTTCTACCTCAATCCAGGGAGCGTCTTTTAGCACGCTTGGCACAACCGTAATAAAACCGCTATGCCGACGGTCATTAAAAGATTCTTTGCCGTTAGAAATATGCACCAATTGCCATTCGGGGACAGGCCAGGTGGTCTGCGCTGCTTTGAGCATTTCGCCGACGCTCGGATGCTCGTAGCTATCCAATTTCTCGTTTACCACAAAATGATGCAAATCAAAGACCATTGGTACTTTCGCCCGGTGGCACACATCCAGAATTTGTGCTGCACTATAAGCGTATTCATCATTTTCAAAAGCCAGACGAGAGCGCACATTTTCGGGCAAGCTCAAAATAGTTTCGACCAGCAAATCAGATTTATTGGATTTACCACCGTGAATCATCATAACCGTCCAGTTAGTGCGCGGCAAATTCATCAAATCCAGTTGAAGCGCGAATTTTTCCAAAATTTTAATACTAGTTTCAATTACTCGTAGTGTATCCGAATTTAATACAACAAACTGGTCAGGGTGAATCACAATCCGCATCCCGTTACGGTTGGCCCGTTCGCCGACTTTCGCCAATTCGTCTTTCATTTCCAGCAAAACCGAAGTACCCAAATCCTCGTCACTCATCGGGAAAAGTGCAGAGGATAAACGGTAAAGCTTGATAGCGTGCTGTTCGCAATAATCCAGCGCAGTGAACAAACGGCGCAAATTATCGCTATAAAGGTCGCGCAGAGTGCCTTTTTGCTCTTCTTCGCTTAATTTCAAATAGCGGGTACGGGTAATAGTACGAAAGCGTACTTCTTCCGAGAAGGTCATACACACCAACCCCAGATGAGGCCGCTCTTTTTCCTGTTCTTCAATTGGTTTTGCCGCTTCTAATTCCATAATTTCCTGCTCTAGTTTATTTTTTGACTCTGTATCGATATTCTGTAAAAATAGGGCAAGTCTTGTGCCAACTGCTCGCCATACCTTGTCAAACTCTGAGAGGTTGCGTATACTTTAAGTGTACCTTTCCTCAAATTCAAAGCTGGAAAAACAAGGAGGTTTTGCTATGTCACGCTGGACGGCTCAGGAAAAAGAAACTTACCGCACCGAATTTATGGCAAATATTATGGAAAAAATGCCACAGGTAATGCAGGAATACGGTGGGATTGATTGGCAGCAAGCGGTTAATGGCTATCGCACTGACCACGAATATTATCCCGAATACATTCACGCGCCGATTCACGGCAGCACTGAAAGTTACACCAGTGTACGCGGCTGCCTGGGCTGGGATACCGCGATAGATTGGATTATTGAAGCCAGCCACAAAGTCCCGGCCAGCGAGATGCGGGAGAAAATGGCGGCCCTTATTCCAACCGAAGCCAATATTCAAAGTGTGCTGGAACTTGGCGCGGGAACGGCGGAAGGGGCTTTAGCAATTGCCCGACGTTTTCCTAAAGCCCAAATAACGGTTAGCGACGTTTCGCCCTATATGCTGGTTATTAGCCGACACAAATTTCAGAAAACTGGCTTGCTCGAACAAGCTACTTTTGAGCAGATAGATGCCCGTCATACCGGTTATGCCGATAATTCTTTCGATTTGGTTACTTCCTCACTGCTATTTCACGAAACCCCGAAGGAATGGACACCAAAAATTTTGAAGGAAATGTACCGCATTACCAAACCGGGCGGTTGGGTGCTGTATTGCGACACTTACCGGGGACAGTACGCCCTTAACGCTTCGTTTCAAGAACCCTGGTTGAGCGATTTTATCCATTTTAACTTTGAATACGAATTTGCCAGAGCTGGATTTGACGAACTGGATTACATCCGGCACGCGGTGGGTTTATGGTATATGGTCGGGCGCAAACCAGAATAGTCCAAAAGGGCTACAGCCAAGCGATATAATTTGTATTACAATAAGTACAAGTTTTGCATAACGCAAGTGTTATTCAAACAGGCATCCAATTCGCCCTTTGTCTTAATTTGCAAGGTAGCGGCATTTTACAGATTTTAGTTTAAGCAATAGCTCAAGTTTTGTTTTGTATACTTTGAGTGAATAAGGAGGCAGCATTAATGAGTAGTCCAGCCTTAGAATATTTTGAGAAAGTTAGGGGCGATAAGACTTATATTTTGGCCGAAAGTTTGGATGACCGTAAAAGATTGGTAATTCAAGCAAAGCTTCATACGCCGAGCTTCTTGCGTATCATTGAAACGGCGATAGATAAATTTGGGCTACGTGCCAAATTGCAAGACCCTGACGCAAATGTACGAATTCTGGATTTGGGGTGTGGAGAAGGTCTATTTGTACCTATTCTAACGAATTGGCTGGCGGCGCAAGGAACAAAAGCTAAAGTGAGTATAGTCGGATTAGATTGTGATTCAAATGCAATTGCTACGGCTCAGGATTATGTCACAGTGCTGGGGCTGCATAACGTTGAGTTCTATACCCACGATTTGAACCAACCTCTGACCAATTTAGCAGTACTAGGATTAGGCGACCCGACCAAACATTTTGATTTGGCTTATGCCTCGTTGGTGCTGATGCACTTGCGAAACGTCGGGCAGATTTTAAACAATATTAATGAGGCTTTAAAGCCGGGTGGAATACTTTATACCCGCGATATTTCGATAGTTAAGGGCTTCGAGTACCCTAGCCCAACTTTTTCTAAAATGCAGGAAATTTCCCTCCCTTTCTGGTTAAAGTTGGTTGGGCAGGATTTCGCTCCCCAACAACAAAAGTTTTTGAGCGAGGCAAATTTTAGCCATGCCCAAACTTTTGAGGATATTCTACCTATCGGCGGTAAAACCGAACCAGGCCGACGGATGCTTGAAAACGTGCTGATAGGCCAACACATTTTTCGCGCTACCGCCGCTAAACTGGGTATTATGACTAATGAGGAATTCGATGCGGCGATGCAGCAGGAATTCCGCGAAATTACGCCTGAACTGGAAGGACATATGGACCTTGTGAGTACCATCGCCCAAAAACCCGAATAATCCAAAACCGAATTGATTGCTAAAACAGGCTGGAATAAAGTGTTGCTTCATTCCAGCTTTTTAATTGCTGGTTAGTATCATTGGCGATTTTAGTACAAAATATAAATAAAGCAGCGCGAGTAATACCTGCCATAAGTAAGAACCTACTTCTTATGTGCTTTTAAGTGATTTTGCTAAAGTCAGTGTTAAGTAAAAAGCAAGCAATTAAATATAAAAGCTTCTCTTATGTCTTTTATTACATTAACGTTGTCGTAAATATAACACATTATGTTGCCATAAATAACTCTAGTTCTAACATAAAAATAATATATAGACCTTATTTCTCAGGTACATTAAGCCCTGTCAGGTTTGCAACGGCTAACAGGGCCGAATGTTATAATAAATTCTCCTTATATCTAAAATTACAGAAACAGGATAATAAAAAGTAACAGTATTTGCGGAGAAACGATGAGCCAGCGCGAAGAAGTAATTAGAAATACTAAACAAAACATTCGTAACCGAACTGAAATTTTGGGACTAGCGATAGATGAACTAACCCTGCCAGAAGCCGTCACCCGGATAGAAATCTGGGTGGCCCAAAAGCAAGCCGACACCAGCCTCCCGGCCCGCCGGGTAGTTACTGCTAACCCCGAATATGTTATGGCGGCCCGGCGCGACACAGCCTTACACCAACTGATTAATAGCGCAGATATGGTAACACCTGACGGAGTTGGCTTAGTTTTAGCCGGAAAAGTTTTAGGTCGGCCCTTTCGGGGTCGCGTTACTGGCGTAGCGTTGGCTTATGCCTTGGCCGAACGCTCTGCCCAAACTGGCCTAAAGCTTTTTCTGCTAGGGGCAGGGTCGGGTATCGCCGAAGCTGCCGCCCAAAAGTTCGCCGAACTTTATCCCGGTGTGCAAATCGTGGGAGTATTCGCCGGGCAAGCCGGGCCGGAAGGTGATGCTGCCAGCCTGGAACATATCCAGGCCGCCCGACCTGATATTGTATTGGTTGCTTACGGAATGGTGAAACAAGATTACTGGGCTTTGCGTAATATAAACCAGAGCGGCGCAGCCGTTGCTATTGGCGTAGGCGGAGTGCTGGATTACGTAAGTGGGCGGATCCCGCTTGCCCCGCCCCAAATCCGCAAACTGGGGCTGGAATGGCTTTACCGCCTCTATAAAGAACCCTGGCGCTGGCGACGAATGTTAGCATTACCCCGCTTTGCCACGCTGGTACTAAAGGAAGCTGGCCGCAACTTTATAAGAACTAAATTCAACTTGAATTAACCTGAAACAGAAATTATAAATAGATGATAACTGAAGAGAAAATCAAGTGCGACAATCACCCTGACGAAGAAGTGTCTTTAACCTGTGGCGGCTGCGGTAAGCAGATTTGCGCCATTTGTATGACGCTCACGGGCGAGGGGGTGCGCTGTCAGGCTTGTATGGCCCGCCTCAACGCCAAATACTACAAGCGCGGTGAACAAGCTGCCAGCCCTAACAATAGCACACCCAACTGGACACGCCCGGTTGAGCAAATCGTTATTCCCGCCGCGCCAGTCCCAACCAGCAAAGAACCACCCCAAACAGAAAGCAGCAACCCGCAGCTTATCGAGATTAACCCGGTGACAGGCGAAGCTTCGACTGATATTACCTTTTGCCGCCGCCATCCCAAAATCGAAACGGGTTTACGTTGCGCTCGTTGCAATACCCCAATTTGCCCACGCTGCATGGTTTATACTTCGGTAGGTTTGCGCTGTCCCGATTGTGCCAATAACCCCCAACCCACCGTCAAGCCCAGTCCCGGCGCATATGCTCAAGCTAATGCAGCACGTGGCGTTAAAACCGGCCCAAGAAATTACTGGCGGCGTAACGCTAATCCGGCTTTCCTGATAGAGCCGCAGCATTACTTTATGGCGATTGTCGTGGCGTTAGGAGCAGGTTTGCTTGGTGGCCTTATCTGGGGCTTTTTGCTGGATGCCCAGCGTGCCGCCTTGCGTGGGCCGACTACCGGCTTTATAAATTCGATTCACCTGGTTCCAGAGATTTTGATAGGAGTGCTGGTTGGTGGAGCAATTTCGCGGGCTACCCGCAATCGGCGGGGAATAGGTTTGCAATGGATTGGGGTCGGCGGGGTCTTTTTCGGCTATTTTGTGGCAATTGCGACTATGATTGCACGAGTGGCTGGCTTGCGAGGTAGTGATTTTCCGCCACTAAACGAATTGCTGGACGTAAGCTGGCGTACCTTCACCAATCTATTTCTGGCAGGTAATTCCAGTCAGGGCGTTACAATAATTTTATTCTTGATTGTGGGAGCAGCTTTTGCCTGGATGCGCCTCAAGCGGTAAAATATTGCTGCAAAACACATCGCTATCTACTTGCCCTTTATGCTATAATACAAAAAAGAGCAAGTAAGGGCTGTAGTTCGGATTTGAGCCAGCCAAAACAAATTCAGGTTTACCCATTCTTTTTTAAGTGGCGAGCGAAGTCGCCGCCAGTAGTCAACACGGTTTTTAAGGAGAGTTACTAACATGGCGAATACCAGGGGGGGCAGCCGCGTTCAATATCGCTGCTCATTCTGCGGACATGGGCAAGAAGAAGTTCGGCGTTTAATTGCCGGGCCAGGCGCAGTCTATATCTGTGACGAATGCGTTGACCTTTGCCGCGAAATAATTGACGAAGAAATGAGCGGCCCAAAGCCTGACCTGAATTTAGGTCGAGTTCCCGCCCCAAAACGCATCTTCGAGCTACTCAATCAGTATGTAATCGGGCAGGAACGCGCCAAAAAGGTACTATCGGTAGCGGTCTATAACCACTACAAGCGTATCAATATGAATTTGCAATCAGACGACGTAGAACTCCAAAAAAGTAATATTTTGCTTATTGGGCCAACTGGTAGCGGCAAAACCTTTTTGGCGCAAACCCTGGCGAAAATTTTGGACGTTCCCTTCTCGATTGCCGATGCTACCGCCCTAACCGAAGCCGGGTACGTTGGCGAAGATGTCGAAAACATTTTGCTCCGGCTAATTCAGGCCGCCGACCACGATATTGCCCGCGCCGAAAAAGGCATCATCTTTATTGATGAAATTGACAAGATTGCCCGCAAAAGCGATAACCCCTCGATTACCCGCGACGTTTCGGGCGAAGGGGTGCAACAGGCCCTCTTGAAGATTATCGAAGGCACCATGGCGAACGTACCCCCGCAGGGTGGTCGCAAACATCCTCATCAGGATTTTGTTCAGATTGATACCACGAATATTTTGTTTATCTGCGGTGGCGCATTTGAAGGGTTGGAACAAATTATCGGTTCGCGGGTTGGTACTCGTTCAATTGGCTTCCGGCGTGACCGCACCGAAGATGGGCCAGACCACCTTCAGCGCGAAAAAGATAAACTTTTGGCCGAAGTCGAGCCGGACGATTTGCTCAAATATGGCCTTATCCCCGAATTTATCGGGCGTTTGCCGATTTGCGTAAGCCTTGATATGCTGGACAAAAAGGCTTTGATACGGATTTTGACCGAGCCGAAAAACGCTATCATCAAGCAGTATCAGAAGTTTTTGGCGGCAGACAAAGTAGATTTGGTCTTTACCGAAGATGCACTGGAAGCCACCGCCGAGAAAGCCTTGCAGCACAAAACCGGCGCACGCGGTCTCCGCACTACTATCGAAGAATCGCTACTGGATGTTATGTACGAAATTCCTTCGATGGACAATGTGCGACGTTGTATTATTAACGCCGAAGTTATCGAGGGTCGCGCTCGTCCCATTTTGCAGGGAGCTAACCGGGCAGAAATAACTTATACCGACCACCTCGAAGAAAGTGCCTAGACCTGCACTTTCTGACCATTTATCAACCTAATATTAGAAAGCCCCAGCAGCTTTGCTGCCAGGGCTTTTTTATTTTTCTTCTTAATCTGTAGGAGGGATTTCCAATCCCGATTTTACCCCTTTATTAGATAAATTTATTACTCGCCAAAAACTGAACAATTCGTTCGGCTAGTTCCGCCGACTCGCCCTCGAAAATGTTGCCCTTTTTCTCGCCACCCGTTACGGTCAGAATAGCATCAATTCGCTGGAAATAGGGCAAATTATCGTCCGGGCGCGGCAATTTTTTAGGACGGGGGCGCGGCGGGGTCAGGCTCAAATTTTTGACCTCGACGCTGTTTCGGAGGGCTTCCAAACGTCGAATTTCGATTGGGCGACGGAGCGCGGCTAAGTAAGCGGGCATGGAAGGATAACGCGGCTCAAGGCTACCATCCGCCATAGTCAGCAGAGCGGGCAAGCGGCACAGTATCGCCTCTCGTTCGCCCCGTTCCAGCTTTCGCTCCGCATAAATCTGACCCGCCTCACGCAATTCCAGCCTTACCACGTTGCCCACCTGCGGCAAATCCAGATAAGCCGCCAAAGCCGGGCCGAGTACATCCGAATTGCCTTCTGCCCCGTTCGCCCCGCCCAACAACAAATCAAAGCCACTATTTCTAACAGCTTCGGCTAAAATCTGAGCCTGTACCATCTCAGGCAAAGCGATTTCGTCCGAACCATGCCAAAGGCGTACCACTTCATCTGCCCCGCCCGCATACAAACTTTTTAGCAGCTTTTCGGCGGAAGGCGGCGCAACACAAAAAGCCGTAACCGAGCCGCCCGCACTTTCGGCCAGTCGCACCGCTTGCTCAAGTGCGCTCAAATCGGCCCGTCCCAGCTTGTAAAGCAATCTTTCATCGTCCAGCCGCCCACCCTCAAGGCCAAATTCGACTGTCGCCGGGTCGGGCGCATACCGCGCAAATACTCCAATCTTCATAAACTAATTGTCCTGTAACTTTTGCTCCGCTTGCTTCTTTTGCTCTAGTAGGAGTTGAAGTAGTTCTTCACGTTCTTCCGGCTCAAGCGATTCTACTAATTTTTTATTAGTAACGTTGAATACTCTCCGCACATTTTTTATATACTGAGCCTGGTTTTCAGGGTCGCTCTCTATAATCTTATCAACATTCGGTTTCATAATCTCAAACTCCTTTGGGCGCATGTTATAGATTTGTTGCAACACCTCGATATTATGCTCACGAGCTAGTGCAATTACCAAATCTCGCCATTTAGTGCTATCGGCGGGGGCGAAGATGAGCCACTCATAGTAACGCGGTTCGATGGGCAAATCCCGGCAAACGATTAGTAATACGTTTTGGAGACCGACCCGCGCCCACCATTCCCAGTGTCGCTCTTTGTTACGCCGAAAACGGCATTTTTGCCCCTTCATATACTCAAGGAATTGGCGGGGAAAGCGCGATGAAACAAAAACATTAAGAGTGTTTGCAAAATTGGCGGATGGCTCTTCCAAAACAAGCAGCTCTACCCGCACCGAGTTTTTGATGAACTCGGTTTCATTCAGCTCATCTTCCTGCCCCTTAAATTCTATCACATTAAAGCTGGAACAAAAATCAAACAAGGTATTTTCGACTGAAATTTCTTCCGGCATCGCCAGAATTAAATCCGCCCTCAATATTTGGGAAACTCAGTCTGAATGGCCTGTAAGCCTAGCTCGATTGCCAATTCACGGGTAATAGCCTTGAAAGTCGGGTCGGCTCTTTGACTCTGCTGCTGATTTTCCTCATCCACAGTTCTGTTCTAATTTTCTCCTTGTTTCTCTAGCTTGAATTATTTTAGGATTGGCGGAAGGAGACACCATAGCCGCCTTGCGGGTAGCTCCATTTTATCGCTTGCTTGCCACAGGCGACATAGCACGTTCCGCACTCGAAACAGTTGTCGTACACAAAAAGCATTTCGCCGTTTACAATATTAAATAAATTGGCCGGACAGACATAAACGCAAGCCGTTGTATCGCAGGTTTTGCACTGTTCGGCATCAACGGTAATGTGTGGGTCTTTATGAATATTAAAGCGAACCGTATCCACCTTTTCCTGAATAATCAGTTTCGGCCCGATAGTGCTGGCAGCTTCGGCGTTCTGACTTTCGGGGTGCGTTTCAGTTGGATTACGTTTAATAAAATCGCGGATTAAATTTACCATAGTAGTGCCTTTCCTGCCTCGTACAAGTCTTTTACGGCAGTTTTGAGGGAAACTTTGCCCTGTCCGCGCCGCAATTCTTTAACTAGCGCGGGCAATATTTTGGGCTTGGGCTGACCGTTTGAGTTAAAAAGCTGCTCCATCATATGACAAATCATCTCCGGGTAAACATTTTGAAGCTGCGGATTATTCACAAATTCGGGCGCATGCTTGAAATTCTTCAAGTCTTTCAGCACAAAATCTTGCTCAAGTTTGCGCTGGTAACTGGCAAGCTGCACTTCGGAGAAATTACCGACTTTATGAGCCTCGATAGCGGCTTTAGCGGCGTGATGCCCACTTGCCATCGCGTAATTCATCCCCTCCAGAAAAAGCCCGGTAGCAAAGACAAAGCCCGCCGCGTCCCCCGCAATTAACATCCCGCTCGTGTAAAGCTTGGGCATCATATTAATTCCGGCTTCGGGTATCATATGCCCGCTATATTCGCGTACCACCCCATCTCGTACCAGTGGGGCAATGCTCGGATGGCGTTTGAACTGCTCCAAAAGGTCATAGGGTTTAATCCGCTTTTCGGCTAAATCCTTGATTTGGGTTACGACCCCAATCGAAAGGCTATCGCGGTTGGTGTAAAGAAAGCCGCCGCCGTAAACCTCGCCCGAAGCATAACCCACGTATTCATTGGTCAGGCCCTCGTCCCCGGTTAGCTGGAAACGGTCTTCAAGCACTTTGCGGTCAAGCGAAATTACTTCTTTAACGCCAAGCGTCAATTCATCCTTATGAAACTCGCGCTGCAACCCGGCTTTCTTGGCTAAAAAGCTGTTCACTCCATCACAGGCAATGACCACATCAGCATAAATATCGCCATCCTCGCGCCGGGTGCGTACTCCGACAATCCGGCGGGCGGTGGGAGCAATACTATCGCCGCCGGATGGCCCATCGTAAATCAAATCGTCTACCACTGTCGCTGGAATAAGCAAAGCTCCGGCTTCTTCGGCCTTGCCCGCCAGCCAACGGTCAAATTTGGGCCGAAGTA
Organism: Chloroflexia bacterium; assembly: GCA_038323095.1. Lineage (GTDB taxonomy): Bacteria > Chloroflexota > Chloroflexia > Chloroheliales > Chloroheliaceae > L227-5C. Next base: position 1,399 of record JBBQGP010000132.1, on the reverse strand, counting down.
CCGTAAAGCCGTTATAAGGCGGTTTGGCAAAGTGATTGGTTTTGAAATCAAGGGCCACCAGCGAATCGGCGGACATTACGCTAATTACCCGGCGGGTCAAGTAGCGTTCCACCGGGGCTTCTTCCCAAAAGCGCGGAATAAGTTCATCCAAAAATTTGGTGTTATACAAAGCCCCGCCGCTTACGTTTTTCGCGCCAGGATATTCGCCCCGCTCTATCAGGGCCACCGAAAGCCCGGCCCGTGCCGCCGTTAAAGCCGCAATGCTTCCGGCTGGCCCAGCCCCGACTACAATTACATCGAACTTTAATTTCTGATTACTCATAGTTCCGTCAACGCTTCCTCTTTTTCGACCAGTGCTACCGCATGGGCAAAAGTCGCTTCGGCGTGATATTGCCGCAACTTGCTTAAAAGAAGCGGTATAATCTCATGCACATCACCCACTACCCCAATATCCGCCAGCGAAAACATCGGCGCGTTTCGGTCACTGTTGATAACTACTACCGTTCTCGAATCTTTCATGCCGGTAATATGCTGGCCCGCCCCGCTTGTGCCGCAACTAATAAATAAGCGCGGCGCGACGACTTGCCCGGTTTGGCCGATTTGCCTGTCCCATTCCAGCCAGCCTTTATCTACCGCTACCCGCGTACCACCTACCGCCGCCCCAACTTCGTCGGCCAGTTTCCACATTAAATCAAACTGCTCCTGCCCCACGCCCGCCCCGCCGCAGACAATCCGCTCGGCTTCGGGCAAAGTTACAGTGCGCGGGTCAGCCGCTACAAAGCCCAAATGCTCCGTGCCAACCTTCAAATTAGCCAGCTTTAGCTCGATTACTTCGGGCGACCTTTCGCCACGTTCGCCCGGTTTATCCAAACCACGTGCGCCGGGTCGAAAACTGACTACCGCTTGCGACCCGTTAATTTGCTGTTGACTATACACTCTATCCCCAAAAAGCGGAACAGTGGCCTCTATTTTGCCCGCTTCCAGCCGTACCCGTACACTATCCGCCACTAACCCAGCATTCAGCTTTACCGCCAGCTGGGGGGCAAGTTCCCGCCCGTAAGGGGTAGCGGAAAGCATAAATAAGGACGGAGGACTGAGGACGGAGGACTGAGTGGGGACAGAGTTGTCGGTTGTCGGTTGTCGGTTATCGGCAGGAACAGAGTTGTTAGTTGTTAGTTGTTGGTTGTTAGAAAAGTTGTCGGCTGTTGGCTGTCGGTTGCCGGTAGATGCTTCCGACTTTATACTTCCGACTTCCGAATTGTCTTCGTTACTTGTTACTTGAACTACGGCTTCTGACCAGGCGGCTGCATCAAAATTGGTTAAAGCGGCATGGCGAGCGATTATAATTCGGGAAGGGCCAAATTGAGATATTTCCGTGACTAATTTTTGGTAGATGTTT
>JBBQGP010000131.1:0-15657 GCA_038323095.1 Chloroflexia bacterium | reverse complement strand
TTTGCTAGCGTACAGAAAAAAAGTTCGGGTGAGAAGAGGTGATTGCCAGTGTGGTAAACTTTCGTTCTAAGGCCAATTAGAATAGAAAGGAAAACCAATGAGTGACAATCACCGCCGCTATAGTGCCATAAAAAAGGGCTTACTGCAATTTTTTGAGCAAAACCCAACTGGCAGGCAAGCTCAGTACCTTAACGTGTTAATCGCGATGATTAGCGGCTTGGTCGGAGCGCGTAACTCCCACCTCTCCTCAATCGCCAGTAAAGTGCCAAGTTCGGCTAAACGCGAGAGTCAAATCAAGCAATTTAGCCGACTACTTCAAAACGAGCGAGTAGACCAAGCCACTTACTTTGCACCTTTCGCTCGTGCATTACTATCGTCACTGGCTCATACCACTTTAGTGCTGGTAGTGGATGGTAGCGCCGTTGGACAAGAATGTGTGGCCTTGATGCTAAACTTAGTTTACAAGCGACGCGCTCTACCACTGGGTTACCTAGTGGTCAAAGGCAAAAAAGGGCATCTAGCCGAACAATACCACCTGGAACTGGTAAAGCAAGTTCAAGGGCTAGTGCCGCCACAAGCTCAGGTAGTGTTGGTAGCTGATGGCGAGTTCGATGGCAAGCTTTTGTTAAGCCAGTTGCAAAGCTTTGGCTGGAACTAGGTCTGCCGCACTGCCAAAAATAGCTGGTTGTGGCTGGGCGATGAGCGCACCAGTTTTGGTGGTTTAGCCCTGACCCCTGGCACGCTAGTCGAAATTGCTGACACAGTTTTCACTAAAGCGGAGTACGGGCCAGTTTTAGCATTAGGCTGGTGGCAAAAGGGTTATGACGAACCGATTTACCTAGTTACTAACTTAGAGTTAGCGGGTGAAGCTTTGTACTACTACCGAAAACGCTTTCGGATTGAGACCTTTTTCTCGGATAGCAAGAGCCGAGGGTTTCGTTTAGAGCGTAGTCACCTTGCTGAACCAGCACGCTTAGGACGATTGTTAATGGTAGCGGCCCTGGCCTATTTATGGTTGGTTTATCTTGGCACAATTGCCGAACTCGAAGGCTGGACTAGCATTATTCATCGCACTGAGCGTTGTGATTTAAGTTTATTTTCGCTTGGTTTAGCTTTGCTAGACCATTTTACCAATCATTCTTTGCCTATTCCTGTCGCTTTTATTCCCTTGACTTGGGACGATTTTTAAGAGCAATGGCACCGCAAAGATTTAGTACCTTTTTTCTCTACGGTAGCAAAGTTCAATTATAGATGTGCAAGATACCGAGATGGTAGAGAGGTAGTTCCTTTCCTAGCGGCGAGACCGCCTAGAAAAGATAGACCCTCTACCGTCTTGGGTCTACAAGCTGCTGAAAACGAAAAGTAGTGGGGTTTTTTTAGGGGACACCCCTATGACCCCGACAGGGAGTTCTCTGTACCCCTCAAGTTATTATAGCTAAAGTTTGGCTAAGTAACAAACAAAAATAGAAGAAGGCTATTAAAAAGTTAATACGGATTGAGCCTTGACAGGCTCAAAAAGCGGCTTTATAATTGCCTTGAACAAAAGTTCGTAATCTATCTTAATCTTCAAAATAGCAGTTTTGGGCCGCTTCAAGTTTTCAGGAATACGTAACAGTTTAACTCAGATTTTAGCAAAGGCGGAGAATTGTTAGGCCGTCGCTTTAAAGGGGAAGGGAGCAGGCAAGCCGATGCCAACCGAAGCCGAACGCCAGCCGGAAGCTTTTAACACGGCACTTGATTTATACGAAGTTCTCCAGGTTAGCCAAAGGGCCGAGCAGGAAGTTATCGAAGCGGCTTACAAACGGCTGGCCTTGAAATATCACCCTGACCTCAATAATAGCAGCCCCGAAGCTACCCGCCGGATGCAGGAGCTAAATCAGGCTTATGCTGTTTTAAGTGACCCCGAAAAACGAGCTGAATACGACCTAAACCATATCGCCCCTGCTCCAAATCAAAAACAGGCCAAACACGCCCGCTACCAGCGTCGTCGCCCCAATCGTACTACTCGCGCCAAAACCGCCCAAGCCGAAACTCCGCCCGAAACCCCAGTTCAAAAAGAAAGTGGAACTTCGACTGAACCTGAAACCGAGCCTGAAACCGCCGAAGCCAGCTATAGTTGGGAGGAAGCTGATTTTGTCAGGGACAAAGAGCGAGAACGTGACTGGAATTATGTCCCGGAAAAGCCCCGCCGCAATAAAGCATTATGGTTGATAAGCGGCTTGATTGGGCTGATGTTGCTGGCAATGGGCTTGTTTACTGTGTATGGCCCGCTTTTGGGTGCTGCTCCCGAAAATTCGACTTTGAACATCAAAGAGGCTACTTTACCAGCTAACGTAATTTTTGCCGACGATTTCGATGCAGTGCTGGGCGCAAACTGGACATTGGACAATCCCTGGCATCTAACCACGCTGCGGGCTGCTTCCGGCTCCTACAGCTTGTGGCTGGGCGATGAGAGCAAAAACACTTATCGTTCTGGCCTCGACACCAGCGCGACCCTTGCCCGCCCGGTTAGTCTGGGTGAGGCTAAAACCCCCTTAATTCGTTTTCGTTTGAGCGGGCAATTTGGCAATACTAACAGCCAGGATTTGCTAAGGGTCGAAGTGGCCGAGCCGGGCCACGATTTTGAGACGGCTTTCAAAACCAGTGGCAATTTTGCGAATTGGCAGGATATGCTGGTAGATTTAGGCAAGTGGAAAAACAAAACTATACTCATTCGCTTCCGCTTTAGCAGTTCCGCTTTAGCAACCCCGCCGGGAGCAACCGGGCCGTTTATTGATGATGTTCAAATCGAGCGATAATAAGCAAGAAAATAATAAGAAAGCTAAAATTTTTGGCTAAACTCAAGATAGCTTTGCTGCAATTGCTGAATGAACCGGGCGGGCCAGAGGCTAATTTAATCAAAGGTGCGGCTTTTTGTCGCAAGGCGGCAGCGATGGGAGCGGATATTGCCCTTTTCCCCGAAATGTGGAGCATTGGCTATGTTTTCCCCGATTTAGCTGACCCCCAAGCCTGCACTATTTGGGAAGCCCAGGCGATTGACCAAACCAGCCCCTTCTTTTTGCATTTCCAAAAATTAGCCCAAGAATTAAATATGGCGATTGCCCTGACTTATTTAGAGAAATGGCCGGGCAAACCTCGTAACGCCGTTTCGCTAATTGACCGTTATGGGCAGCTAGTGCTAACATATGCCAAAGTACATACCTGTGATTTTGATTTGGAAGCGACTTTAACACCGGGAGATGCTTTTCGGGTAGCGAATCTGGATACGATGGACGGGGAAGTAAAAATCGGGGCAATGATTTGCTATGACCGCGAATTTCCCGAAAGTGCGCGGGTTTTGATGCTGCAAGGGGCGGAAATTATCCTAACCCCAAATTCCTGTCCACTTGAACAAAACCGCTTGAGCCAATATCGCAGCCGGGCCTTTGAAAACATGGTTGGGCTGGCGATGGTGAATTATCCTGCTCCTAAAGATAACGGTCATTCGATTGCGCTCGACGGTATTGCTTTTGGTCGGGATGGAACTTCTCGTGATATGATAATAGTTGAGGCGAGCGAGGAAGAAAATATTGTTATAGCGGAATTTGATTTGGATGCTTTACGCGATTATCGTTCGCGGGAGGCTTTTGGTAACGCTTACCGCAAGCCTTCGCGCTATGGCCTCCTGACTTCCGCCTCGGTTTCTGCTCCGTTTATCCGTCCCGACAACCAAATTTAGGCTACCTGATTAGTAGTCCGGCTCAGAATCAGAAAAATTAGCAGCGTAGCAAAGGAGTTACAATGGACGAGGGTAAAATTTCCAGTGGCAATATTCAATTACATTATATTGCCGAAGGGCCAGACGATGGCGAACCAGTTTTATTACTACACGGCTTCCCCCAATTTTCCTATGAGTGGCGTTACCAGCTAAAAGCTTTGAGCGCGGCGGGCTACCGGGCAATTGCCCCCGATTTGCGGGGCTATCATTTGTCTGACCGTCCCGAAGGAGTGGAAAACTATCGCCTTGAGCTTTTGGTCGAAGACGTAATGGCCTTTTACCAGGCGTTCGGCTGGACAAAGGCTAATTTGGTAGCGCACGATTGGGGCGGGATAATCGGTTGGACTTTTGCCGGTAAGCATGGCCCACTGCTCAAGAAATTTGTGGCGATTGATATAGCACATGGTGCTGCCTTTCGCAAAGCCCAAATTGAAAATATTGACCAACTAATGCGAAGCTGGTACGTTTGGTTTTTACAGGCGGAGGCCGCCCCCGAACAGTTTTTCGGTAAAGACCGGGCGCGGCAGTTAATTAATTGGCTTTTCAGAAACAAATATGACCGGGAAGTTTTTAGCGAGGAAGACATTAACCGCTATCGCGAAATGTTGAGCCAGCCCGGTCAATTAACCGCCGCTTTTAATTACTACCGGGCTAACCTTTCGCCCGAAATTTTGTATAATGGGCCGGAAGATATGTTCCCGGTGGTGGATGTGCCAACCTTGCTGATTTATGGCAAGCAGGATATGGCTTTTACGCCGAGTGTTTGGGAAGATACGGCAAAATTTTGCAGTGGGCCATTCCGGGCCGTCGCGCTGGATGGAGTTGGGCATTGGGCGGTAGAGCAAGCTCCCGAACAAGTTACCCAACTGATACTTGAACATCTCAAAAGCTGATTTACAGGAGGCGGGCCAGAATTGCTTCAACTTGCCCGCGCTCCTGTACCAAATCCAGCCGACGTACCCATTCCAATGCTTCCTGCGCGTAAGTCTGGGCCGTTTCTTGCCGCCCGCGCTGTTCTTCCAAAGCTGCCAGCCGCACCAGCACCGTTGTCATAAAGCCCCGCCCGCCAGTTTCCTTGAAAAAGCCTAAAGCCTGACGGTACAATTCGGCGGCCTTATCCAATTCGCCCAATTTGTGCGCCACCAGCCCCAAATTACTAACCAGCCCCCAGGCTCGTTCCAGATTAAAAACCGGGTCAGTTTCGTCATGCCGGAAAACGTCCCGCGCCGAGCTAAAATAAGCTCTGGCAGCTTGCCAATCTTCCTGGTCGCGGGCCAGTTTGCCCAACTCGTAATCTACATCGGCTTTAGCGTAAATCTGCTGCTCACTTTTTAGACGGCTGGTAAATTCCAAAGCTTGCTGGCAGCACTTGAAAGCTTCCTCAAATGCTCCCCGGCGGCGTTGCACCTGTGAGTAAAGCAGCCAGGTAGCCCATTGCCAGGTTAAATCCTCTAGTTGACTGGCCGCTTCCAGCATTTCCAGGATTGCATTTTCGGCTTCGGCATGGCGGCCCTGCTGACTATATACCCAGCCTAAAAACTGGGTAATCCGGGCGATACTCTCCAGATTGCCGGTCAAGCGGCTGTATTCCAGATTGCGCTGCCCGGTATTAAGCAATTCAGCCCATTGCCCGCTAATATCATAGTATACCGCCAGAGCCGAGAAAATTTGTCGTCCAATTTCGGGACGTTCCATTTGTTCGGCCCAATTTGCCAGCGTGACCAAATGCCGCCCTTCTTGTTGCACCTGAGTCAAATTATGCCACCGCCAATCCGGGCCAGTGTAGTGCCGGGCCAATTCATGCAAAACCTTAAACCAGTTTTCCCGCAAAATCGCTTCTAAATCAGGCTGAGAATTCAATTCTTGCAGGGCAAAAGTGCGCGTCAGCGGTAGCAAGCTAAAGCGATTGTGCTGTTTGTTGACCAACGACAATTGCAGCAATTCGGCCAGCCCATCATCCCGCCCCATTTCGTCTTGACCCAATCCCGCCACCTCGCCCAGCATTTCGCGGCTGACGCTGCTATCAAACAAAGCCAGCGATAATAACAAACGGTACGCTTTGTGATTGCGGATTGAAACCACACATTCTGCAAAACAAAATTGGGCAATATCGCTCTGGCCGCTAGTCAAGCGTCGTACCACCGAATCGGCCTCGTAGCCCAAACTCATCAGTCCAATGCTCCACACAATTGCCAGGGGCAGCCCGGCGGTGCGTTCTTCCAGGGCATCAACGGCAGCGTTGGACAATTCGACATGCTTGTTAAAAGCTTCCAACTCCATCAAAGTTAAAGCATCTTCGTGTGACATCCCGCTCAAACGAAGCGGATAGGCAATATCCAGACGATGACGGGTGGTTACAATTGCTTTGGTTGGTTCGGGCAATTCTCGCAAAAAAGTTAGCAATTCTTCATCGTCTACCGTCTCAAGATTATCGATGATTAGCAAAGTACGCTGGTAGGTCAAGGCCCGCTCGACCAGACCGCGCCTTTGGGCTGGTTCGGATTGGATTATTGCCGGTGATTCTAATACAGTGGCAATCTCGCGATAAAGGTCGTCCAGGTTATTAAAGGTTTGAGGTCGCGCCTGAATTCCTCTGGCAGTTAGCAGGGTGCGCTTGGCCGACACCCAAATAATTGCCTCAAATCGTTCGGTTGGCGGCAACTTTTCGTAATTATCGCGGTAATAATAAGCCAGTTCCAGCACTAGCGCACTCTTGCCCACCCCGCCAATTCCATCAATTGTGACCAAAAAATGACGGCTACGCGGCGATGGCAACATTAGTTGGAGCAATTTTTGAAATTCTGCCTGCCGCCCAACAAAGCGGGAATAGCTGCGCTGGGGCAGATTTTGCCATAAGCGCGGGCTAAACGCTGGCTGGCTTTGGACAGGTTTCGCTAATAGTTCTGATTTTTCGGCCAGATTCAGCCCCTTAAACCAGGCTTCGTCAAAAGCGGCGTTAAGGGCGGCTGCCGTCCATAGTTTTTCGGCTTCGGTTTGTTCTTTGCCGGGCGTAAAAACATTTTGCTGCAAATAAACTTCTATCAATTTCTTCAAATTATTAGCTTTGGGCGAACTGCCGCCGTTTTCCCATTTGCGAATAGTGTTACCGCTTACGCTAACCAGACGGCCCAATTCTTCCTGAGTCAAATTCGCCCGGCTGCGTAGCATTTCCAGTAAATTGCCCAAATCGTATTTAATACTATAAACTGCGCTATCTTTCATTGTTATAAAAACCTTTATAAAAGTTTAGGTTAATTCATTACAACCAATCACAACCAATCACAACTGACTCTACCAAGCTAAAGTAATGACGCTTCTAATTTTACAGCCTATAATTTAATCAGAAAGCAGGAAATTAAAAACTAGCTACTATAACTAAACAAGTTACAGCCTTATTGTACATTATAGCTTATCAACTCTGCACTTGTAATCTTCCAGCAATTTAGCCAAAAACAATTTGTTTTTGAACGAGGTCAGCAAGCAAATATTATTTTAGGTCGGATTAAGAGAGAACATTAGAGAGAATAAAAGAAGGAGATATTAAAATGGCTCGGATTATACTTGGTTTCGTAATGTTGGTTAGTATGGTAGCTTTATTGGCCGGAATTTTCGGCGCGAACACTTCTATCCCGGCTGGCAATTCCTCAACCGTAAATCGTTCCGTTCAAACCCAAAGCCTTGCTAAAAGCGGCCCGGATAGCCAGACGCTTTATTCGGCCAACATTGCGCGGGTCACTACTTATAATCAAGCTGCACCCGCTGCCGCTACTGAGCAAATTGAAACTAACGCGGTTGGGCAAGTAGTAAGCGGAGTTGGGGCGTTTTTGGGTGGATTACACGGGGTGGTCAAGGCAATATTCCAGATAATCCAATCCAGCCCGGCCAGCCTGGATGCTTTCTGGGGAACGCTCGAATTATTGACAGTTTTGCTGGTAGTTTGCGGATTTTTACATCTAGCCTGGGAAAAAGCCATTTTGCGCCGCCCGAACCGAATCTAGCCTTTAGCCCAATCGGATGCCACCCCACTATAATTGTTGGGGTGGCATTTTCTTTTTAAAGCTTGATTAATGATAAGGGGTAGCGGCTAACCTTGCGTAAAATTCCTGTTGCCGGAAGAAATGTTCTAGCACAAAATGCTCGTTGGTATCGTGCTGGCGATTGTTGGAATTGGCGGCGGGTAGCCAGTAGGAAGCCATATTTAGCCCTTCGGTAAAAATATCGTTGGGTAGAGTGCCGCCCAGTAAGGGAATCAGACGCAAGTCGTCGCCCCAAAACTCGGTCAAAACTTGCTTGAGCCATTCAAAACCCTCACGCTCTGGCGAAGTGTAAGAAGCGGCAGTGGCCGAATCCTGACTGATAGTAAATGTAAGGTTATTTGTTTGATGATTGGCTTTTTCGGTTAATTCGGCCAAGCCGTTATAAACTTGTTGCGGCTGCATACCCGGTATCAGGCGCACATCAATGCTGGCTTCGGCCCAACCTGGTAAAATTGTCCGGCGTTGCCCGCTAGTCGCTCCTTCGCTCATTAGGGAATTTATGTTAAAAGTAGGGTATAGAAAAGGCTCAAAACGGGGACGGTCAGGCGAATTCTTATCAAAAAAGCGGTCAATTTCTTGCCTGAAAGCTTTCTCCTGACGGCCCATTTCAGTGACCAAATGGTACATTTCATCCAGCAAACGAGTTAAGGGCAAGGCCGGATTAGGTACAACGTTGCCATAATTGCCACTATGCAACATCCGATTTGTCCCGTTGTCGCAGCGCACTGTTAAGGCCAGCAAACCGCGTACTCCCAGCAGCAAAGTCGGACGATTATCGCTTTTCGGGCCATCGCTTCCAACCATAAAGTCGGCCTTGAGCTTGTCTTTATGGCTTTGCACAATTGCCGCCAGATTAGGGCTACCAATTTCTTCTTCGCCATCCAGAATTATTTTGACGTTCCATTGTAGTTTCCCGCTCTTTTTCGCTTCTAAAACTCCCAAAATATTGGCAAGGTGCTGGCCTTTGTTATCGGCAGAACCCCGCGCTACCAGCGTAATTTGCCCGGTTTCGTCCGGCCCGACTTTAGCGGTGGCTTCTGTTGGGTTACTGCCTAAAAAGCGGTCAGCCACAAAATAAGTTGGTTCAAACGGGGGGCAGGGTTGGCCTTCCCATTGCCAATCGGCCAAATTGCCCGTGGGCTGGACATCCCAATGACCGTAAAGCAAAATGGTGGGGGCATTAGGGGCATCGGCGGCTATTTCGGTAAAAAGAGCAGGGTTACATACCCCGCCTTTAGTTTCGTAACTAGCCTGGGCCAGAAGTAATTCAAAATTTAATCCAATTTTTTGCCAGAATGTTTGTACCTGAGCTACCATTTCTGAATTTATTTGACTGGAAATAGTCGGTATTCTTACATATCTATCCAGCAGTTCCAACGAAGCAGTTTTATCAAGCATAGCTTTTTCCTTTGAGTCAGGTGAAATAAATTAAACAAAAAGGCAGCAAACCAGAGGATTGCTGCCAGCTTTTCTTCTATTCTTGCTCTTGCTAAATTTAAGGACGACCAGTGCCAGTAATATCATTGCTCATCTTAATCCAGCCGTGACGCAAAGCCATAATAACCGCCTGAGTACGGTCATTGGCGTTCAGCTTTTTAAGAATACTGGTAATATGGTTTTTAACCGTTTGGTCACTAATCGAAAGATTGCGGGCAATTTCTTTATTAGAATTACCCCGTGCGATACAATCCAGAATTTCAACCTCCCGATTGGTGAGCGGTGCGAATATCGGCTCACTATCGGTTTCCGCGGTTGCCAATTCGCGAAACTGGTTTAGCACCCGCTTGGCGACTATCGGCTTGGAAAGCACGTTTTCATTAATAATATAATTGCCTCTGGCAACCTGCCGCACCATTTCGACCAAATTATCCGGGCTAATGTCTTTGGCAGAATAAGCGGCTGCTCCGGCGCGAATGGCGTTGAACAATTGCTCGTCATCTTCGTAGACGCTCAGAATAATAATCGCGGTTTGAGGCTGGCGACGTTTAATCACCCGGCTGACTTCCAGCCCGTTCATACCAGGCAAGTTAATATCAATCAGGATTACATCCGGCTGAAGCTGTTCGGCCAACGTAATTGCTTTTTGGCCGTCAACGGCTTCTCCGGCAATATCAAATTCTCCCGAATCTTCCAGGGTCAGGCGCACCCCGCGCAAGAAAAGGGGATGGTCATCTACAATTAGCAGGCGCGGGCGGTCTGTACGTCCCCGGTTGCCAGGTCTATCAGTGTTTGTTTTTTCGGTACTCGTAGCGATACCTCTTTCGTTCGTACTAAGTCCCTATGGTAGGACAGTTGCTATAACGATTAAATTGTAAGACAAATTTCAGTTCCATAACCGGGTTTGCTATTGATTTTGAGCTTGCCGCCCACCAGTTCGGCCCGCTCACGCATACCGGGCAAGCCCGCCCCTGTCACCATTCCTGGTTGTTGGGTGGTTGGGTCAAACCCGCGCCCGTCATCGATTATGCTTAAAGTTACTTTGCCTTCAGGGTCACGACTGCCGGAAACTACTACTTTAGTAGCGTTAGCGTGTTTGCGAACGTTTTGTAAAGTTTCCTGTACGACCCGAAAGGCTACTAACTCTTGATTTGGGTTAAGTAATCCGCTCAATTCGACCAGATTAAGTTCGATTATCAGGCCGTAATGATTGGCAAAATCGGTACAATAATGCTGTAAAGTTGGCCCTAAACCTTGCTCGGCCAACATCTTGGGCTGAAGATTAAACATAAAGCGTCGTACTTCAACCAGCGATTCGCGCATCATCCCTCGCAAAGCGTTTAGCTCGGTGATTGCGTTAGCCCGATCCTTTTGAAAGAGCTGCCCAACGAAATCAAGTTGCATTGCCGCGTTTGCCAAAACTTGTGCAGGCCCGTCGTGTACTTCGCGAGCCAAACGGTTACGCTCTTCTTCCTGTCCCTGAATTAATTGCGCTCGTAAAGCGACTTCCCAGGGGTTTTCGTTAATTTTTACTGTACCTACGCCGGGTAGTTGCGTGCGGGTTAGCTGACTGCTGGCAATTTCCAATTGCCTTATCAACAAACTCAAACGCTTGGCGGTATCATTTAAATCTACTAAAGAATTTTCCAGGTAGCGGTCACGTTGTTCAATCAAGTTTTGCTGGTCAATCAAGCTGTCGCGCTGCTTTTGCAGATTTTGAGCTTTGTTTTCGTCCAGGAAACGTAATCGAAAGTTTACTTCTTCCCGGTCTACGCTCAAGTTGCGTCGTTCTTGGGTTATATCTTCGATTAAGCGATTGACTTTATGAGCCTGCTCGTGCAATTGCCCAAACTGGCCGATTACAATTTCCTGCGCTTGTCGGAGGAAACTATCCCCGGAATTTGGTTTCATTTCAGAATTGGTAGCTTGTTCTGGTACTGCCGATTGTTCTAAAGTCATAAATGATAACGTACTTTTATACTAAATTCTTACACAGCTTAGAGTATAACACTCTACTTTGCATAGTGCAATACTCTACCCTGATATAAATAAATTTATAAGTAGCTAAAAGGGGATAGTTGACTAAACCCTGGTTTGCATACCGTTACCGATTGGTGGCACGGTAGTGTTTGATTCATTTAGAGGAATACGAATGGTAACAACTGTACCGCGTCCTGGATAAGATTCGAGTTTGGTTGTACCATTAACCAGCGAGGCTCTTTCCCGCATATTGGTCATACCGAGACTGCCGCGTAATTCGTATTTGGTTTCTACCGCTCGTACATCAAAACCTTGCCCGTCATCTTTGGCGGTAGCTACCACGTAGCCGTTTTCAGTTGCCAGCGATAGCCAGATATTTTTGGCTTTGGCGTGCTTGCGGGCGTTATTAACCGCTTCTTGTAGCACCGTAAAAATAGTAGTTTCGACATTAGGGGAAAGTCGCCCTGAAAAATTAGTGGCCGAGAAATGAGCTTTGGGGTCGTCGGGAGTCATCGGGAAACGGGCCGCGTATTGCTCCAAGGCACTGACTAACCCGTCCGCTTCCAAAATTAGAGGGCGCAATTCATAAAGCAAGGTACGAATTTCTTTGGAAGTTTGTAAAGCGGTTTTGCCAAGTTCATTGACTTCGGCTACCGCTTTATCCGGGTCACTTTTTATCAGTCGGCGGATAAATTCGGCTTGCATTGAAAAAGAAGCAACGGTTTGAGCCGGCCCATCGTGCAAGTTTCGGGCTAAATTATGCTTAACTTCTTCCACATCCCGAATACGTTTGTTGCGGTCTTCTACAATAGAGTGAAGCAGTTTAGCGTTTTGGATAGCCACTACCGGGTGAGAAGTTAGGGCTACTACCCATTCAACATCTTGCGCCACATATGCACTGGACTGGCGGCTGGCAATAATCACCAGGCCAAAAACTTCATAACCAACCCGCATTGGCATCAAAATGACACTGGGGCAGCCTTCCATTGAGGGCAAAATATTGTATATTTCTTTAAGCTTGGCTTCTTCCCCGTTTATCAGGGTTGGTTCGCCCCGCATCAGCAAATCCCGCCGCAAGCCTTGCCCAACCTCAAAGGTTTGGTGATGTTCGTTTGGATTAAGGCGTAAACCTGATTCTACCCGTAGATTACTGTTCTCATCAAAAAGTAATACCGCCCCGACGGTTACGTCAAAAACTGTACCCAGTTCGCCCAAAATTCCATCAATCACTTGCTGGTAATCCAGCGTTGCGCTCAGGGTAGTAGCGACTCGGTAAATCGCTCGTACCCGGTTCTGTAATTGAATCAGGCTGGCAGTATTGGCTTTTGCAACGGCTTCTTCGAGCAATTCATCCTGTATGCGGGCCAGTGGTTTAGAACTAAGGGTAAGGATATAAACTGAGAAGCCGAAAATTAGCAAACTAAATATAAAAGCGGTGAGTTCAAGTCCGATTGGAACGCCACTGCGGGTCGCCTTAAAATCAAAGCTAGGAACTTTACTAATTATAGTAGCGATGTTTGCTCCGGCAATCAAAATACACGCGCCCAGCCCCTCCCATAAACCTACCAGTAGCATTATTAATAGGGCGAAAATATATGGAAAGAAAAATACCTGGACGGTGAATTGTACGGAAATCGCGATAGTTACAATTACGTCTATTAAAAGGGCGGCGGTAATTATCACGCTTTTGCCCCGCCCGAAAGTAAGGCTGATTAACCAGGCAATCAAATTGAAAGCGGCGTATCCCCCCAGTAGCATAGCAGTGGTATCAAGGGTAATCGGCGAATTGCTAAGGGTTTGTTCCAGAACGTAAAATCCGCCGATGCCAAATATTGCCAGCCACCGGGCATAAGAAAGACGAACGCCCCATTTACTTTCAAGACTAGCCCGACTTTGCAGGATAAATTTCCGAGATTGATTTACGAAGTCCAATGTTATTTTTTCACTGTTTATAGAATGTTATCAAGAGACTGCCGACTATTATATAGTTCCAGCCTGATTATAGCATAAATTTTGCAGATGCAATACCCCGCTTCGCTTATAAAATTAATCAAAATAGCTAAATAGTACAGGCTAGTACCAATCTCCTATTGTTGGTTCAAGTTCAGAAGTTTATGCTGCCCTTTGTAGTTAAGTAGATTTTAGTTTTGTAATTTCCTTGATAGCTTCTCAAAAAGGGTTCAAAATGCGTTCATCCACCGAGCCGTCTACTAAACCCGCTCCCGACCCTGTTACACCACCAGTAGTCCCGCGCAAACGTTCTTTAAAGTGGTTGGGTAGCCTTATAACTATCTGGCTGGCAATAGTGCTGGCGGCATGGTTTGCCTTGCACCGCCCTTTCTCCATCGAAGTACCTTTTGTACCTTTTTCACCCGAAGTACCTCTGGCGATTGGCCGTAGTTTTGCGGCAATAGGACTATTGGGTTTGATATTGCTTGCTTCGGGGGCAATCGGTACGCTTTTGCTTAACCTGCTTATTCAGCCAGCGACCCTAACCAAACTCGAACGGCTTGTTTTTAGTGTTGGTCTCGGTTTAGGTCTAAACGGTTTTGCCCTGCTCGGTCTGGGTCTAATTGGTTTACTTAATCAACCTGTCGCCTATATTTTGCTTTTCGTGGAACTCCTGTCCCTTCTAATCATCGTCAACCCTCAATCCCTCCAGCTCGCAACTCGCAGCCCCTTTAACAAGTTGGAAGTTGGAAGTATCAAGTCGGAATCAACTACCGACAACCGACAACCGACAACCGACAACCCTTCCCAACTCCCAACTCTTTGCCTCTGGTTTTACATTGGAATTGTTTCTTTCCTGACCCTGCTTATCGCGCTTGCACCGCCAATCGCCTGGGACGCTCAACTTTATCATTTAACCGGGCCAAAGATTTATATCGAAGCCGGACGAATTTTGCCGGAACGCGATTTGGTTTTTATGAATTATCCCTTTAGTGTGGAAATGCTCTATACCTGGGGGATGCTTTTGCTTAACGATAGTTTGGCGCAGATAATTCACTGGGCTTATGGCATAGCCGAAGCAGTTGCGATTTACGCTTTTGCCCGCCGCTTTTTTGCCGAAAATTCCCGGACTGCCTGGTTAGCCGCCGCTTTGTATTTGTCCGTACCTTCGGTGCAAATCCTGATGGGTTGGGCCTACACCGATTTAGCGGTAACTTTTTATGGCTTTTTGGCTCTTTACGCTGTATTAATTGCCTTCAAGCTGAATCCGCCAGAGGGCAGGCGATTTATGATAGTGGCGGGCTTATACTTTGGGCTGGCCTTTGGTGGCAAGTATACCGCCGTATTAATCGGGCCGGGGCTGCTGACTCTGATTATAATGGCTGGAGTATCGCCCGAAGTGCCGTTAGCTAAATTTGATAAATTTGAATGGAAGAAAACAGCTAATTGGCTAATCTGTTTTGGTGTGTCCGCTTTTGCCTTAATGCTGCCCTGGCTAATTCGTAATTTCTTCTTTAGCGATAACCCGATTGCACCTTTGCTGTTTGGGGCGCGGGGTTGGGACAAAAACGAATTGGCTCATTACGTTGGCAACGTTGGGGCGGGCAATTTCTCGCCGCTTCAGTTGCTCGGCTTGCCAATTAGCCTTGTGCTGGAAGGTACTACCGGCGCGAAATATGATGCGACCCTGAATCCTTTGTTTCTGGCTTTCGCTCCACTAATAGTGCTGGTAATCTGGCGCGAGTGGCGAACTTTGGGAGCGAAAGAATTATTTTTAGCCACAGGGATTTATTATTTATGCTGGCTGGTAACGGTCTTGAATAGTCCGCTTGAAACTCAGGCCCGCATGTTAATGCCTGTTTTCCCAATGCTGGCTTTGCTGACGGCCTATGCGATTGGTCGCCTTCCCCGCCTCAATTTAGGGGTGTTGCGTCCGGCAGCAAGCTTGGCCCTGGCTTTTTATCTTGGGCTAAATACTCTCAATTTGAGTTTATCTTTTGTAGCCTTTAATCCTTTGCCTGTCCTGACCGGCTTGCAGAATCGGGAGGCTTTTTTAGAAGAAAATTTGGGGTCTTACTACCGGGCTGCCCGTTTTGTGAGCCAAAGCTTGCCTGCTCAAGCTTACGTTCATATGTTTTTCGAGCCGCGTACCTATTATTTCAACCGCAAAGCTGCCCCTGATGTAAATTTAACCCAATTTTCCTTTTATTTCGAGTATTATCCAACTGCCGAAGCTTTTAACGCCATATTAAAACAACGTGGCGCGACCCATATTTTTATTAGCGAACGCGGCGAACGTTATTTGTTGACTACCCCTCAATATGGTCAGGTGGATTTACTGACCAAAGCTCAACCCTTGTTTAGTGAACTAAAATCAAAATATTGGAAAGAAGTTTATCGCGAACCGGGCGAGTACGCTATTTACGAAGTGAAGTAACTCGCAAAACCCTATTGCCTTCTGGTTTTAGGCTGGAAGGCCCGTTTTTGATTCCTTTT
>JBBQGP010000130.1:0-15809 GCA_038323095.1 Chloroflexia bacterium | reverse complement strand
GCCCGCGCCTTGATGGTAATCCCTTTTTCCCGCTCCAAATCCATACTATCGAGCAGTTGTGCCGTCATTTCGCGCTTGGAAACCGTGCCGGTTACTTCGAGCAAGCGGTCTGCCAGAGTAGATTTACCGTGGTCAATATGGGCGATGATGCAAAAATTACGAATGTATTTTTGTTCGGTCAATTTGGTACTTCTTCCCAACTAATTAGTTCAGATTTTTTCAGGCTTTTGTTTTAGGCTTTTCAAAAGGAGATTATACAACAGGCGGGAAGGGGGCGCAAAGACTTGGCGCGAAGCTCTGGTTCAACAAAAAAAGACCGGGTGAAAATCGGTCTTTCCTTAATGTCATTCCTTGATAAAAGGATAGCTTACGATGCCCAAGAAGAGATTTGAACTCTTACGAGATTACTCTCGCTACACCCTGAATGTAGTGCGTCTGCCGTTCCGCCACTTGGGCTGATGAAAAAGAGCTATTGATGCGGAAGGAGGGATTTGAACCCTCACGCCTTACGGCGCAGCCCCCTCAAGACTGTGTGTCTGCCAATTCCACCACTCCCGCGCTTATAGGAAGCTGGCTTGCTTTCAGCTCTTATCTTATTTTTCCTGGTTAGGGATATGGTGGGCGCAACTGGACTCGAACCAGTGACCTCATTCTTATCAGGAATGTGCTCTAACCAGCTGAGCTATGCGCCCTGATAACCAAGAAAAGCAAACAAAACTATTAAATTGTAAATGGAGGCGACGAGCGGATTCGAACCGCTGGATAAAGGTTTTGCAGACCTCTGCCTTACCACTTGGCTACGTCGCCGCACTAGCCTGAGTAGGCAGGGGCGAGAGGATTCGAACCCCCGACCGGCCGTTTTGGAGACGGCTGCTCTACCAGCTGAGCTACACCCCTACATTGCTGATGCCCTCACCCGATAAAGGGTGATGGGCGATACTGGGCTCGAACCAGTGACCTCAGCGATGTCAACGCTGCGCTCTAACCAGCTGAGCTAATCGCCCTCAAGTGATTGCGGGGGCAGGATTCGAACCTACGACCTTTGGGTTATGAGCCCAACGAGCTGCCACTGCTCCACCCCGCGTCATTATATTTAAAACCTGGTCTTTATTAAATTGTTAAGGTGGCGAGGGAGAGATTTGAACTCTCGACCAAGGGCTTATGAGTCCCCTGCTCTACCACTGAGCTACCTCGCCATTGTAACCGCTTGCGATTTCTTTGGTGGCTTGGTCGCTTCTTTTGTCGCTGTTTGCGCCCTGCGCCCCTCTCGATTGCAAGGAGCATTATAGCATTTGACTTTGGTTTTGTCAAACTTCCCGGCCAGCTTTTTTTGAGTTCAAATTTAAGTTCACAAGCTGGTCGGGAAATTTGATTTTCTCGATTAAAAGTAGAATTAGCCTTGTTTCAGGCGCGGGTCAAAGGCATCGCGCAAGCCGTCAGCAATCAGGAAAATACATAAAACTGTCACGAAAATCGCCAGCGCGGGAGTGTAAACCATCCAGGGTGCGCTGGTAAAACGGCTTTGCGAATCGGCCAGCATACTGCCCCAACTTGGAACGGGTACGGAAATGCCAAATCCCAAAAACGAAAGACCCGATTCAATCAAAATCGCCGTCGCTACATCAAAGCCAGCCACTACCAGCATC
Organism: Chloroflexia bacterium; assembly: GCA_038323095.1. Lineage (GTDB taxonomy): Bacteria > Chloroflexota > Chloroflexia > Chloroheliales > Chloroheliaceae > L227-5C. The sequence continues at coordinate 14,163 of JBBQGP010000130.1, read as the reverse complement.
AAGGAAACTACGTTGGGCAACATATGCACAAAGATAATTCGCCAGCTACTTGCTCCCATTACTTTGGCCGAAGCAATATATTCGCGTTGCGAAAGGCTCATTACTGCCCCGCGCACCTGCCGGGTTAGCCCAGCCCAGGTCAAAAGCCCAATAGTTAGCGAAAGGCTCAGTACATTCGGCTGAAAGTAAACCGAAAGCATAATCAGCAGAAACAAAGCCGGGATATTCAAAATAGTCTGCACCAGCCCATTAACCAAATCATCCACCCAGCCACCAAAATAACCAGCCAGCAGCCCCAGCGTGGTGCCAATGAACACCGCAATAAAGGCGACCATAAAGCCAACCGTTAGCGAGACCTGCCCGCCGTGCAGCAGGCGTACCAGTACGTCGCGACCTAGCTCGTCTGTGCCTAGAATATGATTAAGCGTGCCGGGCGGAACGGGCGGTTGCAACCCCTTGCTAATCAAATCAAAATCGATGCCGTCCCGGTCAAACTTGATAACGCTGGAACTCAGCCAGCCTGCCGAATAAGTTATAACCGTAATCAAGGCGAAAACTATCAGGGCAATTACGTTCATTTTGGAACGAAAGAAACGCTCAAACGATTCGGCAAAAAAGCCCCGGCTGGCCCTTTTCATGCGTTCTTCCGCCGTCAAAACTTTGGGTTTAACAATTATTTCATCAGCAACTTTGCTCATTTAATACCTCTTGTGTTTCGCCCTAGCGATAATGAATCCGCGGGTCAACAAAGCCGTAAGCCAAATCAGCTACAAAAGTTCCAATAATCGTGAAGAAAGTGCCAATCAGTAAAATAGTCAAAATAACCGGGTAATCGCGGGCATAGGCCGATTCAAAGAAAAGGCGACCCATTCCCGGCCAGTTAAAAATAGTTTCGGTGATAATCGCGCCAGAAAGCACCGTAGGCAAAAAGCTGCCAAACAAGGTGACTACCGGGATTAGCGAATTCCGCAAAACGTGGCGGCGAGTCACTTCGCCGGGAGTAATGCCTTTGGCCCGCGCCGTTCTGACATAATCCTGGCTCAAAACTTCCAGCGTCTCCGAGCGTACAAAACGGCTAAACCGAATTAGTTCACTGGTCGAAAGCAAGGCCGCTGGGATTAGTAAATGCAAAAGCCAGGGGCCAGGGCCGCCCGTTCCTTGCCCCTGCGGAAACCAGCCTATCGTATTGCTGAGGATAATAATCAGCATCAGGGCCATCCACCACGCAGGCATTGCGCTGCCAACCACTGTGCCGAAGCGTACCAGATTGTCGCCCAATTTCCCGCGGTGACGGGCAGCGTAAATCCCAAGCGGTATACCAATCAGGCTAATCAGGTAAGCGGCAATCCCTAGCTGCAAGGTCGGCCAAATCCGTTCGCCGATAACCTGTAATACCGGCAAATTATGCTTGTAGCTAGTCCCAAAATTAAAAGTGACCGAATTAAACAGCCAGCGACCATACTGCACGTAAAGCGGGTCGTTCAGCCCAAAGGCTTTACGCATGTTATCCAAATCTTCCTGAGTGACACGCGGATTTGCCATCAGGCTACGTTCTGGCCCGCCCGGAGTTAGATTTACCAAAATAAAGCTCAGGGTCATAACAAACCAGAACAATAGTAGCGATTGAATAATTCGCCGCAGAATAAACCTTCTCATAATGTAATCCTTTTGGTTAGCATAGTAAACCCTTTTACTTCATTGTAAAAACGTAAACACGCTAGAGGAACAGCAACAACGCCGTTTGGAATGTCAGGACGTGCGAGGATGGCGCAGCTTTATTCTAATTTAAACAACTTAAATGAAAATGCGCTTTAATTTTAGACTGTTTCAAATTCAAATTATAAAGAAGAAACTTTCTTGAGAAAGATTGTAATAAAGAAAATTCGTCACGTCAAGCCTATTCGATGTGAGTTTTGTTTTATTTGTCGAATATTTGTCTAAAGCAAAAAAAGCCGGAAACCTCCGGCTTCTCTTTATTAAAATTCGGGAAAACTAAAGAGGTTTATCAACCGCCCCGCCCACCGTGAACTTCGAGGACGATGCCGCTTACGTAATCGGAAAGGGGCGAGGCCAAAAACAGAATTGGCCCGGCAGCTTCGTCAGCCGTTCCCGGACGACCTAGCGGGATGACCATCGAAGCCATCTGGCGATTCTGGTCGGGAATACCCAGCGAAACTTTTTCGCCTTCGCGCTCGATAATTTCCTTTTTCTCTTTGGATTGGGTCAAACGAGTTTCGATAAAGCCAAAAGCTACCGCGTTGGACTGGACATTGAAACGACCCCATTCTTTAGCAATCGTTTTGGTCAAACCGACTACGCCCATTTTGGCCGCCGAGTAGTTAGCCTGTCCCGCGTTCCCGTACAGGCCCGATACCGAGCTAACGTTTACGATTTTGCGGGCTTTGGCGTGGCCGTTCGCATCTTCTTCTTGCTTGGCCGTATCCCGAATAAAAGGAGCTGCCGCTCGGATAATACGGAAAGGGGCGGTCAGGTGACAGGCGATAATGGCTTCCCACTGTTTGTCGGTCATTTTATGAATTACCGCGTCCCAGGTGTAGCCCGCGTTGTTCACGATAATATCCAGCCCGCCCAATTGCTCGATAGTACCATTAACTATTTTTTCGCCAAAATCTTCGGCAGTTACGTCGCCGGGAATGACAATTGCCTGTTTGCCGCCGCCAGCATTGATTTGCTCGGCGACTTCATTAGCCGGGTTGGGGTCAAGGTCGCTGACCACCACCTGTGCGCCGTGCGAAGCAAACAGTTTGGCGGCTGCCGCCCCAATGCCGCGCCCTGAGCCAGTTACGATTGCTATTTTGCCATCAAGTAAACCCATTTTGCTACTCTACCTCCTTGTAAGTGCTTTGTAAATGTTTTTCTAAAAATTTATCTAATGCTGAAATTTCCTGTAGTACGCCCTCTATTATAGCCCTATCTGCCCACCTTGACAAAAAAGTCGGAAGTATTCAAGGACAATCCTCAAAATTGGTGGTAAACTCCTTGCCTTAAAAAGGCTGGGCTGATAACATGAAAACGGCCCTGAAGGGCTGAATGAGGTTGTAGCTAAATCTAGCCCAACCTATATCGGCTTTAGCCAGGTTTTCATGTTGTCAGCCCGAACATTCCATGTCCGGGAGATAACCCCTATCCGACAACCCTGCCTTCGCTAACAACCAACTACTAACAACTAACAACTTCTAAAGCGCGAGGATACTGGTTCAGTGGTTCAGCCCCGCTTTCGGTTACGACGAAAACGTCTTCGATACGACAGCCAAACTTGCCGGGAATAAAAATGCTAGGCTCGATTGTAAAGGTCATACCCGCTTCAAGGGTGGTAGTATCTCCGTCACTCAGGTAACACGGCTCATGCACATCCAGCCCGATGCCATGCCCCAAACGGTGAAAGAAGTGTTCGCCGTAACCCGCTTCCTCGATAAGCCGACGGGCGGCCAGATTAGCGGCTTCCCCAGTGATTTTCCCGGCTTTCATGGCGGCCTGACCTTCGGCTTGCGCCCCGATTACCAGTTCGTAAACTTTCAGGTATTCGGCGGGTGGGTCGCCAATCCAGACCGAACGGCCATAATCGTTGCAATAGCCATCAAAGATGCTGCCATAATCGAAACTGAGCGAAGTTCCGGCTTCAACAACGGGCGAACCTTTGACCGAGGAGCTACCCGCCCAGGGGTCAGAACCCGGCCCGATACGCGGCGACATCGGAATGAGCGTGGTCGGAAAAGAAGCCCCTTCCGCGCCTAGTTCGACCATTTTTTTGTCTATTTCCGCCGAAATTTCATGGTAAGTGAGGCCGGGTCGCAAGATAGACATAACGTAACCGTGGGTTTGGTCTACAATCTGGGCGGCTTTCCGCATTATGTCAATTTCCTCCGGGCTTTTCACCCGGCGCAAAGCGGTAAAAAGCGGGCTGGCTGATACAAATTCAACTTCGGGTAAAAGCTTTTGCAAATTCAGGATAGCCAAGCCCCAGGTGCGTTCCTCTACCGCTATTCTTCGGATTGTGCCAAACTCGCCGAGCAACTTCCGCATATGGGCGATTGGGTCAGCCGTATCCTGCAAAATCGCTAGTTCCAGACCAGCCGGGAAGGAAGCAAACAAAGTATCCATCCGGGTTAGCGAATAAATCGGGCTATGGCGCGACCCGAACAAAAGCCCCTTTACCCAACCACCGTTATGGTTTACATTCCCAAAAGTAGGCTGCGGACGTTTCATCCCGGTTAAATACTGCAAAGCGGCGGAAGGTGGCAAAAACACCAAATCAATTTGCTGCTCGGCCATTAATTGCCGCAAACGCTCTGCCCGCGCTCCATAATCAAAACTTGCTTTAGCTTGAGCCATATTTCCTCCTGAATTAAGTAACAAGTATCAAGGAATCCTGCTTAGTAGAATCTGAAGGTTCAAAGTTCAATTTCGTTTTTACATAAGGCAGTTGTAATTAGAAATTTCTTCACAAACTCATAGTTGCAAATTAACTTCTAATTCAAGGTTTTTTGATACTTGTTACTTGTTACATAGCCGACGCTCCGCCATCGATTGTAATAACTTGCCCGGTGATACTGGTATTGCGGGCCAGCATAATATAAGCGGCGGCGCAATCTTCCAGTGGCGTAATCCGCTTGAGGGGTAGCTGTTGCTCTATTTGACGAATACGCTCTTCGCCGAATTTTACACCCCAGCGTGTTAAAAGCAAGCCAGGAGCAATCGCATTTACCTGAATATCAGGGGCAAGAGCCATTGCCAGGCAACGTGTCAAGTGCAACATCCCGGCTTTCGAGGTGCAATAGGCAATACTGCTGCCCATCGCCCGCAATCCGGCTATCGAAGCAGTATTAATAATCTGGCCGCCACCATTGGCCCGCATAATCGGGGCAACCGCTTTGGCGGCAAAGAAAGGAGCTTTGGTGTTAATCGCCAGAATATTATCCCAGGCTTCCTCGTCCAGCGCATCTAAATCGGGGAAAGCCACGAATTTAGTTACGCCCGCGTTATTAATCAGCAAATCAATTCGCCCGAAAGCCGTAGCAGTTTCGTCTACCATTCGCTGAATTTCGGCAGGCTTGCTGACATCAGCTTGAACTGCCTGAGCTTTAACGCCCATCCCGGTTAATTCTTCAACTGTTTCGTCTGCATCCTGTTTGGAACGCGAATAGTTAATTGCCACTTGCATCCCTTCAAGGGCCAGTTGCCGGGCGATTTCGCGGCCAAGCCCCGTGCCGCCACCGGTAATTAAGGCTACTTTGCCAGTTAAATTCATTAAATCTGCTCCTTTTTAGCTGTCAGCAATCCCGAATCACAATCTTGTTAAATGAGCAAAAATCTGGATTTGAGTAATTTTTGGAGTACGGCTGTATTATACAGACTTTTGGCCGAGTTTGTCAGGTATTTGAAATCTGACTACCAGCAGTTTTTCATTTACGGTTTAATTTTGTTGAGTATAATAGTGTTAGGTGTTACTAAATGTTTGGGTCGTTACTTTTTCAAGTTTTTGTATAGTCTTTTCAAATAGTTTTTGATACGATAACTACTGAAGCGAAAATCTTTTCTTACATTTCCGATGCGGTCTAATCGGAAATCTTTTCATCTCTTGCAAAATTTAATATTTCAGTGTGTGGATCTTAGGCAACAAGCAGTCAACGCCTTGATTTAGTGCGCCAAATTTCAGGTGGCAGGAGACAACAGCTAAATTTGGTGCGCCCAAAATTGGTGTTCAGCGAAATTGTGGGTTTTAGTAAGGAGATTGTGATTTATGGAATATCCGTATCCGATGAATTATGGCAGGAACTACAAGACCGGCAGAGTTTTTAGTTTTATTTATGGAATGGCCGGACTAGGCGGAGTGTTGGTCAGCCTTTGCATCTTTTTACCCTGGGTCAAGTTGGCCCTTTCACTTGGCCTCCTCGAACTGGCTTTAACAGTAGACGGAATGGGCCAGCTAAACCAGGACTTACCCTCGCTACCGTTTGAGGTCGAAAAGAACGTCAATATTGCCCTTAAGGGAGTGCTAGACCGACTGATAGTCGGCGGAAGCGGTGTTATCCCCTTCATTCTAGCCGGGCTAATCATCCTTACGGCCATAATCGGACTACTTTTCGAGCGCGGCGCACTTGTTTTGCTTTTGCTAGGGCTGGTTACTTCTGGCTTTATAGGCTACGAACTGCTGATTTTTGGCTCACTAACAAAAATCCTCAAGCTGCCTTTTATCAGCTTGAGTGTCGGTTTTGGACTATATGCGGGTCTTTTGGGAGCAATTCTGACCTTGCTGGCGGGTTTAATGGGCCTCATCGCCCATCACCACACCCGCAATTTTTAGTCTTCCCGCTTCGCAATAATAATGTCAGAAGGCGAAGGGCCATCTTCCAGATTACTGGCGGCGTGAACAACGCTGCCGGGTTGACCATCCGAGAGGGCTTGAGCCAGTGCATCACCCGGACGTACTGCAACTTTTTCGACGATTTTTTCAACAGGGCGCAGATAAATCAAGGGAGGGCGATTTGCTTTAGTTTCTTCTTCGGGTTTTGGGCCGGGTACGAGCCGCTTCAGGGCTGGAATAGTCTTCCAGGCGTAACCACAAGTAAACATAAAAATTAGTATGGCAAGCATAAAAAGCCCAATCCGCAAAGTCATACTACCTAAACCTTCGTTGGCCGGGATATTGCCCGCCGGAAGGGGTACGCCGGATTGTTCCAGCCAACCCAAAATAACTCCTGCTATCATAATTTGTACCTGTTTCTAGTGAAAGTGAGCGAATAATTAGTGACAAATCTAACTTTTAATTTATTTTGTCTGTCTTGTTCTAGCTTTATTGTAGAGCCAACTTTCGGTTAAAGTATGTAGTGGGAACTACACTAAAGAAAAGCTTAAAGAAAAGCTTAAAAAAGAGGTTAGAGATTGGAAATTGGCAGTAACTTGTTTGGTTTTCTTGCGTCTATGTATTATAATAGCAGTGTTGAACTAATCGAAAGGTTCTTTTTTTACTGAATGACCTGTACGAAAACAGGTTGGTCAAGGAGTTCTGCCTCGTGTCGGAAAATTTGGAGAAAAGTGGCCCGGTAGATGAGCCATCTGCCGTAAACCAGCCTGAAAAAGCAATGGAAATGAATTATCTTAACCTTGCTCCTACCCTTCCCGAAACTTCTCAAAAACTTCCAGTGCTTCCATTGGGATTGGAATTGGAAGAAACCAGCGTTTCCGTACAGCCCGGCACAGTTACGGCTGCCGCCGATGCATCTATTCCTGAAACCGAAACGACAAGTTCCGCAGAAGTGGCTACTGAAGAAACGCAGGTTGCCGAAACTCGCCGCCGTAAATCGTTCTGGCGGGAAGTGCTGGAAACGGTTATTTTAACTATTTTAATTTTTTTCCTGGTCAAAGCCCTTATCCAAAATTTTCAGATTGTCGGCGCAAGTATGGAGCCGAGCTTTCACACCAACCAGCGCGTTCTGGTTAATAAAGCCGCTTATTTTCACTTTGACGCGAATGCCTGGTTACGAATTGTTCCCGGCGTAAAAGCCGAAGGGACGAACGTAGTCTGGCTGGCGGGCGGGCCACACCGGGGAGATGTACTGGTACTTGAGCCGCCGGACGTACCACAAGAGGATTACATTAAACGGCTAATCGCCTTGCCCGGTGAAACAGTTCAGGTTAAAGACGGCATAGTTTATATTAACGATAAACCGCTCAAAGAAGATTACATCAAGGATAAACCCTATAGCCCCTATGGGCCAGCCGTTGTGCCACCCAACAACTTTTTTGTAATGGGCGATAATCGAAATGGCAGCCGGGATTCGCGGGTATTTGGCTTTTTGCCGATAGATAAAGTCGTAGGCAAAGCAATGTTTGTTTATTGGCCCTTCGGCCCGCAATGGGGGATTGTACCCGAAGCCAAGTATAACTAGGCTCGGTTATCAGAATTTTATCAAGATTATTAATGCTAACGTTATTCGGCATAGCTTTTGCAGTTGCCTTAAACGTGGTATACTTATTTATATAAGCCGGAATAATCAGGGGATTACCTCGGTTCGAGTTCGTCTAGGAGAACCAAAATGATTGAAGCGGAAATACATAGTATAAGAATGAGCTTAGTCACCCAACATCGGGTGGTTATTTTAAAAGAGGTAAATGCGGAACGTTACCTACCAATCTGGATTGGCGCATACGAAGCGGATGCTATTGCAGTAGAATTACAGCACGTATCGGTGTCGCGCCCGCTCACCCATGATTTGTTGCGGTCAGTTATAGGCGAACTCGGCGCAACTGTCACTCGTGTGCTGGTAAACGACTTGCACGATGATACTTTCTTTGCTCGTATCGTTATGGATGTAAACGGACGGCACGTAGAAGTAGATAGCCGCCCAAGTGATGCAATCGCGCTGGCCGTTCGCCTCAAATCTACAATTTTTGTAGATGAAGCGGTAATGGACAAAGCCGGAGTATTGCTGGATGCGGAAGGTAATAGCAAACCAACTTCTACTTCACCTAATATGCCCACGATGGAACGTAGTAAAGTAGATGATGAAAAGCTGGCCGTCTTCCGTGATTTTATCAACAGTCTCGACCTTGACGATTTGGGCAAGCCTAAAGACGATTAAATTTTTAAGCCAAACATAAAATATAAAATTAAAAAGCGGCAACTGCCGCTTTTTAATTTAGCCTAAATCAATCTCGAATTGACCCTTCTCTGTTATGTCAAGCTCGTAGTGCTTGGGGTCTTGGCTAGAGCGACGTACTGTAAAAGTCAGCTTATGGTTATCGGCCAGCAAGCCCCGCAAGCTGATTTGATTGAGCCAATCCGGGAAATGCGGACGCAAGTTAATCTTGCGCTTACCCGCGTCAACTTCCAGGCCAAGTACAGTTGGAATAAAAAAGATAGCTGCTCCGGCTGTCCAGGCTTGCGGGCTACAGCTAACCGGGTATTCCGCCGGACTACTGTAATAGCGGTTATCCTGCTGGAAGCCGCAAAACAATTCGGGCAAACGGAAATAACGGAAACGCTGGCTGGCAGCAAAAACCTGGCTGATAACCCGGTTAGCTTCTTCCGAATAACCCGAACGCCGCAACCCTGCCGCGATTATCGAATTATCGTGCGGCCAAACGCTGCCGTTATGATAACTCATTGGGTTAAAGCTCGGCTCTTCGCTGCTGACCGTCCGAATACCCCAACCACTGCTCATATCGTCGGCCATCATCCGGGTCACAATCGGCTCGATTTTATCTTCATCCACGATGCCACACCACAAGCAATGGCCGGGATTTGAACCAACCGTAGGGATGGGAGTTTTATCTTTATCCAAAGCTTGCGCGAAATAGTTTTCTTCGGGCAGCCAGAATTTTTCGTTAAACAAACGTTTGAGCTTGTTCGCTTCCGTCCGAAGCTGCTCCGCCCAACTTCTATCGCCTTGACGCTCCACTATTTCCGCCAGACCAAGCTTGGCGGCATAAACATAACCTTGCGCCTCACAAATCGCTATCGGCGGGTCAGGAAAGCGACCATCCCGGAATTGCAAAGCTAACACATTATCTTTCCAGCCCTGATTTTTCACGCCGCGCTCGTTATGGCAATGGTACTCAATAAAGCCGTCACCATCGCGGTCAGCATATTTATCAATCCATTCAAGGGCAAGCTTGACATTTGGCAAAAGTTCGCGGTAAAGCTGGTCACTATCCAGCCAACGCATAGTCTCGACAAAAAGCATAATAAAAAGCGGAGTGCTATCCACCGAGCCGTAATAAGGCACGTGCGGCATTTCCTTTAGAACCGTCATTTCACCGCTACGCAATTCGTGTAAAATTTTGCCCGGCTCTTCCTCGTTCCAATCATTAACCTCTTTCCCCTGGTATTGAGCCAAAAAGCGCAGCGTTCCTACCGAAATCTGCGGGTCAAAAGTCAGGGTTTGCAAAGCAGTAATCAGAGCATCCCGCCCAAACGGGACGGCAAACCAGGGAATACCGGCCACCGGGAAAAGCCCGGTAGGTAATTCTTCCATCAAAATCCGCAAATCATAAATACTACGCTGCAAGAAATGGTCGAAAACCTCGTTATCGGTTTCAATAGTGGTACATTCTCGAAACCAGCCCTCGTAAGCCAGCCGCATCCGGCGTGCGCCCATATCAAAAGTAGTGGGCTGGGTGGCTTGCCCATTGCCCAAACCCTGCGGCACAACGTGATAAGTAATGGCAAAAGGCTTGTCCGAAGGTAAATCCAAATCGAATAATACATCGGCAAGAGCTGGACGTACCGGGGTCATCATTACCGAAGTACCTTGTGGCAATTCCGAACGCTGCTCGGCAATAACAGCTGAATCAGGGACAAGTGGTTGCTCGATTAAAACGCGGGTAGGCGGACTATCAAAAGCAATCTCGGTACGCCGTTCCAGCCCGTCCAACCCCAAATAAGAAAAGGTTAAATGTTGGTTATCCCAGGTTGGCGGACGAATTTCGCCGCGCTTGGCCCGATTATAACCGCGTACATCGAACATATCGCGAAAATCGCTGCCAAAACGCAAAAGTAAGGTTATCGAAACCGGGAAGGCATTATAGTTGTAAAACCCGACCCGCTCGTGCAAGCCGTCCTCGATAAAGCGATTGCGACGCATACTAAGAGTACGTGGCATCAAAGTTAGCAAGGTTGCAGGCTGGCCGGGTTGGTCTGGCGAACCACCTTGCGGCATTTTGGCCGGAATTTGCATCAAGGGATTGGCACTTTGGATATTGCCCATAAAATTAAACTCGCCGGAAGAAGTTAGCAAAGACGGCGTATAACCGCTCACCCGCATTTCCAGCACACTAAGATAGCGGGTATCTTTGTAATACATCCCAAAGCCTTCAGTATTGGTTTGCGGCACATCCCCATCGGCCTGACTGACCATAAAAACCAGATTTTCTTTCAAAACTAATTTATCGGACACCTTTACAAAACCCCCTTACAAACGTTGTATTGACTGTTATGCAACCATAGCACAAGCAGCCAGACGCGGCAAGAAATATTAGCCATTATAGCACCACTATTTTTACATAGGTCTGAAATTTTTATGACATTTTAATATTAGTTCTGGCACTTTTCCGGCATAAAAAAAAGCTCCCCGGTTCGGAAGGGAGCTTGTTAGGTGTTGGCAGTTAGGTTGGCAGCCTTGTTAGGCTAGGGGAGATAAAAGTCTTGACTTAATGTATCATTGGAGGATTTTTTTGTAAGAACTTGTTTGTCCTTACATCTACAGAATACAGGTTGGGCATGAAGTGAAAATGAAGCCAGGCTTAAAATAAAATGAGAACAAGAAATAAACATATTTTGATAAATGGCTCCCAAAACCCCTTGACGAACTAAGGTTCTTTGCGTATACTTGTTCTATAGATATTTTGTCCTAAATGGGCGCATTCTGCCCTGGCATCATCACATATGGCAATGGTGCGAAAAGCCCGCTCGCAGGGGTTTTAACGCAAATGCCTATCGGAGCAAAACAAATGACAAGATTAGTAGCCGTCAAAGAAGAGCTTGCACCGCTCCCGGTGCTAACTACCAGCCGAGCCAAAAGGACAGGCGGTAGCCAGAACGGGACGGAGCAAACAAAAGCAACGGCGCAGGGTACTGGTAAAGCTGAAATAACTCAAATCGAGGTTGAGAAAACTAGCCGTGCCAGCCGCCCCGGAGGAAGACGTAAAATGAGTAAACCATCCAAGTTACAGGAAAAAATTCTCACGTTTATCGGGGAATTTATGGATCAGCATAACGAATTACCGCCAACTGTTCGCGAAATTCAGGAAACTCTTAGCATTTCCTCAACTTCGGTAGTGGATTACAACCTGAAAGCTCTGGAAGCTAAAGGGATGATTCTCCGCAACAAAAAGCAGTCACGTGGTATCACCATGCTCAGTCGCTTGCAGAATAATCGAATGGTGGCTGTACCGTTCAAGGGTCTAACTGCTGCCGGGCCAGCTTTGGTAGACCGCTTTGAAGTTACCGACGAATCAGTCGAAATCCCGCCTTATATGTTAGCTGGTAAAGGCAGTGCTGGCATCTTTGCCCTCAAGGTCAAAGGTGAGTCTATGATTGATGCCCTGATTGCTAACGAAGATATTGTCCTGATTCGGTCACAGGCCAACGCCGAAGTTGGGGAAACCGTCGTAGTTTCGATTGATAAAGAAGGCGAAAACGAGATTACCCTGAAAAAGTGGTATCCCGAACCAACCCAGAAACGGGTACGCCTCCAGCCAGCTAATACTACTATGGAACCTATTTACGCCGAAATGGACAAAGTTCGGGTACTCGGCAAACTTGTCGGCGTAATCCGCACAATGGCCTGATATTTTTCGTATTAAAACTTCCCGGAATTAGCCCTGATTTGTATCAGGGCTGGTTTTCCCTTGCATCTTTCAAAAACCATCTGGCTAGTAGTAGCTGATTTTGATTCTAATTTTTGCGGCACGAACATAAATTCTAACGGTGGCACATCCCTTGCATTATAAAATGGCGAAGGCAACAAATTTCGCCAGGAGCGAAGCAATATAAAAGGTGGGTGGTTATAATGGAGTATCACAAGGGTAAAAACAAACGAGTACAAACCGAAGAAAGCTATAACGAAGGCTTGGGTCTGGGCTTTCGCGAGGCTAAGGTTGAGAGCTGGGATTTCAAGCGCAACCAAAACGGCAACAGCCAGGATGAAGGGCGTTTTAGTTATAACAAACGCCAGCCTGATGTGGATAATTACCGGGTGCTTGGCAAATCTTCCACGCCCCAAACCGATACCCACCCCAACAAGCTGCGGGCCAAAACCCGACCCAACCGCTATAACGCTTCGGTTAAAATGGTAGCAGGTGACTCCGGGCCAGCCCCCTGGGATTGGGAAAGCGTTAGCTACAAGAAAATGCCGGTAGTCGGCGAAGTAGCGGCGGGCCGTTATGATGTAACGGTAGCTTTTCATGAAGCGGGGCAGGGCGCGGATGCTGACTTTGTGATGATTGACCCCCACGAAATCAAAGTCGAGCGCAATTGCTTTGCCTTGCGGGTACGCGGTCAGTCTATGATTGATAACGAAATCGACGACGGCGACATTATTATCGTCCAGGCCCAGGATTGGGCCGAAGATGGCGATTTTGTAATTGCCTGCCTGACCGATTCCACCGACCCGCTGGGTTTTGTTACCCTCAAACGCTTTTACCGCCATCGCTTTACTGACCGGGTTTTGCTCCAGCCGGCCAATCAAAGCCTTAGCCCAATTCATATCTTGCCACGTAAAGGCGACAAAAACGAAGATTTGGACGGCGTGAAAATTCAGGGCAAAGTTACCGCTATCATCAAAAACGGCGGCAACTACTAAGAATTTGTAGCTCTATATGTAGGGGAATTTCTAATCCCAATAAAAACGGGCTTTGGTAAAATCGGGATTGAAAATCCTCCTACGTATACGCTGGTTGAAAAGTTAGCAAAACGTACTGGATTTAGGCTGATATTTCTGTGGGAAACTGCTCCGCCAGTGGATTTTTTACCGCTATATATTTAGCAAAGCCGCATTTTACTTCTGGGCTATATTTTGGCGAAGATTCACTAAAGCGCGGTGAATTAGTTGCTTGACTGCCCCTTCGGTACGGTCAATCGCTGTGGCAATCTCGGCATAAGACAAATTTTGGGAAAACCGCAAAATAATCACCTGACGTTGCACTTCCGGCAAATTCCGCACCATTTCCAAAAGTTCGGTATTACGCTCTCCCTGCAAAAAGGTTTCTTCGGGGGTTAGGCCGCTACCGGGCATTTCGATAGCTTCTTCAAATGGAGCAGTCGGACGATTGCGCCGGTAAATCCCGGTAACAACATTACTGGCAATCCGATATAACCACGCCCCAAAGGGCAAACCGCGCCATTCAAAGCGGTACAAATTCTCAAAAGCCTGCTTGAAAGTTTGGGCGGTTACGTCCTCAGCCTCGGCCTGGCTGCCAGTTTGATGATAAGCGTAATTATAAATACGGTCAAAGTAGCGGTCATACAGCGCAGCAAAAGCTTCGGGGTCACGCTTGGCTGCCTCCACTAATTTTTGTTCTTCTTGCAAATCGCTACTCAAGCTAAACCTCTTTAAGTTTCTGGTTTCTAGTTTTGAGTGTCTAAAGACCAATTCTCAAGTTAAATTGGGCGGGAACAAGCGTTTTCGGGGCGTAAGGTGC
>JBBQGP010000129.1:0-15889 GCA_038323095.1 Chloroflexia bacterium | reverse complement strand
CCAGTTGCAGAAGCTTTATTTCGGGAGCGACAAAAAATTCGAGGTCTTTACCGAAATGTGCCGCGATGTTGATGTACAACGCCTGACTTTTGATAGCTATTTGCACAAAGAAATGGCTAGTATGCCCTTAACCAGTGGCCTTAAAATTGTGGGCAAAATCTGGTTTAACTTCGCTCGCTGGAGCATCCCGGTCAACGCCTTGCACCCGCAACCAGCCAACGTCTAAGTATCAAGTAACAAGTATCAAGTAACAAGGAGAGTCGGAAGTATGAAGTCGGAAAGTAATTTACAAGTCACAACTTCTTCCTGGCAACCAACAACCGACAATCTTTCTCACAACTCGCAACTCACAACTCTTCTTGTTACTTGATAGTTGTTACCTAGCTCTCGGAGAGGATTATGATTGGTTTGCTGTCGATACCGACCTGGATAATTCACATTAGCAGCGTCATAGAATGGGGCATGGCGATGCTCTTGTTTTATGTGGTCGGACGTAGAATAAATAATGTTTGGTTACGCTGGATGCCCCTGGCGATGACTCCCTATATGCTGAGTGGCGTTTGCGCGATTATTTATCATATTAGTGCCGATGAATGGGCCAATTTTAATTCGGCCCAAAGCTATTTGACCTTTGCCGGGAGCTGCTGCTTTGCGCTATGGGCTTTTTTGCTTTTCCGCTCGGTAGCCGATGCCCAAATGACCAAAAGCGGGGCCAAAAAGAAAGAGGTACGGCGTGGATAACATAATAATGTCGCTTTCGATTGTGCCGTATCTACTCTTTCTTTATTTTGTCTGGCGGATTTACAAACTGGATAAAAACTTGCTTACCCGCACTACCCTGCTTGGCTTTGCTTCAATGCTCGGCTTTGTCTTTGTTACGGCTATTTCGGGCTTTGTGGCTTTGCGGATAATGGGAGCGACAACTTTAGCGCATGTAGATTGGTTGCACGGAGTAGCCGAAGCCGGGCTAACCCTAACCAACGGCTTGATTGCGCTTGGTCTCAAAAGCCAGCTAGACCGCCTTGATTTAGAAGATGGTGAAGCTGAAGCTGAGGACGAAAGTAATACACCCGTACTGGCTGGAAGTGCAACGGGACAAAGGCGTTTGTAATTAAAAACTTATCCCAATTTTCCAATTAAGCCGGAATTTTGTAAGATATTGCTCCGCCAACAGACCAAACCATTAGCTATCGAAATAAGCAAGCAGGATAGGTTCAAAATATGAGCTATCCTGCTTTTCTTTGCAAACTGCTAGGGCAGCAAATCATTGATAAAGAGCTTGTTATATTCCGGCTCTTTTGCCATTGGCTTACCGTTAGCATCCTTCAAAATAGCCCGGTCAAACATAAACTTGGGCATATCCGTCCAGGCTTTTAAGGTTTGTACCCCCCATTTAGCCGCGCTCTCTTTGTAGCGTGGGCTAAGATAATTCTGGCTCTGGTAAACCAGCTCGGTATCGGGAAAAGTTTCTTTCGGGTTGGCTTTAATCAACAAATCGGCGGCTTCTTTCGGATTGCTAATGGCAAACTCATAGCCTCGTGCCGTTGCTTTCATAAACGCACTGGCAACATCCTTTTTATCGCTCAAGAATTTATCGTTGCCAATAATAATCGGAGTATAATAATCAGGAATACCAATATCTTTTATGTAAAGTATGTTCAAATCCACTTTATCACGCTGGGCCTTGATACCATCCCAACCCTGAAAAATCCAGACAAAATCAGCTTGTTTCGCCGCTACTGCCTGATAACCCTCGACGTTAGCCGTAATATTCTGGATTTTGGTATTGGTGCCGCCGTCTTTTTTGATAACTTCGCTAATCAAAGGTTCTTCGATGGGCGAACCAAAGCCGGCATAGCGTTTGCCCGCCAAATCTTTGGGTCGTTTAATATCGGAGCTTTTGAGAAAAGCAAAACCACTGGTATTACTCTGGATTATGGCCGCCACCGAAGTAATCGGCTCACCCGTCGCGCGGGCTTGCATAAAGCTTTCGGTGCCACTTATACCAAACTCAGCTTTGCCCGACCCGACGATAGATTCGGGGGATGCGCCATCGGAATAAGGCAAAACTTGCAAATCCAGGCCAGCTTCCTTGTACCAGCCTTTTTGCTGGGCTACATAAATCCCGGTATGGTTGGTATTTGGCACCCAATCCAGCACCAGCGAAACTTTGGCTAGATTGCCGGAAGCTGCCGCTACGGTAGTCGCCGGGTTCAGGCCGCTATCTTTTGCGCCGCCGGTAAGGGCAGGGGCGACGGTTGCGCCAGTGTTAGGGTTAGGAGCTGCCCCAATAGTAGGGGTGGTCGTCGCGGCATTATCGCCACAAGCCGCCAGCACCAACCCTAAAATTGCCAATAATACAAAAATTAAACCAAACTGCTTTTTTTGCAAAATAATCTCCCCTCTTAAACGGAATTTCGTTTCCGCACAATTGATTTTGAAACTCGATTTGTTGGCTGAACTTTAAAATTCATCAAAAAATACCAGGGCATCAGCCGACGTTGGATTAAAGAAACGGCCAGAAATAGTAAAATGCTTATCAGGGCGGTAATTAATACCGCCGCAAAGACTAAATCGTTTCGCCCGGAATTTTTGACACGTTGAATAAAAATGCCCAACCCTTTTTCCGCGCCGACATATTCACCTAAAATCGCCCCTGCCACGCTATAAGTTATGGCGATGCGGATGCCGGAAAACAAGTAAGGCAAGGCTGAAGGTAAGCGTAGTTTCCAAAAAATCTGGTTTTGGCTTGCTCCCATGCTTTTGAGCAAGCGGCTAGTGTCGGCATCGGTAGCGGCAAAACCGTCCACGCCCGCCACCACAATCGGGAAGAAGCAAACCAGCCAGACCACGATTATTTTTGGCACAATATCATAACCAAACCAGATGACCAGCAAAGGAGCAATTGCTACAAGCGGGATAGTCTGGCTGGCAATCAGCAAGGGATATATTGCCCGCTTTAAAGTTGGGGATAAATCCAGCAAAACGGCAAAAAGAAAACCCGCCGCCAACGCGACCCCAAAGCCAATAAGCGTTTCAAGCAAAGTTTGGCGAGTATGGTCGAGAATTTGCTCCTGATAATCCAGCAGGGCGGAAATTACCCGAATCGGGCCGGGTAGAATTGTGGGGCGGATGCCACTAATTTGTACATATAATTGCCAAAAAGCCAGCAACATTCCTACGGTCAACAACGCTGGCACAACACGCCAAAACCAATTTTCCGCTTTAGACATAGGCACCCTCAGCTTTCAGGACGGCTATTAGTTCGGCTTTTAGGGCGACAAATTCGGGTGAAGTAATCAGGCGCGGGCGCAGCAAGCTTATTTCCTTCACCAGGCGCACTGAGGCCGGACGGGGCGAAAGTACATAGATTTTGTCACTGAGCAGAAGGGCTTCTTCGACATCGTGGGTAATAAAAAGAACGGTATGCTTTAACTGGTTTTGCAAACGTAACAACCAGTCCTGCAAGCTGGCCCGCGTCAGCGCGTCCAAAGCCCCAAAAGGTTCATCCAGTAATAATACTTCGCGCTCAAGCAAAATTGTTCGCAACAAGGCGGCCCGTTGCCGCATCCCACCCGAAAGCTGAAAAGGATAATTTTTTTCAAATCCTTTAAGGCCAAAAGTTTCAAACAAACCTAAAGCTTTTTGCCGGGTCTCTTTTTTAGGTTTGCCGCGCAATTCCGGCCCAATAATTACGTTATCAAGAATAGTGCGCCAGGGCATCAGCAAATCACGCTGTGGCATAAAAGCCACATTTCCCGGCCCAGTCACAGGGCGATTATCCAAAAGCACTTGCCCTGCGTCGGCTGGCTCCAGCCCGGCTAAAATGTTAAAAATAGTGCTTTTACCACAGCCGCTCGGCCCGATGAGCGTAACAAATTCACCTGCTTTTGCCGTCAAGTTGATGTCCTGCAATATTGGCAACGCGCCGTAATTTTTGTATAGTCCGTGCAAACAAATTTTGTTTTCTGATATTTCCCAATTATCCAAGCTTAGTTTCTCACCTAATTTAAAGCTATAAAAACAAAAACCGCCGAAAAAATCGGCGGTGCATTAACAGTCCAGGCAAAACGCTGAGGGCAGAAACGAAAACAAAACGAGCGTTAATCTTTTTTTTCCTGCGCCGGTATTACCCGGATTCAGGTTCAGACGGTCGAAGACGCGCCGGTCTTCCTCTCAGCCTGGCTTGCCCAAGCTCCCGTAATTTAATTTTTAAGTTTTTAGCTGTTTTTAACAGCTTTCCAGGTGCATTTTAACACTTGTTAAAAACTTGTCAAGTTTGATGCTTAGTAAGCACGAGCAAACAAGGCATAGCCAGTAGCAGGTTTGCCCGTGTAAAGGGCCGGGCCGGGAGTAAAGCCGCTTTGGTCAAGAGGTATATTGCGGATAGTAGCTTTGGTCTCTTCCTTGATTGCCAATTCTGCCGCCCGGTCTTCTGTCCAGCGCACCTTCACAAAGCCCCGTTTTTCGGCGATTACCTGCTTGAAATCCTCGTAATTATCCACTTCGGTAGTTTTTTCTTCGCGGAATTTCAAGGCCCGTTCAAACAATGCCTGCTGTATCTCATTGAGCATTTCGGGCAAGCGGGTAAGCAAAATTTCTAACGGCACAGGCTCTTTGGCTCGGTTGTCACGGCGAACCAGCATCGCGCTATTGTTCTGCACATCACGCGGCCCGACTTCCAGGCGAATTGGCACACCGCGCATTTCCCATTCGTTATACTTCCAACCCGGCGTTTCTTCGCGCCAATCGGCTTTGAAGCGAATGTCTGCGCCTTTGAGCATTTGCCCGATGCGTTCGACGGCTTCGGCAACTTTGGCTTTTTCTTCGACTTTGCGCCAGATAGGGACAATTACTACCTGAATTGGGGCGACTTTGGGCGGCATTATCAAGCCAGCATTATCGCCATGTGTCATAATCAGGCCACCGATAAGCCGGGTACTTGCCCCCCAGCTAGTCGTCGAGCAATACTTGCGCTGCCCATCCGAATCCAAAAACATAATATCAAAACTTCGGGCAAAATTGCTGCCCAAATTATGTGAGGTTCCGGCTTGCAAAGCTTTGCCATCGCCCATCAGAGCTTCGATTGAATATGTTCGTAATGCTCCCGCAAATTTTTCTTGCTCGGTTTTCTGCCCGGTTACTACCGGCATCGCCAAATCTTCTTCGGCAAGCTGGCGGTAAACTTCCAGCATTTGCAAGGTGCGCTCTTCGGCTTCTTCAAGGGTGCGGTGGGCGGTGTGACCTTCCTGCCACAAAAATTCGCTGGTACGCAGGAAAAGAGTAGTCCGCTTTTCCCAGCGCATCACGTTATTCCATAAATTTATCAAAATGGGCAAATCGCGGTAACTTTGCACCCATTTGGCATAAGCGTTGCCGATAATAGTTTCGGAAGTGGGCCGGATAGCCAGAGGCTCTTCCAGTTCTTCGCCACCGCCTCGCGTAACCCAGGCTACTTCGGGAGCAAAGCCTTCGACATGTTCGGCCTCGCGCTCCAGGAAGCTTTTAGGGATTAACAAAGGAAAATAAGCGTTTTCAATACCGACTTCTTTAAAGCGGGCATCCAGCCTTTTTTGAATGTTTTCCCATAAAGCGTAACCGTAGGGCCGGATAATCATTGTGCCGCGCACCGGGCCATAATCGGCTAGTTCTGCCTTGCGTACTACTTCGTTATACCATTTTGAAAAATCGTCGTCTTTGTCGGTAATATCCTCGACGAACTTATCTTGCTGGCTCATAAATTTTCCTGACTGTTTTAAATAAAAAGTTGGACTATGAGTAATCTCATAATCCTGTAACCAAACCAGGTTTTAGCGGTAATCGTACTGGTCGGCGGGTGTCGAAAATTCTTCGGGTTCTTCAGGCTGGTCAAAAGCTCCAATCCAGGAATAACCTAAAAATAAAAGAACAATCCCTACCAGCACCGTAAAACTGAGCAAAACCGCATTGCCAAGTGTCATTTGCGGCGGTTGGCTAACCAATAGCGAAGCAGCCCGGATTACCGGTATGATAATATAGGCGACACCGCTAATAAAGCAGATAAAGCCGTAAATCCGCCGAATATCACGTTCTACCTCAGCGTTATCGCTGGTTACTTCACGTACATACGATATGCCAATACCGACTATAACGATTAGAATACTGAAAACGGCCAGCCCAAAATTCGAGTCAGCCCCGCCCGCAAGTATAAAAAACTCGCCTAGAGCGACCAGCGCAAGTCCCAAGAAGAATGTTAAAAAATCAAATACTGTAACCAGGCCCAAATTACGCGCTCCTTTCTGGATAGTTCCCCACAGCAACCCAGAATATCGGGACTAAACACAAAAACCAGAGAGAATGTACTGTACTTATTGGTATATTCTCTATTCACTTTGACAGCTTTATTTTAACATAACTAGAACAGCCTCACAATAACGATTGTTAGGTTTTGTAATAAATTTTGGTTCTGGAAAGCTCGAAATTTTTAAGATTTAGATTAATTAAGAACAAATTTTTCGTAATTGGCCCAAAAAGCTCTTGACATCATAGTAAGAATGTTCTATAATACGTTCAAATAGAATTTTTGGTCTATAAGTTTTTCCTTTTTGATAAAAGCTCACAATCTGATTTCTCAGGACTGCCACCCTGAAAAACGGGTTTTCAATGTTCTAAATTCTGCCGCATCCGGGCAGAAAGCTTCCGGGGTTATCTGCCTTTAGCATGTATAGCATTACTATTAGCACCAAAAAAATCACACAGAAATAAACAGGCAACCTATTGGTTTGCTTGCGTGACTTGCAAAAAGGTTTGCAAGCAAGTTTGCAAAAAGAGAGAAAGAATCTAGAAAGAGGTACGGCAATGGCTGATTACGGCAACGCCCGCAACTACCGAGCGTATAATGATGATTTCGACGAAGAAAGCGACGACTTCCAGCAGCCCACCCTTATTCAGCGTCCGCGTGCCAATGTATCTGGTGCAAGGATTGTGCCACCAGAATACACCCGTCTCGCGCCTGCGCCCCGCACTATTGGTGGACAGGGTGCGCCGCGTCAGACTTCTATTCCTCAACCGTTGCCAGGGTTGCCACCGGCGGGGAGGCGCGTAACAGCTCCTCCCCCGCGTAATAGTGCTAATGTGCCTTACGGTCAAACTGGCGCGGTGAGGGCAGTTGCTCCAACCCTGCGCCCCCGCCAGGAAGCCAAACCCAGCCTGATGCCTAATATTAACATTGGGGCGGGTACGCTTAAAATGGGCTTGATGATTGCAGGTGGAGTGGTTGCTTTAGTAGTAGTTTATTTTCTAGTATCAAACGTAATTCACTGGTGGAACACCTGGCAAGATGATATGACTTATGGTCGGCCTCGGACAATTCAGGTAGACCAGTTTGTCGGACACGGCGAAACGGACGGTACGCCCAGTCATTTTATTGTCCAAAATAATAATCGTCAAATTACGGTTGTAGAATACCCCGGCGGGGATGTCACCAAGACGCGGGTAATTCCTGGGCCACGTTTGTTTGGCAAGGATATGGAATTAGCCCCGGTTAAGCCTACTTTTAAAGATGTAAACGGCGATGGTCATGTAGATTTGGTTTTGACGGTAGATAGTCAGGAAATTGTATATATCAACGAAAACGGCAATTTCCGGCCTATTACTGGCGAAGAACGGGCCAAATACAGCAAAATGACTGGAGGCGGCAAGTGAGTAGCGCGGTAGCCCATAGCTGGGATTACTACGAACAGGAAGAAGAAGACCTTGAAGCAGCTCAGTTACCCCATAGCTGGGAAACCGGGCAATTAGAGGAAATTGAATCCCAGGAAGAGTACGTTTCGGCTTACGCTCCCCTCGCGCTCTACAGTACGCCTTTCAAACGTTCCAGCCAGGCCGAGGCTCAGGCCGAAGCCCTTTATTCGTATTCTTACGCCTATCATGATACTTTGCCAAGCCGCCGCCGGGCCACCCGTTTTGCTCCACTGGATGCAGCGTTGGGCTGGCTGGCTCTAATGCCGGGTCGGATTGTGCTGGCGGGAGTTGTTGGTTTGGCAATAGCAATATTTGGAATTAGCAATATGGCTTCCTTGATGAATCAGGGAACCGCCAGCAGCAAAGATATTTATTCGTTTGGTTCATCCGCTTCGGTTGCTGCTACAAACAACAAAAGTAATCAAGCAACCTCTAGCAATGCGGGTCGTTATTTAATCAGCAATCCGACTATTACTCCGGCGGGAATTGACGTGGTTTTGCGGCAATACAATTCTCCGGCGGCGGGTTCGGGTCAGGCATTTTACGATTTGGGGGTACGCTACGGTATTAACCCGGCTTATGCCCTGGCCTTTTTCATTCACGAAAGCAGCGCGGGAACACAAGGGGTGGCGGCAGCTACCAAATCCATTGGTAATATTCGCTGTACTGCCGGTTATGATTGCTACGGTACGCAGGGCAACGGCTCTTTCCGGCGTTATGCCAGTTGGGAAGCCGGAGCAGAAGACTGGTACAAACTAATCAAAGATTTGTACATTGACAAATGGAATTTGAAAACGCTGGAGCAAATTATCCCGGTATATGCTCCCAGTGCTGACCGTAACAACCCGGCCCAATACATTCAGCAAGTCGCCCGTTTGGTAGATAGCTGGCAAAAGTAAATTTTGAGTGCTTAGTTTTGAGCTATCAGAATTAAAGCCAACTCAAAATTCAAAATTCAAAACTTTTTAATTATGGCAGGATTATTCGAGACAAAACAGAAAAAGGTGCAGCGCGAGGTAAGGCAACAATTTGGCTTTATCGGCGTGCGTCCGGCCCTGAATGATTCGGGGGAGGAAAAGTTCGGCCTTATCGAGCTTGCTCCCGAATATGGCGCGGCTCTTTTTGCTGCACCTGGCCGTAAAGCCTTAAAAAGCCATTATTTTACGGCGGCGTTGCGTTTGTCCGGCCCACAGCTAAATTTGTTCTTGAACGATGAACGTCAGGAGCGCGGTTTTTGGTTGGCACTAGCCCAATCGCTGCCCAATGATAGCCCCTCGCAAGTTTTGTTACGCCGCCGTCGGGCCGAACTTGGCAAACATTATCAAGCTATGCAGCAGAAAGTCCAAACCCGCCTGGGGGATGAAGAAGTAGCCTATTTTTTTCTGCAAGATTATCTCGATAATTTAATTTATCCTATTGAAGAAACCGGGCTGACTAGCGACTGGGTCGGGATTTTTGTGTCGGGCCGTAGCGAAGAAGAAGTAGCTGACCGCCTTGCTTTGCTAATGGCTGCTTTACCCTGTGAAACAATTGCCTGTACTACCGCCGAGCTTTCGCTTTTGCTGCTGGATTATTTCGCCCCGCGCCTTGCCGAAGAAGCCGAGGACGCGGGGGAAACGGCGGATATGCTTTTTTCGCACTGGCTGGCCGAAGATGCCCCCCAGCTTTTTGAGGATGGCGCGAATAACGGCGCGGTGCTGAGTTTCTGGACGCTGGCTGCCCCGCCCCCGCACGAGGAAGGTAGCTGGACACGCCCTTTACTCGAAAGCCAATCGCTGGCCGCTAACGAATTTGATTTGGTGGTACATCTTGCCCCCGCCCCTGCCGATGCAAAATTGGTGGAAGTGCTTAACAAACGGTTAGCCACGCTCGAACGGGATATGAACGAAGAGCGGGCGATGGGCCATAAAAAAGCTATTCGCGAATTGGCCGAACAGCGTAAGGAAATCGAAGACCGCTTACAAGCCATTTGCGATGGTAGTGACAATTATTTTGAAGTCGGCATAAATTTAGCCTTGCGCTCAACCCACGAAGACGAAGCAATTATCTTAAGCGAAGAAACCAGCTTCAAAAAAGAATTGGTCGAGCTTGGCCTTGCCCCTCGCCGTATTTTTGGCCTTGATAAAATCGAACAGGCTTTCCTTAGCTGCGCCCCGCTTAATCTGGGCTTTCTTCCACGCAATTTTGTGCTTTCTTCCTTAGAGACGGGCCAGTTTGCACAATTGGCGGGCGAAGGCTTGCCCGAAGGGACGGTTAATCAAACGCTGGTAGGTTTAACTGCTGCCGGACAGCCAATTTATTTTGACCCGGCTAACCGTGCGGGTGAAAGTGCGCTCTTTTTTCTGGGTAATCCAGGCATGAGCAGTGTTGCTCCGGCCCGTGCTTTGGTTCAATATTTGACGGCGATGCGCTATATGAGCGGCAGCACAATTTTTGGCTTTGACCCGAAGGGCGAATGGGCCAAGCCGGTAAAGCAACTCGGCGGTAATTATATCGCGCTCGGCCCGGAACGCGCTCCCAACTATGGCTGGAATCCGCTCTTGGTGCCAATTGACCATTTGAACAACTTGTCCGCGCTAGGTGGTTGGGTTAGCGAAACTGCCTGCTATTTGGGCAATTTGCTGGAACTTAACCCGCTTGATATACAAAACCTTAACCCGCTTTTGCTGGAGTGTGCGATTGAAGCGGTTGAACAAGAAATTAGCCTGAGCGCGGATTTGCTTTGTCAGAAAGCCCAAAGCGGTGGCTACCGCTATCTAGCCGAAAGATTAAGCGAAATCAAGCCGGGCGGCAAATATTGTTGGCTTTTCGCTACGCCTACCCGCGTGCCACGCCCGGCAGATTTGACCTTTGTGGGTTTCTCACCGCGAGCTTTGGTCGAACTTAACATCGAAACCCGTCAGTATTATCTAAATCGTTTCTTTTCCACCTGGGTTAGCCAGCTTGCTCTGCATCGTCAGCCGCTTAATAAGCAATTGGTTATTCTGGATGAGGCCCAACAGTTTTTGGCCCAGCCCGATTCCGCTAACGCCTTGCTGTGGCTTAAACAAAATTCGGCGGCGTTAGGGGTGAGTTTGTGGACACTTTCGCCACGTGGCGACGAATGGCTAACTTCCAATCACGGTCAACGCTTGCTCGATACTGCTGATTGGCAAGCTTTCTTTAGCCAAAACGGGGCAGGTCTGGCAGGAATTGCCCGAAGATTAGCTTTGCCACAACGCACTCTAAAAATCATTCGCGATTTAGAACCGGGCGCGGCCCTTTTGCGGAGTGCAGATGGTGGCTTGACCGAAATGCTACCCCTGCCCTGTAATTACATTAATCGGCTCATTCCCACGCAGCCAATTCAGCTTGCTGACCCTGCCAAAGCTAATGAAACCAATACTCACGTCGGGCCAAAACGCCCTAATGTTCCCGAACCTTTGCCCGTTAGTGCCATCGCCACGCCTGAAAAAGAAAAAGCAGTCAGTAAAACCGAAGAAATTGCCCAACCTGAGAAACCCGCCGACCTGCCCGAAAAAGAACCCGTCTACATTTTCGCCAGTGCCAAACGCGGCGCGTAAACTAGAGGAGATACAAGGATGAGCCAGGAAACAGGCGAAGTTACTCCCGCAATTCACCGCAAGCTTGCCGTTCAATTGTTTAACCGGGTCTGGGAACTAATGGAAAAGCCTGAGCGTACTGCTGCCGAAAATGACGAAATGCTGCACGCCGCCCACGCTTCACGCTACCATTGGGGGCAAATCGGCGAACCTTTACATTTTTCGAGAGGGGAATGGCAAATCTCGCGGGTGTATTGTATTCTCAAAAGAATCGAGCCAGCCTTGTTTCATGCCCGTAAAACTCTCGCTATTTGCGAAGAAAATAATATTGGTGATTTTGATTTGGCTTATGCTTACGAAGCAATGGCCCGCGCCTACGCCCTTGACGGTAACTACAGTGAAAGCCAGCACTACCTCAATTTAGCCAAAACTGCCAGCGAACAAATTAAGGACGAGGACGACAAAAAGCATTTTTTGAGCGATTTAGCCTCCGTACTGGGCTAAGAATTTAGGCCAGTAAGATGTTGCTCCGCCAATAGATTTTAGCCGAACATCCACTGGCGGAGCAGTGTCCCACAAAGATGCCTATTCTGTATAAACCCGTTTCACTCTTGGCCCTAGCCCGGCCAGGATTTCGTAAGGGATAGTGTCGGCGGTGGCGGCAACTTCATCAAGACTTATTTCAGCGTCACCCTGTCGCCCGATTAAAACGATTTCGTCCCCTTCGCGTAAGCTTTCTTGCCCGGTTACGTCTACCACGAATTGATCCATCATTACCCGGCCCAACATCCGCGCCTTTTGTCCGTTTATCAAAACTGCCCCTTTTTTGGAAAGCGCACGCGGAAAGCCATCGGCATAACCCAACGGCACAAGGGCAATTTGCATGGGTTTTTCGGCCCTGAAAGTAAGATTATAACTTACCCCTTCGCCCGGTTCTAACAGGCTCAAGCGGGCAATCCGGCTCTTCAGGGTTAGAGCTGGACGCAAATCCAATTTGCTAGATTTAGCTTCTGGGGAAGGATAATAGCCATACATTGCCAGCCCAATTCGCACCAAACCGCACCGGGTGGCGGGCAAAGCAATCGAGGGCGCACTATTCGCCAGATGTTCTTGCTCAAAGTAAAGGCCCTGCTCATTCAGATAGGCCCGAACTTGCTCAAAGCGGCGGATTTGCTCGTACACAAAAGTTGGGTCAGCTTCATCGCCAGTAGCGAAATGGGTATATAAGCCTTGCAAATGCAAACCGGGAAGGTTAGTCAGCAAGCGGGCCAATTCGAGAGCTTTATCCGGCTCAAGCCCGTAGCGATGCAAGCCGGTTTCCAATTTTAGCTGTACCTGTAGCGGGTAGCGACTCGAACGCTGGTGGGCATAATGTGACAAAAGGCGGGCCAGCTCCGGGCTGTTGACGGTTAAGGTCAAATCGGCTTCGACTGCCGCCTGTGCGACTTCGGCCACGGGCGGGATGTAGCCCAAAACTAGAATTTGCCCCGCTATATTCGCCGCCCTAAGTTCAAGACCTTCTTCAACCGTCGCTACCGCCAGCCCGCACGCTCCCGCCTTCAAAGCCGTTCGGCCAATCGCCACCGCTCCCAGCCCGTAAGCGTTAGCCTTGACCACCGCCATAGCTTTAGTTTGGGGGCCAAAATGAGTTTGCAAAGCTTTGAGGTTGTGCCGGATTGCGCCCAAATCTACTTCGGCCCAGGCGCGATAAGCGGCTGTATTTGGTTGGGTTTGGCTGGATTGAATTGACTGAAAAGCCACAGGCATCGAGTTAAAACCCATGCCCTACGCCTCGTCGCGGGGATGCGTAAAAGTGTGGTTCAAAGGCGGCTCGTCTACCCCTTCGGCAGTGGGCGGCTCAACTGCCATCCCTATATCCTGCTCCCTCACCATCAGCTTTATCAAATCGGAACGGCTCACGATGCCACAAAGCAGCCCATCGGCGTTTAGCACCGGGATAGGGTTTACTTCCTTCTTCATCATAACCGTCGCCAGTTCTTGCACATTGGCTTCCTCGGAAATGGTGACAATTTTGCCGCTCATCAGTTCGCCTGCGTCGGTAGCCAAAATTTTATGCATTTCTTCATCGAATTGCTTGCGGTTTCCCAGATAAAAAACCGAATCGAAGATGCTAAAGACGTGCGGTGCATCTACAATCGCATCCCGCATAATTAAATCTTCCTCGTTTACAATCCCAATCACTTTGTCATCTTCGACCACCGGCACGCCGCTAAGGTTGAATTTAACCAACAACCGCGCTACGTCCCCAACGGGTGTATCACGCCGCACATAGATTACCTCGCGGGTCATTATATCGCTTACATTCATCGTTTCTTCCTTGAGCTTTCTTTTTAAGCTTTCTTTTTAAGCTTTCTTACTATAATTTTGCTTTATTCGAGGCTATCTCCATTTTTAATTGCCACGATTGCCTGTGGTATAACCTGCAAAAAATCGCTGGCTAAGAGGCCAGTATCGCCCAAATCGCGGCTGACCAGTTCACCCGTCATACTGTGCAGATAAACCGCAAGACAGGCTACCGTGAAAGTATCCAGCTTTTCGGGATTTTTTGCAAACTGGGCCAGTAATCCGGCGGCAATACCGGCCAGCACATCGCCACTGCCCGCCGTCGCCATTCCCGCGTTACCACCGGGATTTAGCCGTACTCGACCATCTGGCGCGGCTACAACGGTATAAGCCCCTTTCAGAATTACAACCTGGTTAAATGCGCGGGCCGCTTCTACTGCCGATTTAAGGCGGTCTTGCTCGATTTCCTTGATTGTGCTATTGCGCAAGGTCGCCAGTTCGCCCGGATGGGGCGTTAGAATATTGCCGGGTTTGAGCTTGTTGAACCAATCCGGGATTTGAGCCAGCAAATTCAGGCCGTCAGCATCTATTACCATTGGCGGCAAATTCTGTCCGGCTTCGACCACTTTTTGAATTAAAGCTAATTTGTTAGCATCGTTGCCCAGACCCGGCCCAAACAAGAGCGCGGTATAATCGCCATCTTTGATTTTTTGCAAAAGGGTATCCGCCGCTTTTCCCACCGCTTCTGCTGATTCGACTTCGGGCAATACCAGATAGGTATTTTCGCTCATTTTGGCTGCCAGCACGTTAATCGCGCTCTGGGGCGAAGCCAGCGTAACTAAACCCGCCCCGCTTCGCATCGCTGCCGAAGTGCAAAGATAAGGCGCACCCAGATATTCCTTTGCTCCGCTCAAAACCATCAATTTGCCGAAAGTGCCTTTATGCCCGGTAAAAGGGCGGCGCGGCAAGTTCCGTCGTACCCAGGCTGCCGTAAGCAAGGCGGGCGTTTTGGTTACATCTACCGATTTGGCTGTGTTTTCCTGCAATCTTTGGGGCAAACCAATATCAGCCAGCAAAATTCGCCCGGTGTAGTCCGCCGCCTGATAATTGTACAAGCCAATTTTGGGCAAACCGAGCGTGACGGTCATATCAGCTTTTAGGGTCGTTCCCATTGCCGCGCCCGTATCGGCGTTCAAACCGCTTGGTACGTCAATTGCCGCCACAAAAAGCGGGGCAACATCATATTGACGACGTTCACGGGCCGAATTTACCATATCAATTATGCGGGCCAAATCGCCCGTAACTGGTCGCGACAGCCCTGCCCCCAACAAGCCATCTACCACCAATACCGCTTCTTCCAAATCCATCCTGAAAGCATTAAAAGCAATTTTTTCGGATAAATTTTGCCCTTCCTGTTCCTCCGCTTCGGTATAAGTCAATTTTTCGGGAAAGCCTTTTGGGTCATCCGGGCGGGTGCGTTTGTGGAAATAAATCTTGATGTCGGCATCGGGTAAAGCTTCCTGAAGCAAAGCAGCGACGACCATTGCATCCCCGCCGTTATTGCCCGACCCGGCCAAAATTACCGCGATACCGTCGGCCAGTTCGTTTTCGTCGCTTTCGGGGTCAAACCTGTCCTGATTGGTCAGGGCGGCGTAAACCCCTGCCCCAGCATTTAACATTAGTTCGGCGGTAGTTACGCCCTCGTCTTCCGATTGGGCCTCGATTTCCTTCATTTCGGCGGCTGTCACCAGCTTCATAATCTTTTCCTTGTTTTACCCTTCGTTGTTAATAATCCTTTAAATTGTTCCAGTGTAGGAGGGATTTCCAATCCCGATTTATCAAGACCCATCTTTATCGGGATTAGAAATCCCTCCTACAAATGCTCTGGCAAAATTTTTGCAAACCCTTTTAAATTAAGCAAAAATTGAGCTTATTTTAAGCTTGAAACCGGGAATTACGTTTTCTCCGTCCAATTCTTCATCCCCGCTAAAACTCTGGCGTTTTAGTCCGCTATCGAGCCGTTAAACGTCTACGTTCCGGCTGAGGGGATAAACTACCCAAATTAATTTTACTCCGGCTTGCTGGTACTGGTTTACTTTCTTCTCAATTTCATAGGCAGTATCATTTTTAGAAACAATTTCGACGGCTAAATCTGGCGCGAAGTTTAATTCTTCATCTAAGGGAACAGGCATTTTTTCGAGAGTGACAAAAGAAACATCGGGCTGAGGCTTGGGCTGATTATCATTTAGATTAAAAGTGGTGCTGGAATCCAGCACGCACCCTATGCGATTTCCGGCGATATAATTGCCAAGATAACGGCT
>JBBQGP010000128.1:0-15904 GCA_038323095.1 Chloroflexia bacterium | reverse complement strand
CCGGATTGTAGCCGACACATTCCAATTCTTCGTAAGTGGTATTGCCCTTTAACAGTTCCATACCCTTAAAAATATCGGCCAAATCCTTACCAAGTTTCTGGGGAAAAGCGATTAAACTGCTGGCAGTAGCCACCGATATGTTTGCCGCCGTAGTTAGCGGCATTTCGGCCATAGCGTTGCCATTACCGTTAGCAGCTTTCGCCATGTCTGGCAGCGTGGTATCACTTAGTTTGACCAATGAAGAAAAGTCAGGCAGCAAGCTGGCTTGAATTGGTTTTGCCGCCAAAGCCTGCGCTTCTTTAAAGCCGAAGCGGTGAGGTGGGACATCCTGCTTGGCGTAAAGCTGCTTTAATTCACCGTAGGCCAGTTCTTTGGGCTGGTGAAATTCCAGTTTTTGTTCCAACTTGATATTATGCAGGATTTCGTCATCCAGCGTTATCAACTTTTCCTTGAGGTAATCGGACAGCATAACATCAAAGAAGGGGCGGGTCGCAATCTGTACGTTTACTTCCAGGCGATTACCCCAAATCGGCGACCAATCTGGTTGGTTCGCGGGCGGCTCAACATTCCAGGAAAGAATACCACGCACTCGCAAAACGTTCGGGGTAGAACAAAATTTGCGGGCTTCGTTCATATCTACCGCCACGCTATAGGTAATCGGCAATTGGCTGGTAGCTAAATTATAGGTGGTAAAGTTCGCCAGTCCCAAATCGTGCCAGGTGTCATCGCTCCGCAACACATAGAAGCGCACATACTCCCGCGAACCAACGCTACATGCGCCGGTTTCGTAGCCGGAATGTCGCTTGATGTCTACAATTCCTTCCAGGCGATTAGCTTCGGGCTGCAACCCGATACAATGCAATTCTTCGTAGAAAGTATTGCCGACCATTGGCAAAATCGCTTCAAAACCCAACTCAGGCATAGTGCCAAAGTAATTGGGGTTGGTATATAGTAAATTAGCAAAATTGGCCCGGCCCGGCAAAAGTTGGGGAGCAACTATTGTAAAATCTCCAATCTCACCCGGCTTGATACTAATTGCCTGATTTGCGGCGATTTCCGTAACCAAGCTTTCAGCTTTTGCTTCCGGCAATACTGCCAGTGCGCCTGCGCCGACCAACGTCTGTTCCTTTTCGTCCATCACTACTGTTTCCCTTTCGATACCTGAATTAACTACTCAATAATTGCGACTTTTGGGTCGTTTCCACCTATTTGTTTGGTGTTGTCCTTATTTTCGCGCCTAAAACGATTTTGCGACAGAACCCTGAGTACCAGAAAGGGTATCAGGTTAAAGGGACTAAAGGGACTACTTTTACAGGCCGGGATACAGACCGGGTGCTGAGGGGGGATAAGAGTTATTAGTTGTTAGTTGTTAGAAGAATACGGTTGTCGGTTGTCGGTTGTGGGGGTAAGGCGGCTTAAATAGGTAGATTGGGGTTGTCTCCCGGACATGGAATGTCCGGGCTGA
Organism: Chloroflexia bacterium; assembly: GCA_038323095.1. Lineage (GTDB taxonomy): Bacteria > Chloroflexota > Chloroflexia > Chloroheliales > Chloroheliaceae > L227-5C. Next base: position 14,439 of record JBBQGP010000128.1, on the reverse strand, counting down.
TAGCATGAAAACGGCCCTGAAGGGCGGAGCAGGGGCTAGGATACATCTGGCCTAATCCCTTCCGGCTTTAGCCAAGTTTTCATGTTATCAGCCCCGCCTTTCAAGGCAGGGAGCTTACCACCAAACCTTGTCGCTTGTCGGTCAAAGAGTTGTTAGAAGAATACAGTTGTCATTTGACTCCGACCTTATACTTCCGAATTGGTTAGTTCCGAATTGTCTAACAAAGTGTGAATGTAGTCAAAAAATGCGAAAATTCATGCGAATTAGTACGCTCAAACTATAGACAAAACACGAAACTTTGTTATAATTAATCTATAACATGACATAAGTAAATTGAAAATAAAAGATAAGGCCAGCAGGGGTGGTGGCTCATGTATTTAACAGCAAATCAGCTTGAAGTAAGTGGCGGAATGCGGCGTGACCGGGGCGAATGTCTGATAGATGCCGCTTTGTATCTGCCTCCGGCGGCAATTCAGCGCAAGGGCAACCTTTATATTATTGCCGAAATTGAAGGTGCAACGCCAAATCTTGTGGACCCCGGCGGACATCAGCGGGCGACAGAGGCAACCCTTTGCCGCGAAACCCAAATGACCGTTATGCAAGAGTTTTATAATTTTAATCCAAACGCTACCATTACCAGTGCCTTACGCCATGCCCTGCAAGTTGCCAACCAGCAAGTTTTTAACCGCAATAGTGCCATGCTGCCCCCTGATCGGCGCGGAGTCGGCCTGAGCTGTGCTTTGGTGCGCGGTCAAGAGGTTTTTCTGGCTCAGGTTGCCCCCACTCAGGCTTTTTTGACCCATAAAGGCCAGCTTAAAATGCTACCTAATTTGCCCGAAATGGTACGCGGCCCACGCTCTATGCCTTCCACCAATTCACAGGATACTTTGCCCTTGCCAAACAAAACTGACGGAAAACGCGGCAGCGAAATTATAAGCGGGTTGGGACGCAGTGCAACCGTCGAACCAAGCCTGAGCCGTCATGTTTTTGAAGAAAACGACTTGCTAATATTATGTTCAAGCAATATCGCCGAAAAACTGACCATCGAACAAGCCGATAATTTCTTTTTGAATCAGGATAGTCGTTCGGCCCTTTTCAGCCTGAACGAATTTACCCGCACCCATCAGATTAGCGACGGTTATGTAATGGCAGTCGGGGCAAAAGCGGATTATGGAGTAGCCGGACAAGTGGCCGAAGCTCCTCGCCTTGAACCAAGCCAAAATGTAGCCGAGCCAGCCTCCCAGCCCCGCAAGCGCAATTCGGCAGAAGGCGTGGCCGCTTCGGTGAGTATGCTGACCTCGAAATTTGCCGCTCGTAATCGTCCAACTGCCCCGACCCCTCCGCGTGAGGAGTTTGTTTATCAGGATAGGCCACAGGTCGCCCCCTCGGATGCTCCAACTCAAGCCGTTGAAATAAACTGGAATGACAATAAAGCGGCGGCGGATAGCGGCAAGGCTGTTACTGATGTTGAAGATTTACTCAAGGATGACCGAAATAACGACCCCTGGCTACGTCGTGAAGAAGATAACGTTAGCCGCCCGCCCTATTTGCGTAACCGCGAGGTAGCCGAAGAATACCCCGCGCCCGCCCCTGCCCCCCGCAATTTCACCTATAACGAGGGGGGAGCAAATCAGCCGGGACGCTCTTATATGCCACCCCAGATGATTGATGAAGGCGACCAACCCGCTCCGCCTCCAGACCGTAAAACTTCCCGTCGCGATAAAAAACGGGTGGCCCAGCTGGAAGCCAGCCCGGTCAATAGCCCCTATGTGGATTTGGTGGGGGTGGATGGCTACGGCCCGCCGTTGGAACCTGGCCGGATGCAACGAATAACCGGCGGCAAACGCTGGCCTTTAATTCTTGCGCTGCTGGCATTATTGGCGGTAGCGGTGCTGTTTCTGGTTTTTGCGGTTGGCGGCGGCGTAGGCGGTGGTAGCTCCAAAGCTCTGGAATTTGTAAAGGCGGCAGAGCAAAAACGCGGCCAGGCTCAGGCTTTGGCGGCCACTAATCCGGCACAGGCCCGCAAATTAATTGAGGCGGCCAAGCAGGATTTAGCTCTGGCTTCCAAAGAAAAAGCCGATTTAGCCGATATTAACAGCGTTCAGAACGGCCTGAAAATTACGCTGGATAACATTAACAAAGTGGTCGTGCCGCCCGATTTGCGTTTGGCGGTAGATTTGACCAGTCAGGGTGCGGGCGTAAAGATTACTCAAGCGGTACTTTCTGGCGATATTATGTTTTTGCTGGATAGCGGGCGCGGTATTATTTACGCTACCGATTTGGCGGGTAGTATCAAGCCCCTTTTGAAAACGGGCGACGCGGCGGGCGGCTCGGTTTTTGGCAAACCTTTGGTTATGACGGCCCGGATGGATAGCATTGTAGTGCTGGACGAGCAAAATATTAGCTATATTTACAACCGGGCGCAAAACAACTGGACGGCGGCCAAACTGGGCGACGCATCAAGCTGGGTTACACCAGTTCGTCAGATGGCAACCTATCAGGGAAATTTGTACCTGATTGGGCCGGGTGGCGGGCAAATTCTAAAATATAATCCCGGCAATTATGTTGGCAACCCGGATGAATGGGTTAATCCCTCGACAGTCGATAGCCTCAAGCTGGATAAAACCAGCGCGTTTGCTATTGACGGCTCGATTTACACTTTAAGCAAGGAAGGGCGATTCTTGCAACTGGCTCGGCCCAACGGCAAGCCCAAAGGTGAAGTGGTAGCCGATATTGATTTGAACGCGGGTGAAAAAGTTGGGCCAGCTATAAACAATCCGCTTTCGATGCAGGTTGGCACGCTGGAATATCCCTTTGTCTTTGTGGTAGATAGCGAAAAGCGGGTACTGCAATTCCAGAAGGAAACCGGGAACTTTATCCAGCAATTTCGGGCTACTCCTAACGGCAAGGAATTCGACAACTTGCGGGATGTGGCAATTGATACGCTCAATAACAAGCTTTATTTGATTGGGGAGCAAAAAGTTTATGTATTCCGGCTTCCGGCGGAAACTGCCGGGCCGGTAATTAACGCTACCGTTGGCGGGCCAACCACTGCGCCAATTTCCAGCGTTACTGTTCCCAGCCCAACCGCCAAACCCTGATGAATTGGCGGTTCTCGAAACTTTTAGGATGGGTGGTACTTTTCCTGCTTTTTTTGCCACAAGCTACCGCCCAAACTCCCCCACCGCTGCCACCTAATAACGGGACAACTTCAGATTATTTGCCGGAAGGCATCCAATTGCTTTTCCCTTCGGCGGCGGCTTCGCTAGATTTGAGCGAGATACAAAACCCCTTTTTCCCGACCAGTACCAATGGCTTTGATATGCTTTCGCTGGGGGCGGCCACCGATGCGCGGGCTACCGGGCCAATTCTCAAGCCCCTTACCAAAAATTTGACCCTGCAATTAAAGGGCGGAGTGCGCGGGCGGATTTTCGCTTCTCCCCCCTGGCTGCAACCTTTGCCTGACCGTTTTATTAACCCCAAAGATAGCGGTGAACTTAAAGTAGCAATTCAGGCCCGGCAAGATGCCGCACAAGGGGCAGGCTTGTTGCCCGCCCAAACCAATTGGGGTAGATTGCGACTGGCCCTGAATGGCGCGATTTTCGATTATGCGGTACAAGTAATTGTCGGCCCACCGCCAGCCCCCGAAGCAAACGATGCCATTAAAGTTTTCGGGCTGTACCGTCAGATTGTGGCAAAACTGGACAGTCAAGGCGATTTGAAAGCGGCTATCACTACCCCAGAGCAGCCCAATGCCGCCCAATTCATTCTTGGTCTGGTAGTGGATTATCTGGGCGAAAACCGTTACAACAACCGCCTGACCGAAACTGATTTTGCCGGACGGGTGGCCGAAACGCTGGCTGGTAAAGATTATAATGCGGACAATTGGATTGGCTTCCGGCAGGAAGATATTTTGCTGGGTGCGCCCGGCTGGTTGCTGGGAAAGCAGGTGAAATAATGTTTAGATTTGTGAGAGTTGGCAAAATCTTTTTATTACTTATAATAACGGGTTTGTTGCTGGGCGGCTGTAGCGACAATTTGCAGCCGTCGGAGGTAGGGCAACGCTATCTGGAAATGATAAGGGACAGCACTTTTTCACAGGCGTATGATTTGCTCTCAAGTGATTCGCAACTCAAAGTTAGCCGGGCCGAATTTACTGACCGAATGAACCGGGCTAAACAGGATGCTCAAATAAGCAAAACCGACATTCTAAAGGTGAACCGTGACCCAATAATCGTGAACAAGCGAGCCAGCGTAACTTACCAGGCCGAACTAACCTTGCAATCCGGCCAAAAACTATCGCTGTTTGAAGCAATCGTCCTTTTGCAACAGGATAGCGGCTGGCGGGTGGTCTGGCCGCCGTTATGAAACTATCTACCCCTTTGGAACGTAAATCTAGCAGATAAATTAATATTTATTTGAAATCAAAGGGTTTTGTTTGAAATAGAAAACAGGAATTATTAATGAGAATTTTAGCAGTAGATGATGACCCGGAAATTTTAGATGTGATTAGTCGGGGTCTTAAATTTGAAGGTTACGAAGTCGATATTGCGCTGGATGGTGAGAAAGCTTTAACTCGCTTTCGGGAAAGTGCGCCGGATTTAGTCTTGCTGGATATTATGATGCCGGGTATGGACGGGCTGGAAGTTTGCCGCGAAATCCGCAAAATGCGCGATACGCCAGTTTTGATGCTAACCGCTAAAGATGCGGTTGACGATAAAATTGCCGGGCTGGACAGTGGCGCGGATGATTATATTGTAAAGCCGTTTGTACTGGAAGAATTGTTAGCCCGAGTTCGCGCTCATTTGCGCCGCAAAATGCCCGGTGAAACCCAAATGCTGCAATTTGCCGACCTTACCCTGAATACCGCTACTCACGAAGTACGACGTAGCAGCCAATTAGTCGAACTCACTTCTAAAGAATTTGAATTGTTGCTATTATTTATGCAGCACCCGCGTCAGGTGCTAACCCGCGAAATGATTTACGATAAAGTTTGGGGTTACGATTTTGGCGGCGAATCTAATATTATCGAAGTTTATGTACGTTATTTGCGGAGCAAACTCGAATCTAACAATCGGGCCAAGCTAATTCATACTGTGCGCGGGGTTGGCTACGCTTTGCGCGAACCAGAAAATTAGGGAAGGGTGGGTAGCCCGGAATTTGCTATCCACTATTTTAGCTTTCTTACCTGTTAATATGAAGAAGTTCGATTTGCAGATTTTTACTAATAGTTCGATAAGAATAAGGCTGGCGATGGTTTACGGGGCAGTAATTTTTATTATGCTGCTAATTGTATCGCTGGCGATTTATCGTTCGGTTATTTCTAATCTGGACGAACAGGTTAATAATAATTTGCGAGAACGGGCCGAAGCGGTGCGGGCTTATTTCACGGTCAATACCGAATTTACCCAGCGCGATTTAGAAGCGTTTGGCCGCTTTTTTGGCGGCACTTCTATCACCAACCCGCTTAATAACCCCAGTAATACCAGTCCTGCCGCCCCTACCCCTAAAGTAAATTTTAAGGCGAACAATTCGGATTTGGCGGCTTCACTGATTTACTTGCAGGTCACTTTTAGCAAAGGCCCGGTCTGGAGCGTGCCGGATGTCGAAGTTATGACCCTGCCCCAAACCCAAAATGATTTACGGAGTGTTTTAGCTACTGCACCCAAATTTAGCGACTTACGGCTAAAGGGCGGCGAACGGGTGCGGGTTTTCACCGAGCCATTGGTTGTACGCGGGCAAATGGCGGGCCATATTCAGGCCGTCAGGTCGTTGGAAGAAGTTGACGCGATTATTAGCAGCCTGACCGCCCCCTTTTTGATTAGCGCACTGGCGGCTCTGATGCTGATGGTGCTGGCAGGCTGGCTGGTAACGCGCCGGGCTTTTGCCCCGATTGAGCGTATTACCGAAGCAGCTTATCGCATCGGGGTAAACAATAACTTGGCCGAGCGTATCGAAACCGATACCAATTCCAACGACGAAGTTTCCCGGCTGGGCCGCGCTTTTAACGCCATGCTTGACCGAGTCGAGAAAAATTTCAAGGCCCAAAAACAATTTGTGGCCGATTCTTCGCATGAACTTCGCACCCCGCTAACGGTTATTCGGGGTAATGTAGATTTGATAAAGCGTAATCCCGACCCCCGCAATCAAACCGAATCGCTCCAGGCTATCGAGCGTGAGGCGGCCCGCATGCAACGTTTGGTCGAAGATTTGCTGCTACTGGCTCAGGCTGATGCCCGCCAATCCGTCGAAATGCAGCCGATTCAGCTTGATACGCTGGTGCTGGAAACTTATATGAACACCCGCGTTTTGGCCGATTCCAAACGACAAATTCTCAAACTTGGTCATTTTGAGCCAGTGATAGTAATGGGCGACGCGGACAGGCTCAAACGGGCTTTGCTTAATTTAGTAGATAACGCCATTAAGTATACCCCCGAAGAAGGGACTGTCAGTATCGAGTTACGCAAAGGCACAAAGTGGGTGCGGGTAGTTGTGGCCGATAGCGGGATTGGTATTGCCGAAAAAGACCAGCCTCTAATTTTTGACCGCTTCTACCGGGTGGATAAAGCTCGTAGCCGCAAAAGTGGTAGCACCGGGCTAGGGCTTTCGATTGTAAAATATATCGTCGAGGCACACGGCGGGCGGATTAGTCTGGAAAGCGAAGCGGGCAAAGGCAGCACTTTCACTATCTGGCTACCTCGCGACCTTTCCGACACCGATACCAATTTTAGCGACGAGGACGATTTCGCCGTAGATACTAACCCCACTCCCTTAGAAGAACCCGTTGCTAACCCGCTTCCCGCCGATTCTACCACCAAATAAAACCTCGTCACTACCTTTAACTTTAGCAGTTTCAAAAATCGGTGCGGTAGCAAAATCTATTTTAATGAGTAAGGAATAAGTCGTAATTGAAATTGGACGGGCTTATCTACTCCGGCGATACGTTCCAGCGAAATGACCCAATTACCTGTCGGCGAAATAAAGAAGGCCATCGGACGCAACTGATTAGTATCAGGCGTAACAGTTGGGGTGCTACGTGGCGTAGCCGGATTAACCGGGCGCGGGGTGGCGGTAGCCTTTTCAGGCGTAGCGGTATAAACCTGGATAATTTGCGTTCCGTTCGGCACAACCCCGGTAGTAATGCTGGGAAAGATAATTGGGGCGGTTGCGGTTGGGGCAGGCGAAGGGCTAGGGCTGGGATTGGGTGAGCCAGAAACAGGCGGGGTAGCGGTAGCCGGGGCGGGCGGGTCGCCAATTACCCGGTTAGGCGAGGTGCTGGGAGTCAAAAAAGTGCTGGGCGTGCCGGTAGTCTGTTCCAAGCCTGAAATATTAGAGGATAGAATAGCCGCGCCACGTGTGACAGTTGGGCCGGATTTAGCCGAAGCACGTGGCACAGGCGTACCCGAAGTAATCAAGGTGTTCAAGGCATTTGATTTAAGAGCAAGTGGTTTGCCATCCAGAAAAGCTTTTGCCGCTCCCCGCAAAGGGCTAACGCTATAGAAATAATGATTGTTGGGCAGCCAGCTAAAGCCGACTATTTTATCGTTCAAGACCATTTTTACAGGTTTTTCCTGCTTGCCATTAATTGTCCCGCCCGTTACCAATTCTACGGTTTCCAAAGCCGCCCCCGGTTGAGCCACATAATTTACCCCTGTGAAAAAATAACGGCTACCATCCGGCGCAACACTCAAACGCAAAGCCTGATAGGGCGAAGGTTGCAACCCCTGACAATCGGCCTTTGCTCCTAGCACCGGGTCACATTTCTCGTTGGTTTTAGTCACATTTTGGACGATTTTTTGTTTGGCGGGGTCGGCTAAATAAAAATCGAAGGTATAGGGTACGGCCCAATCGCCCGTTAGATTGCGTAACACTAAATATTTGCTGTCGGGTGTCCAGTCCACCATTGCGATTGCCCGGTTATTACGGTCTAAAATACTGACTTTGCTATTATTTAAATCCAGAAAAGCGATTTCGCCCAATGGTACGCTACTTTTTTGACGAGCAAGGCCAAACATTGCCAGGTATGCTCCGTTGGGTGAAGGCAAGGCTCGCGCTACTACGCTCAAATCCAGGTTAGAGCCGGGAAACCGCGTCCCGTCCAGTTTATAAATTACGTCGGGCTTGGCATCACCTTCGATAGACAAGCCATAAATAATTGTGCCGCAAGCTGCCACTAATTTAGTAGGGTTCAGCCATGCGACGTTGGTACATGGCCCCTTAGAAAGCTCCCGAACGATTGTCGGGGCATTGACCGTATCAATCAGCTTGACCGGGCCGGGATTCCCGTCTAAATCCTGGTCAATATAGCTCAAGTATTTACCATCGCGTGACCAATTTATCGCCCCAAAAGTAGTCCGCGAAAGCTTGAACGAAGCTACCGGGCTGTTGGGCGGGCGCATCAGAAAATAAAAATCAGCCTGGTCTTCGCCACGCATAACATGCAGTATGAATTGGTCTCCTTTGGGCGACCAGTTAATTTCAGTTTCCGTCCAGCCTGAAATACCCAAATCATCCGAAGTAATCACCGCTTCGGTAGGAGTACCAGGAGTTGGGATAAAAATTGGGGTAGGTTGGGCAACGGTTACAGTTGGGAAAACTTGCGCCACTGGCACAGTTGCCGCCACCGATGAAGACGATGCGGCAGGGCTAACGTTGCTAACAGGCTGATAAGGTGGGGTTACGGTTGGGCGCGAGGCGTAAACCGTCAAAGCCCCCGAATAATCCGCCGTTGGGGTAGGAGCATCGCCACAGGCCACTAATAGCCCCGCCAGCATTAATACTACTAATAACCAAAAATAGTTTTTGGACTGCTTACCCCTGCCTGTAGCCGTATTCACCAAGATTTTTACCCCTCTTGCACCCGTGTTAGCTTTATACCCAAATTTTATTCTAATGCTTCAAGCCAGTTTTTGCAAAATTAACTCAGCCCGGCTAGTTCCTTGAGCAGCTTCATATCCAAATTGCCGCGCAGCAATTCGGCCAGACGGTCATATTCCCGGTCTTTGGAAAACGTTTTGAAACGACCAGCCGGTAAGCTGCCAGTAGTAATTCCCTTGCGCTTGAGCAGATTCGATAAAACTGCGTGGCGGAAGTTATCGTTAGCAAAAAGACCGTGTAAATACGTTCCCCAGACGTTGCCCCGCTCGTTCACAAAACCATCCAGTTGGTCGATATTCTCACCCCCGCGCTGCGTCAGCCGCAAAACATAGTCTGTTCCATCGCTGTTAAAGCTGCCGTGACTATCGCCTGACTGTTGAATTGGCTCAGTGCGGCCCATATGGATTTCGTAGCCGTTAATTGGCAAGCCGTTCAAACCCTGAAGAATACCGCGTCCGCTTTCAATACGTGCGCTCACTTTACTGGTCATTTTCTTGCGGGCAAAAACGGTCTTTACCGGCAGCAAACCTAATCCCGGCACACTTCCGGCTCGGCTTTCTACCCTTTCCGGGTCATCAATACGTTGCCCTAACATTTGGTAGCCGCCGCAAATCCCGATAACGGGCGTACCGTTTTCGGCTAACAGGCAGATGCCCCGGCCCAGCCCGCTATCTAGCATGAATTGCAAATCGCTTAGGCTGGTTTTTGTGCCAGGAATTATAACCAAATCCGGCTGGCCGAGTTCAAAGAATTCGCGGACATAGCGGACTTCCACCCCTTCTTCCAGTTCCAGCGCATTAAATTCGTCAGCATTGGCAATATTGGGCAGCAAAACCACACAAATATCCAGTTCGCGGCTAATCCCGTCCCGGTCAAGGACGCGAGGCTGGGTAATTACCGCCGGGAGGTTGGCTTTCTCGTTCAGGGCTACGCTATCTTCTTCGGCCAATTTTATATCGGTAAAGTAAGGCAGAACGCCAAGCACTGGCTTGCCCGTTTTCTCTTGCAGAAAAGTTACGCCATCATCGAACAGAGAAGCATCACCCCGAAATTTGTTGATAATAAGGCCGCGTACCAATTCCTGTTCGTCAGGTTCTAGCAAAGCCAGCGTTCCGACAATCGAGGCAAACACCCCCCCCCGGTCAATATCGCTTACCAGCAAGACGGGAGCTTGAACCATTTTCGCGACCCGCATATTGACAATATCGCCATCTTTCAGGTTCATTTCAACCGGGCTACCCGCACCCTCGATAATCACCAAATCGTGTTCACTACGCAAAATATTAAGCGATTCTTCGACCAGTTCCAAAAGTTCGCCGCGCTCCTTAAAATATTCGCGGGCGGTCATGCTTGCCACAACTTTACCGCGTACAATTACCTGCGAACGCGAATCGCCTTCGGGCTTGAGCAAAATCGGGTTCATGTGAATGGAAGGTTCAAGCCCGCAAGCTTCAGCCTGATTAACCTGCGCCCGGCCAATTTCGCCGCCTTCTTTGGCGATATAGCTATTCAGGGACATATTCTGAGCCTTGAAGGGGGCGACGCTCAAGCCTTCCTGCCGGAACAAACGGCACAACCCGGCGGCGACAGTGCTTTTACCTACCGAAGAAGCCGTTCCCTGAATCATAATTGTTTTGGCGAGGGCGCGACTTTTGCCCGTTAGCAAGGCCGGAGTTTTGACAGAAGTGGTGCGGGCGGCTTGCCAGCGTTTGAGCAACTCGGCCAGTCGGTCAATCGCTTCTGGCGTACTTACCGCCACCCGAATGTATTCGGGCAAGCCGAACGAGGTACAATTACGTACCACCAGCTTTTCTTTCAAGAAAGCCAGGTAACATTCCGCCGCGTCACCCGCATTTATCATAATAAAATTGGCAACTCCCGGCACATAGTCCGCTCCAGCCTCGTTCAGCTTTTCCAGCAAATAAGCTTTGTTTTCGGCCATTTTTTGCCGGACGGTATCGCGGTAAAGCGTTTCGGTCAAAAGTTCGCGGCCTATTTCCTGAGCAAAAGCATTTACTCCCCAGGGCGGACGCACAATTTCAAGGGCGCGAATTACTTCGGGCGGGGCAACGCAATAGCCCAAGCGCACACCGGGCAAAGCAAATTCTTTAGTGAGCGAACGCAACAACACAATATTACCACCCAAAAGCAAATCAGTCGCTTCCCAGCGCGGTACATTTTCGTCCATCAAATCGGCGTAAGCTTCATCTACAACTAGCATCCCGTTCACATCTGCCGTCGCGTCCATAATGGCGGTAATTTCGTTTTCGCTCATTACCCGCCCGGTAGGGTTATTGGGATTACAAATAAATATTAGCTTTGGCTCGTTTTTTTGGATAAACTGAATTATTTCTTCCATATCCGGCGTAAATTTGGTGGCGGCATCGGCCCGATATTCAATAACTTCTGCTCCGGCAATATGAGCGGCGGCGGCATATTCCCCGAAAGTAGGCCCAACCACCAAAACTTTGTCACCTGGGTCTAAATAAGCGTGAGCCAGATTATAAATCAACTCTACCGAACCATTGCCCGTGATAAGGCTATCGGGCATAATCCGCAAATTGCTGGCGATTGCCTCCCGCAAGAGAGCAGCACGCGGGTCGGGGTAATGTTCCAAATCGGTGCGTGCAATTGCGGCACTAACCGAAGCGGGCGGGCCGTAAGGATGAATATTCGCGCTCAAGTCAATTACGCCTTCGGGGTCAACCAAATGGCGGGTCAATTCCGAAGCATCCAGCCCACCGTGAGTTACCGGCTTTAAGCCTGCCAGCCTTGCACTAATTTTAGGGGTTCTGTCCGCAAATCCCATTACCACTAACCCTACCTTTCCAGATTTTAAGAAATACAAAGCTAAAAATTGCAAAACAAGAAATAAATGAACAGGTCAAAATTACTTTTATTAGCGTCATTTTAACAGAAAATTTATCAAAAAGAAATGCTTTTCCTATTCAGGAGTGTGATACAGCTTTTTGCAATAGAGGCTGTTACAAGATAGCCCTGGAAATGTATATCATAAAAAGAGACCTGTCACTCTACAAAGTGATAGGTCTCTTTTATTGTTTAAGGCTGTTCGAGATTAAAATCCGGCGGTAGGCGTACCGATTTGGTCGTTGCTTTTGCCGGGTTTTTTGGATTCGTTTTCGCGCTCTTTGGAAGTAGCCGCGATTTGAATAGCATCCCCGGTGTTATTAGAGGCAGTAACCGCTTCCTGAGTAGTAGCCGCCTCTGAGCCAAAGCTTACTATATTGTTGAAAATTACTTGTATCGCGGCAGCGACAGGTACAGCCAGCAATGCCCCGCCTATCCCCATTAAAGTTGAACCAATAAGGATACCGACAATTACCGTCAGGGGCGTAACGCCAACTGCACTTTCCATAATGCGTGGGACAAGGATGTTTCCTTCAATTAGCTGTAATACCACAATATAACCCAACACCAGTAAAGCCAAAGTGGGGCTTTGAGTTAGGGCAATCAGGACAGCAGGTGCGCCGCCAATGTACGGCCCAACCATGGGGATAAGCTCGGTTAATGCGGCAAAAACCGCCAGTGCAAAAGCAAATTTAAGACCCATCAAGGTATAGCCAACCCCGGAAAGTACCCCTATAAACAGCATTAGCAATAACTGACCACGTACCCAGGCGCCCAATTTACCCTCTACACTATCCCACAGAGTACGGCCACGCGCCCGCTTGTCTTCTGACACAAAAGCGAACACAAAACGTTTAATCAAAGGTCGTTCGGTCAGCCAGTAAAAAGCGATAACAAAAACGGTAATAGCCGAAAACAAGGTTTCAAATACGCTCAAACCTACCGATAGTGCGCTGGTAGCGGCACCCCCGGCGGCGGATGGTTGCACCGACTGTAGCAAATTTCCGGCATTATCATAAAAAGAACTGGCGATACCTCTTACGAAGTCGTTATCAATGTGGGCAATCGCATCCTTAGCAGTTTGCGGATTGGTAAACCCGGCTATCAAACGTTGCACTTCTTCGATTAAAGGCGGCACAGTCAAATAAAGGACTGCTGCCAATATTCCAAATATTAAAGTGTAAACTACTAAAATACCTGTTCCTTTGTTAAACGGCCCTTTTCTTAACCAGCGTACCAAAGGTTCGATGCCCGTTGCCAGCAAGATACTCAAAAATATCAGGAAAATTACATTCCTGATTAACCACATAAATTCAAAACCGAGTAAAACCAGTACAATTGTAGCCGTCCATACTGCGACCCGGCGAGCTGTTACATTTGCAATCACTTTATTACCCCTATCGTATAAGTTGCTAGTTGTTAGTTGTTAGACAAAGAAATTGTTTAACAACTAACAACTAAGGAAAAGAAGAAATTTAGGCCGGATTTTTGCGGCGGGTCACTGCACTGGCAAGAGCAGCCAGAATGAGAACTACTGTGCCAGTAATAATCGCCAGCGGATTACTTTTTTCAGATTGAACCTGGTCAAAGTTTAGCGCACCGGGAGCGGAAGTAAAGACCGCATTGGCTGGAGCAGGTTTTTCGGCAGTACCATAATCAAAATCGTCATCTTGCTTTTGCTGGCTGTTAGCGTACATTCCTGCACCTGCACCAGCTCCGGCTCGGCCCTGCGGTACAACTGCGCCCGAAGCAGTAGTTTTGGCCGGAGCTTCGACCACCGCGCCGGGTTTTTCAACTGAGGCCATACCACTACGGAAGTTATGCAGCAAGGCCGATAGCTCTGCCCCAAGCAAAATGACCGCCGCCGACAAATAAATGTAGAATAGGAAAACCACAATGCCGCCAAGTGCGCCATAAGTTTTGGCTGCGCTGCTGGCTGCCCCAAAAACTGTTACATAAAGGGTAAAGCCAATCTTGAGCAGTTCAAACAAAACCCCGGCGACAGCTGCACCGATTATCGCTGGTTTCCAACGTACTCCATCACGAGCCGGGCTGAATTTGTACAAAATGGCGAAAATGGCTACTTCCAGAACATAAGGTATGGCATAGGAAAGAATCGGCAAGATAAAGCTGAATATTCCCAAAATACCCTTGTTGCCGTTGAACAGAATTTGCAGCACGATTGTAATACTGAAAGCTATTGCCAAAAGCAAGCCGAGGCCAAACAGCAAGGCAATCCGAAGACCAAGCTTTACAAAGAAGTTGCGCTTATCTTTTTCTACGTCGTAAGCCTGATTGATAGCAAAGATAAACTGGTCGAAAATACCGCTTCCCGTCCAAAGTGCGGTTAAAATCGCCAGCGTACCAACCGTACCTGCGCCAGCAATCAAGCCATCAATAACTTCATTCAGGTTGCCCAACCCGGTAGGAATTACTGATTTGATGCCGTTCACGAAATTATCACGGGTTTGCTGGTCTTTCAGGAAAAGTGTACCAATGGCAACAAAGCCGATAATAAGCGGGATAATACTTTGCAAAGCGTAGTAGGTCACGGCGGCGGCCAGATTAAGGCAGTTATCTTCCATAAATTCGCCAAATGTACCTTTGGCAATCTCAACTATCCCTTTGGGGGGGGCTTGCGGTTCTTCCTCAATTTTGTTATTTTTGTCCTTGGCGTTATCCTTAGCCATTTAC
>JBBQGP010000127.1:0-16067 GCA_038323095.1 Chloroflexia bacterium | reverse complement strand
CAGAAGCTGGTAGAATTTTCATCAAAGTAAACCCGTCCTACACTTCGCAAGATTGCAGCAGTTGTGGACATAGGCAAAAGATGCCCCTCTCAGAGCGGGTATTCGATTGTCCTTGCTGTAGAGTGCAACTTGGCCGTGACCTTAATGCTTCGTTAAACATATTGAGAATTGGATTAGATTCTCTCCGTAACCAATCGGTAGAAGCCGCGCCCCTTTAGGAGCGGCGGAGTAATCACTCTGCCCGCGCTGAGTCGTATAATATAGTAGCATAGCTTTTCGGGCCTTGCAAAATTTGCCTGACCAGAGGCTATTCCTCCTTTTCCCTAAATTTTGAAAGGGTTTTTATGATAAAGCGTCTTTTGAGCCGCTATCAAAATTTGTTAATTGTGCTGGGGCTAATTCTAACGCTAGGGTTGGCAGCCTGTGGCGAACCTACCCCTATCCCGGCAACGGCTGTTCCAACTAAAGCGAATACTATTCCAGCAACAATTGCGCCCGCTACTAATACCGTTGCCGTCACTGCCACGCCCGTCGTCATTGCTACCGCCGCCCCAACCGTTACCCGTATTCCAACAACTACCACAGTTCCAGCAACTACCGCAGTTCCCGTCACTACTCCGGCGGCAGTTCAGAACGCACCGGGCGAAGTGCTGGCTTTTTCGGCGGAAAATGCTTATAACCACGTCAAGGTTTTGGCAAGCGATATTGGCATAAGGTTGGCCGGAAGCGAGAACCAGAAAAAAGCCGCCGATTATATTTCAAAACAATTTGAAACTTTCGGTCTGAAAGCTACCTTTCAGGATAGCACTTTTCTTTTGCGAGTAGAAAAAGGTTCAAATTTAACGGTTAGTGGCGAAAATACTTCGGCCAAAGTTACCCTGATTTATGTTGGGTCAGGCGAACCGGGCCAAACTAACGCTGAATTAGCTTATATAGCGGGCGACCTTGCCGAATCCGACAATTTTAGCGGTAAAGTAATGCTAATTCAAGCCAGTAATCGAAGTTTAAGCCAGATTATTCAAAAAATAGCCGCTATGCCGGAAAGCAGCCGCCCGGTAGCTTTGCTAATCATACCAACTCAGGCCGAGCCACTTTTGCCCCCCAACTTGCGGGTAGCCGCTTTGCCAATCGCCTATATCGAGCAAGCCGCCGGACAAAAACTAATCGAACGGGCCGGCAATGAAACCTTGAAAGTTACGTTAAATCTGAAATTTGACAAAAGCAATGCCGTTATCCGTAATGTTATTGGCACACGTCCCGCCGCCGGGAATAACCCTAACGCCCCGGTAATTATTATTGGCGGTCATTACGATAGCGTCCCAGCCGGGCCGGGTGCGAACGATAACGGTAGCGGCACGGGTATTACTATCGAATTGGCCCGCGTTTTGACCAAAGCCTATCCCGATGTAGAATTTCGCTTTATTGCTTTTGATGGCGAAGAACTGGGTTTAATTGGCAGTCAGTATTATGTCAAGCAGTTAAGCGTGGCCGAAAAGAGCCGGATTCAAGCCATGTTCAATCTGGATATGGTAACAACCGGGCAAACTTTGACCGTTGCCGGAAGCAAAAATCTGGCCGATATTGCCCGCACGGTTGTAGTTAATCAGGGTTACAGGGATACCGAAATAAGAACCAGCACTGCTTCGGATGGCAGCAGCGACCACGCCAGTTTTGCCCAGGCCAATATCCCGGTGCTATTTTTTAATCGTCAAAGCGACCCCAATTATCACCGCAGCAGCGATACTATCGACAAATTCACGTCCAAGCCGCTTGAACAAGTTGCCCAAATCATGCAAGCCACCCTGAAGCAACTCCTCAGCCGGGGCTAATAAGTTCTTTCGGCGTTTTGGTTTGCAAAGCGGCAAAAGATTGTGTATGATTGTACAAAGTTTGAAAAGTTGAGTTATTAGCAGTCTGCACAGTGGACTAATTCACGAGGAGCAAAATGGCTAAAGTACAAATTAGTAAGGGAAAATTCGAGCATCTCCAGGCTTGCGCGGACAAAAACGGCATTATTGCCGCCGCCGCTATGGATCAACGTGGTTCGCTCAAAAAAAGTATTGAAAAAGTGCGAGGTACATCTGTACCCGATTCGGAGTTGACCGAGTTCAAAAAACGGGTTACTAAAGTGCTAACCCAGCACGCCACCGCGATTTTGATGGACCCTGAATACGGCCTTCCTGCCTTGAAAGAACGCGCTCCCGGTACAGGTGTACTACTGGCTTACGAAAAAACCGGCTACGATGTCAGCGTAAAGGGTCGTATGCCCGATTTGCTGCCCGAATGGAGCGTGCGGCGTTTGTTGGAAGCGGACGCAGACGCGATTAAAATTCTGCTGTATTTTAATCCTTTTGATGACGAGCGCATTAACACTGTTAAACTGGCCTTTATCGAGCGGATCGGGGCAGAATGTGCGGCAATAGACGTGCCTTTCTTCCTTGAGCCTTTGGCCTACGACGACAATTATGACGAGCAAGGGCTGGAATTCGCCAAAATAAAGCCAAAATATGTTACCGCCTATATGGAAGAATTTTCCAAGCCCCGCTACGGCGTAGACGTGCTAAAAGTCGAAATCCCGGTCAACGTCGTTTATCTGGAAGGTAGCCGAGCCTTTAAGGGTGGTGAAGCGGCTTATGACAAGAAAGCCGCCATTGAACATTTCCAGGCCGCCGCCGCTGCCGCCAAAAAACCCTTTATTTATTTGAGCGCGGGTGTAGATAACGATGTGTTCATCGAAAGTTTGGAAGTAGCGGCAGAAGCCGGAACGCCCTTTAGTGGGGTACTTTGCGGGCGGGCTACCTGGAAACAGGGAATTCCAGTCTTCGCCAAAAACGGTGCGGACGCTCTGGAAGAATGGCTGCTTGACCAGGGTGTAAAAAACATCACGGCTTTGAATGAAACCCTGAAAAAAGGCGCGAAGCCCTGGTACAATATTTATGGCGGGCTGGATAATATCGAAGTGAAGTAGTTTTGGGGCTTTTTCTTTCCAGACTTTTTCTGTGGCACTTAGCTTGCTTTACTAAACCAAGTAGAAATCTTTAGTAAAATAGTGCTAAGATGCACCAGCAAAATAAGGAGTACCAGAAATGGCAGTAGAAACTATCAGTAACCAAAACGAAGCTACAAAAAAGCTCGGCGAGCTTATTAAAGATATTCAGATTGCGATGCTGACCACGGTTGAGGACGATGGGACGTTGCGTAGCCGCCCGATGGGAACGCAAAAAACCGAGTTTGATGGGATGCTGTGGTTCTTCACCAAAGAACATTCACCAAAGGTAGAAGAAATCCAGCATGACCGCAACGTGAACCTAAGTTATGCTGACCCCAAGCACAACACTTACGTTTCGGTTTCGGGCCGGGCTGAAGTAGTAACTGACCCTGAGAAAATGAAGGAACTTTGGAATCCGATTCTGAAAGCCTGGTTTCCCAAAGGGCTGGAAGACCCGGAACTGAGTTTGCTTAGAGTGCAGGTAGAACAGGCTGAATATTGGGACTCAGCCGATAGCAAGGTCGTTCAAATAGCCGGGTTTGTCAAGGCGGTAGTAACCGGCCAACCCGCTAAAGGTGGCGAAAACAAGAAGCTGGAACTGTAAGAGCCAATCTAATAAATCAATGGGCAGAGCCACATCTTACAAAAGCAGACTCATATGTAAGATGCTGCTCCGCCAGTTGATTACTCCAAACCAAGTATTTGACACGCCTTAAGAATTAGCCAAGTTAAATAATAAAAAAGGGAGGCGCAATTTCTAAAAAGTTGTACCTCCTTTTTTTATTAGAGTTTTTCTGCTACCAAAGATTAAAGCCGATGTAAAATTATTGGTTGCCTGTTTTCAAACCTTAACTCTGCTGGTACAAACTATGCTTTTATTGGTTAAATATTGGTTGTGATTAAAATCAGGAAAGCAGGAAAAGCATGAGTCCAGAAAAGTTTCAGCCAAAAATAGAGCAAACTGCAAGACAAGCCGGAAATACCGCCCGAAACGCTGCCAATAGTCAATGGAGCAGAGTTTTGGCTCGTATGGGTTTTGCTTCCAAAGGAATCGTCTATGTTATTATTGGCGGGTTAGCTGCACTGGCAGCGGCTGGCAACGGGGGCGGCACAACAGACCGCAAAGGAGCTTTGCAGGCAATTTACGAGCAGCCCTCTGGTCAACTTTTGCTTATTGTTACCGCGATTGGCCTGATTGGTTACGCCTTATGGAAATTCATCGAAGCGATTTTTGACCCGGAACACAAAGGCCAGGAACCCAAAGGAATTATTTTGCGAATTAGTTACGCAGCTATCGGCGTTTCCTATACCTTGCTGGCGATTGCCGCCTTGCAATTAAGTTTGGGCGCGGGCAGCACTGGCAAAAGTTCGGATGCTCAGGCGCAAGACTGGACGGCCAAATTGCTTGATGTACCGTTTGGCCGGATTTTATTGGCTATTGTCGGGCTAATCGTAATCGGAATTGGTGGCTACCAAATTTATAAGGGTATTACTGCCAAATTCAAAAAGAATCTGGATTTGGGCCAGATGAGCGATACCGCTCAAAAAGTAGCAATTGCTTTCGGGCGGTTCGGCCATATTGCGCGAGGGATAGTTTTTGGTCTAATCGGGGTTTTTCTGGGCTTTGCAGCTTTACAAGGCAATCCCGGCGAGGCTAAAGGTTTGGGTGGCATTTTGCAAAAGTTGCAAGAGCAAACCTACGGCCCATTCCTGCTTGGCATCGTAGCAATCGGTTTGGTCGCTTACGGTTTGTACGCCTTCTTTGAAGCTCGCTACCGACGTTTAGGGCAAGCGTGAGATGAGTTGTTAGTTTTGAGTTTTGAGTTGAGAATAAGATTGGGTGGTTAGACTAAATCTATTAGCGGAGCAATATCTTACAGAAATGTTGCTAACCCTTGTGGGACATTGCTTCGCCAGTGGATTTTGAGACTTCCTGCTTAATAATTCTTACTTGTTAATTTCGAGCCGGACTTTAGAGAGGGCGTAAGGGCTGGCAATTCGGACGAGCGGTAATGTTAGCAGTTGCGGCAGGGTGACAGGGCGAGAAGGGTGGATTGCACCGCTTTCGACTGCCCGGCCCAGCCATTCAATTGCATAAAACGAAGTACGATAAAGTAATTCAAGAGCTTTGGAATTTTCGGCGCAGTGGTACAAACGGCACAGTAGTGGCCGCCCCAAATATACCCCGCACAGTCCACGCCCATCTAAAAAGATACATGGGCTGTTTGCTCCGCCGCTACCGTCTTTCTTGCGAAAATACAAACGGTTAGCGGGTAGCATACTTCCGGCGGCAGGTAGATAAGGAAAGCCGAGCATTTCGTGCATTTGGGCCAGAGCCTTATCAGGGTTATGCAGGTAGATTTCGGGCAGGCGGTGAGCCGCTACGCTTTGTACATCAAAATAGGTCAGGGGAATATCGGGGTCGTGGCAGCAACGCCCACAGCCGCCGCAGTTTTGGGCAGTCTGGCGCAAGCGAGTTAATTTAGCTTTGGAAGCAAGCCCACTCATCGCTTCCGACAAATCGTTCAAGCTCGCATCAGGCCGAAAACGTTTGAGAGCCATACCGCCATTGGGCAAAATTATTACTTGAAGTGGGGATGCAGGGTTGTCGGTTGTCGGTTGTCGGTTGTCGGGTGAAACAAAGTTTTGAGTTTTGAGTTTTGAGTTTTGAGTTAGAAGCTGTGAAACCTCAGTGTCCTCTGTGGTGAAAGAGTTGGGAGTTGGGAGTTGCGAGTAGGGAGCGGGGAGGTTGCTGCTAAGGCGGGCGTAGGCCAGATGTATCATTTCTTGAAGAGCGGCCCGCAACATTTGTTCGAGCGGGGCTTTGCGCCGGACGCGCCTTACTTCGGTAAATTCGGGGGCAAAATCTTCGTCGTCAAAATCCTTGTCGCATAGCCAGCTACCCAAAAAGCCATAGCTGATACAAGCAATCGTCTCGACCTCGCCTTTTTCTTCGGTTAGCAAGGTTGCCATACCCAGCCCCTCGGCTAAGGCAAAATCCAGCAAAGGCCCGTTAGAACCATCAAGCATTTGAAAAGGCGGGGCGGCGCAAAAAAGCCGGGTGTGGCCCGGTTCGCTTTGCTCGGCTATAATCCAGCAATCCGGCTGTTCGCCGTTTTCGAGCAACACCTGACGGGTTAATTCTTTCAAACTTTGCCCGTTTTGAGGGCGCAAAGCCACGCCTTTAGTTTCTCTGGCTTTTTCTTTCTTGCCGCCCGTCGCCACTAAACCAGTTCCATTTCAAATAAAGTTCTCATTCGCCCAACTACTTTTGGCAGTTTTTCCAGAGTATAATCAATATCAGCCTCAGTCGTATTTTTGCCGAGCGAAAAACGCACCGTCCCTAGAGCCAGTTCAACTGGCAAACCAATCGCCTTTAGCACGTGGCTGGGTTCGATTGAACCAACGTTACAGGCCGAACCACTACTGGCGGCGATTCCTTCCAAATCCAAAGCTTGCAAAATTCCCTCACCTGTAATGCCGTCAAAGGAAACGTTCAGGTTATGGCAAAGCCGTTTAGCGTGAGCCATAGTGCCGTTTACCCGTACATCAGGGATGCGCTCCTGAATTCCGGCCAAAAGCTTATCCCGTAAGGCCGTAATTCGGGCTACATTCTCGTTACGGTTTTCTTCGGCCATCGTCAAAGCTTTAGCCGTACCAACCATAAAGGCAATATTCTCGGTACCGGCCCGGCGTTTACGCTCCTGCCCACCGCCTTGCTGCTGGTAAAGTAATTGCGTTCCCTGCCGCACGTAGAAAATGCCGATACCTTTTGGCCCATAAAACTTGTGCGAAGATAGCGAAAGCAAATCCACGCCCAATTCGTTTACATCCAGAGAAAGATTACCGGGAGCTTGCACCGCGTCGGTATGAAACAAAACGCCGTGCCGCCGGGTAATTTTGCCAATTTCGGCTAACGGCTGCACCGTCCCGATTTCGTTATTGGCGTAGATAACGCTGACCAGAATTGTTTTGCCGGGACGAATGGCCCGCTCCACATCTTCCGGGTCAATCAAGCCCTCACTATTGACAGGCAGCACAGTAGTTTCAAAGCCGAATTGTTCCAGATACTCGGCAGCATGCAAAATAGCGTGATGCTCAAACTCGGTAGTAATAATGTGGTTGCCCTTGCCATGAAGTTGAGCATAAAAAGCCACTCCCTTCAAGGCCAGGTTATCACTTTCACTGCCGCCACTGGTAAAGATTATTTCTGCCGGGCTGCATTTCAGCACACGGGCCACCTGCTCACGAGCTTCGGCCATTTTGTCGTTAGCTTGTCGTCCCTGCTGGTAGAGGCTGCTCGGATTGCCCCAATACTCGGTAAAGCAAGGCAGCATTGCTTCCACTACCTGTACATCTACCGGGGTAGTAGCGGCGTGGTCAAGATATACTTCGCGCTTTTGCTTTTCATTCAGGCTCATACATACCTCGTTTCTTTTCTCGAACTTTTTTGCCAGGCTTATTATACCAAAAATGAGCTTTCGACAAGCGACTTTGACCGTGATATAATCGTTATAGTTATGATTACTGCTTAAAATTAGTAAAAGTAGTAAGTAAAATTGGAAATTTAAGGCAGAAGCAAAAAGGAGAGCGTAATTTCATTGTCGTATGTTCCAGAAGGACGCGGGACGCGGCAGGCAACCCGGCTTTCGATTGTCATACCCGTTTATAACGAAGAAAAGCGAATTAGCCCAACTATCGAAAAGTTGCTGGCTTATTTGGGTAAGCAATCTTATACCCGTGAAATAATTTTGGTGGATGATGGCAGCGCAGACCGGGGAATTGAATTAGCCACTAACACTCTAAGAAGCGGAGGCGAAATCTGCCGGGTAATCGAGTATGGCGCGAACCGGGGCAAGGGTTACGCCTTAAATCAGGGTATTTTGAACAGCCTGGGCGAATATGTGCTTTTTACTGATGCCGATTTATCGACTCCAATCGAAGAACTGGACGGAATGTGGCAATGGTTCGAGCAAGGTTATGATATTGTACAGGGTTCGCGCAAAATGCCGGGTGCGTCGGTTGAACGCCATCAGCCCTGGCTACGCGAAAATATGGGCAAGATTTTTACCGGCCTGAGCAATTTAATCGCCGAAGTAAAAGTAAGCGACGTAACTTGCGGCTTCAAATGCTACCGGGGCGAAGTTGCCCGACATATCTATGGGTTGCAAAGAATTTATGATTGGAGCTTTGATGCCGAAGTAATTCATATTGCCCGGCGGCAAAACTATCGACTAAAAGAAATCCCGGTGCGCTGGCGCGACGAAACTGGCACAAAAGTGCATCTTTTGCGGGATAGCTTGCGCTCTTTTCAGGGGCTTTTGCTTATCCGGCTCAATAGCTGGCAGGGACGCTATAGCCGCCCTTTTGAAAATTCTTCTCAAAGTAATTATGCACCCGTAACCGAAATTCCCAGCCCTGACCTCACTTTACCAAAGTTGAACCGCGATTAAAGCTGGCCTGTTGCAAACAAACCAGGAATTTGGCTCAATAAGTTGTAGTTTTATCGAATGGCCGAGCAATGTTTTACAAGAAACACGGGTTAATTAGGTTAGTATTTAAGTATCAATTAAAATGAGGAAGGTATACAAGAATGAGCGCAAATGGTCGCAACACGGTTTTTCTGATAGTCCAGCGCGGCACGGACATTGGTTCGCGTATTAACCTTGAGCAGCGACAAACTACGCTTGGTCGTAACCCGGATAACGAGATTGTGGTGGCGGAAGCTTTGGTATCGCGCTATCACGCCGTAATCCAGTGTGACTACGCTACCGGGCAGGTAAGCGTAATTGATTTGGGCAGCACCAACGGCGTTTTAGTCAATGACAAGGCGATTGACCCCGGAATGCCGCACCCGCTTTCGCGCCGCGATTCTATTTCAATTGGGCGCAGCGTTTTTAATTTGCAAATCCGACCCGAAAACTACCAGCCGTCCCCGCCACCCAGCCGCGAGGACGATACCGATATAACCCTATATCTTGAGCCAAAAAAGCTGTTTAGCTAAAAGTTAGCTCATCAAAATCGGCAAGGGGACAATAGCCCATTTTCTGATAAATGCTGTTGGAAATTGGGTTAGCTAAATCGGTAAACAAAACACAGCTTTTGTAGCCCTGATTTAGCATTAACTGGCTTATTCCGGCGACGCAACTGCTGGCGTAGCCCTTGCCGCGCATCTCAGGCGGAGTATAGACCAAACTGACCGTGGTAGTATTAAGGGTTGGGCGACCTACCCCCGCCATCGAAACTACCTGACCTGCATCTTCCCATAAATAAAGCGTGCCGTCCCCTATCCGGGTGCGGGCAATAATTTGGGCGCGGACGGGGTTGGGTTTTTCGGAAAAAGCTTCGATTCCAAAAGTTTCGGCCCATCGCGCCGCTATCTCAAAATCAGCTTCGGTAGCTTTGCGTAAAAAGCCGGAGGCGGGCGAAGGCTCGATAACACGGGTTAGCTCGAAAAGCCGCATATTAACTCTGGTTTTGTAGTTTTGCCCGGTTAAATTTGTCCAGATTTCGGCAAAAGCTTTGGCGATGGGCGAAGGGGCCATTACGCCCGGCACAACAATCGCTTTTTGGGCTAAATCTTGCACTAACAAATCCAAAGCCTCGCCCGTAGCGTCGCGGTTAGTATAAATATTGACGTTATAGGGCGGGGTCATCATTACGGCCATAACCAGCCCGCTTTCGTCCACGATTGTCGCCAGGTAAGGCGGTGTTTTTATCCTTTCGGGATGCGCTCTAAGTCCCAGCGTTACCCCAAACATCAGGCTGGCTAAAGCTTCCTCTTTTTCCAGAAAAGGCTGGGCAACTTCTAAAAATTCCTTAGCTTCGGCATAAGTAGTTAACTGCATATTACTCTCTCGCCTTTTGAAAAGCCGCTTTCAGGGCCGCCCCCGCTTCGTTCATAGCCTGATTGCCCTGCTCGATTACCCCGCCTAGACGGAAAAAATTATGGACGGTCCCGTTATAGCAGCTAAGTTTGACCGAAACGCCCGCCTCTTGCAAGCGTTTGGCATAGGCTTCCCCTTCATCCCTTAGCGGGTCGTATTCGACGGTGATTATCAGGGCGGGCGGCAAACCGCTTAAATCAGGAGCGCGTAAAGGGGCAGCGTAGGGGCTGGTAGCGTGGCTTGCTTCGGAAATATAGTTATTCCAAAACCAAATCATATCTTTTTTAGTCAAGTAATAGCCCTCGGCGTTTTCCTCATAAGAAGGCGTGCCGGGCGAATAATAATCGGTGATAGGGTAAACCAAAAGCTGAAAAACTAAAGGCGGGTTGCCATGTTCTTTGGCTAAAAGGGCCACTACCGTTGCCAGATTGCCGCCCGCGCTATCGCCTGCTACCGCTACCCGCGCCGGGTCTACGTCTACACTTTCGGCATTTTCGACCAGCCAGCAGGCCGCCATATAAGCATCTTCGACGGCTGCCGGGAACTTGTTTTCAGGGGCGCGGCGATAATCTACCGCCATAACTACCGCTTCGCTACGGTTCGCCAGCATCCGGCAGACCGGGTCATGCGATTCCAAATCACAAATAACCCAGCCGCCCCCGTGAAAATAAACTACCGCCGGAAACGGTCCTTCCCCTTGCGGGTAATAAAAGCGAACCGGGATGTCACCGCCAGGGCCGGGTATTTCCATATCCACCACTTTTGCTACCGGCTCAACCTCACCCGCCAGCCTCGCTACTTCACGGGCCTGTTGCCGGGCGACTTCAAGCGGCAAAGAATGGCGCGGCGGCGAATTAACCATTTTATCCAGCAAAGCTTTAGTTTGGGCATCAAGTGGCATAAAATTTACTCCTGTTCTGAAAAAGCTCAGGCTTGCAAAGACGGCAGCAAATCTTCCAGAGCCAGCACCAGTGCATCCAAATCGGCGGCGGTATTATAACCCTGCACTGAAATCCGAATAAAATTCTGGTCGTTCCAGCTAATAAGCGGAATCTCGATAGAATATTCGTCCCACAGGCGTTTTTGCAAAGCTTTCGGGTCGCATTGAGGCAGACGCATAGCCGCCAATTGCCAGTACCAATCGCTTTCGCCTTCGTTAGGGTAAATCGGCGGCAACCCGGTCAGGGCCTCAATCCGGCGGCGGGTTTGGGTCAGCAAACTATGGCAAGCCGCCCCGATAATATCCCAATGATTGCTGCGCTGAAAATCTATCGCCGCGGGAACAGACAAATAAGCCGAAATATCACGAGTTCCCTGCCATTCCAGCCAATCCACAAAAAGTGACGAACCGGGCATCAGGCTTTCCCAGCCCCAGCTTACCACGAACGGCTCGATTAAATTTTGGACTTCGGGCCGGGCGTATAAAAAAGCCGCTCCTTTGGGCGCGGACAACCATTTATGGCAATTGCCGGTGTAAAAATCCGCCCCCAAATCTTCCAGATTTAGTGGAATTTGGCCCGGCGCGTGCGCTCCATCTATCAGGGTCAAAATTCCGGCTTCCCGCGCTCTCCGGCAAATTTCCTTTAGCGGAAAAATCAGGGCCGTCGGCGAAGTAATATGGCTGAGGCTAATCACACGGGTGCGGGGCGTAACCCTCGCCCAAAAATTCTCGACAAATTCAGCGGGCGTTGTAACGGGCAAAGGCATAGGGCGATTAATATAAGTTGCCCCGGTTTTGCCGCACAAAAACCGCCAGGTACGGTCAACTGCCCCGTATTCATGGTCGGTTGCCAGAATTTCGTCCTGCGGCCCAAGTTTAAGTGAACGCGCCACCATATTTACGCCCGTCGTAGCGTTGCTGACGAAAACCAGATTGTCGGCGACGGTCTGCAAATAAGCGGCTAAATGGGCGCGGGCTTCCTGTAGCAAATCGGGAGCGCGACGGCTCAAAAACTCGACGGGCTGGGCTTCCAGTTCGCGCTGCCACGCCTGATGCACCTCAAACACCGAGCGCGGGCAAGCCCCATACGAGCCATGATTGAGAAAAACCATATCCGGCTTGAGCAAAAACTGTTCTTTCACATTTACCTGTTTCTTTAGCAAAGTTGTTAGTTGTTAGAAAAGTGGCGAGTTGCGAGTTATTTCCAACTTTATACTTCCTACTTTCGATTTGTTAGTAATCTCCCGGACATGGAATGTCCGGGCTGATAGCATGAAAACGGCCCTGAAGGGCGGGGAGAGGTTAAGCTCAATTTGGCTAAACTTGTAATGGCTTTAGCCAAGTTTTCATGTTATCAGCCTAGCCTTTTAAGGCAGGGAAATTAATCCGCGCTTGTCCGAAACAAAGTTTCTATAGGCAATCAAATGCGGAGCAATATCCTGCAAGCAATACCACTTCCCCCTGTAAGATGCTGCTCCGCCAGTTGACTTTTGGGCAAAATCAATGGGCAGAGCCACATGCCCCTATCCCCTTGTAGGATGCTGCTCCGCCAGTTGACGTTTGCCCAACCTCGCCGACCTTCATACCTCCGACTTGTTCCCAGTCCTCAGCACTTTAATTCGCCGCTTCGAGGTTAGCGTTGTAACGCCACTGGTAATAATGCTGGCCGACGTTCGCCATTTCGACCCGCCACTCTGCCGGGTTGGTAGGAGTGTAGGTTATAACGCGCCGCTCGAAAAGCTGCACCAGAACATCCCGTTCAACCCCGTTTACCTGAGCCTTGACCCAGTACGGCTCACTCAAAGGCAAACCAACCGTAAAGACCCAATCGCGCAAGGCACTTTCCCGGTAATCACTTTCGTAAACCAGCCCTTTGGCGTTCAGGTAATTCCAGAACACGGCAGGGATATTATGCCCGGTTTCTTTGATATAATTGACCAGCTTGATTTGTTCCGGCGCAGTTGTTAGGGTTGAGCTTGTGCCGTCTTTAGAAAGAGCCAGCTTTGCAATCTGGTTCGTCAAGTTTTCGGCCCGGTTCGCCCCATTGGTCGTAATCAAATTCTGGAAGCTGGCATAATTCGGGGCGGGATTGCTTTCGGTCAAATCTCCGGCGACAGCAATTTGAGCCGCACCCTTTAATTCACCCTGATTATCACCCGTCGCTACCCAACCTGAAACCAATTCCTTGACCAGCAAGCCGTTAGTCACAAACCATTTGGAATTGTGGTCGCCCTTTGGATTGTTGATTTCCATCCGGGCCTTGTCGAAATACTGCACTTGCCGCACCCCTCCAGCAGCTTCGGCGTAATTTTCGAGCTTGCTTTGAGCCGGAGTTGGCCCCCATTCCCAGCTACGCTGGCTGCGTCCGCTAAATACTGCCAAATCCGAGAAGAACCACAAACGCTGGAAACTGGCATCGCCAAAGCGGAAACGGGCGAGTTGGGCCTGTAGCGCGGAATTGGCGGCGGCGGTAATAGTAGCGGTGGCAGTCGTCGCGGTTGCGGTAGTTGCGGTGCGAGTACCGGCGGTGGTAACTGCCGGCGTTTGTGCCGCAGCAGTGGCGGTTTGCCGCGCTCCGGCATTAGCTGTCGCCGTTCCGCCATTATCCAACGGTGGCGCACCGGCACTGCTCAGGCGCAAAGTATAATTAAGGGCATTGCGACCAATATCGCCCGCGTTCCGTACCTCCGCATAATAATAACCGTCGCTGGGTACGGTAAAGTTGACCGTACTGCTCAAATCATTATCATTGCGGTCATCGTTTTGAGCCAGCAAACGCTGCTCGATTACTTTGCCGGGGTCGTTCGGGTCAAAGCTTATTCGCCAGATATAAAGGCTGGTATCCATGCCCAGCGCTCCCGCCGGGAAGGAGGTACTCATATTGTAGCTACGTCCGGCCTTGACAAAGAATTTCACCCAATCCCGGTCTCCCTGCGGGCAGAAAGAGTGTACTTGCGCCTCGTTTAGCAGAATTTCTTTGCCTTCGCCCGGATTGTTGTCCGGCTCGTATTGGTCAAAGCAAGTGCCAATCGGATTGCCCGCCGATTGCAAGACCAAATTGTACTTCATATTCAATGCGCCGTGTCCCGCCACGTCCTTGACCGCCAGATAATAGCGCACAAATTGGCCCACCGGCGTATCAGCCGTAGCTGGCACAATCCAATCAATCCGTGAAGCCAGAGCCGTACCGGGATAATCGTCGTTAGAATAAACCGGGATGTAATTTCCGGCGGCATCTTTGGTATACAGTACGATAAAAGTATCCAGCCCATTAGTCGGTGCGCTGGTATAAATACTGTAAGCTTTGCCCTTCACCAAATCCATATAAACCCAGTCAATATCACTTTCCGGGCAAATATAGTGAGTTTGGATAGCGGCACTGTCCGCCGATACTCCCGGCAGACCAGGTGTTCCCCCAAAGGGCGGCGGTTCGCCATAGCTCGGCCTTAGCTCTTTGGCGTTACCCGGCGAATTATCATCCTCGTAATCATCCCGGCAAGGCACAGGCGTATTGGTCGGCCCGCCGGTTGTAGTAGCAGTTACCGCCGCATTGGTAGCGGTAGGGGTTGGTACAGTATTGCCAGTGGTCAATCTTATTTGATAAGTAAGCGTTTTAGGGTCAATCCCGGCTACGTTCGGGGGTAAAACCCGAATATAATAATTACTTGTGGTAGTTGGGACAAAATTTGTAATGCTAACCACACTAACGGCACTGTTGACCCCTGTGCTAATTACGCTGGAAGCTGTCGGGTCAAACAATACCAGCGACGGCAAGGCATTCGCGTCGGAACTGGTCAAAGTAATAGTATATTGTAAATAAGCCGTCGTAACTTGAAATACCAGCCAGTCTACATCACTGGTTTGACCAGTGTTAGGAACAAAATTGTGACCTTGAGCTACATTATTTGCGAAAATTGGTGCAGCAGAAGAAGTAGGGGAAGAATTGGTGGGAAAAGGACTATCATCATTTTCGCAAGGGTCAGGAGTTGAAGTACCGGGGTTTGTCCCTACACAAGCCGATGAGCCGTTAGCCCGAAAAGGGCCGCCGGTAGTGGTCGGGGTTGGGGTGAGCGGTTGGTTTTGGGCCTGGCTTAAAGCGGGAGTAGTTCGGACGGTTGGCCCGCTTTGTACCGAATTATCGAGAACCAGCCCGCCTCCGTTGGTAGCGACATAGGCAGCATTGAGCGAATTTACCTGCGCGAAATTATAGGAAGAATGATAAAGTTTTTCAAAGGCGGCGGCTTCGACCTTGTTGCGCGGCAACTGTGAACTCAGTTTAACTGATACGCCCGAATCTTCCGCCGGATTGGTCGGGCGGACGGCGGGCGCAAAATTATCGCCGGAATTACTATTGCCAAAAAAACCAGCCCCGGCCAGAGTCAGCAGGGTTAGCAAGACCAGCCCCCAGCGCAAAAAGTGTGCGGGCCGAATTGGACGATTGGGGGGCGTAACCGGGGAATATCTGTTTTTCATGCAAACAAAAACTCCAGTGGCGGTTGGCAATAACCCGAAACCAAACCGCGCCTAAGCTGATGGGTAAAGTATAGTTTTGTATTTTAAATTGCGGCACAAAAAATAGCCGAAACAGTGGCTCTTGCACCATTATATATCAAACCTTAACCCTGTCAAACTTAACGCAGGTTGAAAAAGAAGATTGGCAAAGGTATAGTGATAGGGTATTATTTGGAAAATTCTTAAATAACCAGAAAAAGCAATGAGCAGGCTCAGGGTTAAGCATAACCCGGATTAAACGAGAGGAGCGCATTTTAATGATTGCAATCGCAGGCGCAACCGGCTTTATTGGCCGGAACATTATCGAACAACTTGGTCAGGGCGATGAGCCGGTACGAGCTTTGTACCGTAAGGGCAGCAAAATCGAGGCTTTGCGCCAGTACAAAAACGTGGAATTAATCGAAGGTGATGTTTCCGATGCTACCGCCCTCAAACAACTGATGCAGGGCGCAGATAAACTAATTGACGCGGTAGCCGTTACCGCCAATCTAAAAAACGTAAACAATCTTTACCAACGGGTAAACGTGGAAGGTACGCAAAACCTGGTAAAAGCGGCCAAAGAAGCCGGAGTAAAGCATATTTTGTTGATTAGCGGGCTTGGCACAAAGCCGGATAAACCCGGTACCTATATGCAAACGCGCTGGGAAATGGAAGAAGCCGTTCGCAATAGCGGGATAAACTGGACGATTATTCAGCCAAGTATTTTGTTTGGCAAAGGTTCGGAATTTTTCGAGGCTCA
>JBBQGP010000126.1:0-16227 GCA_038323095.1 Chloroflexia bacterium | reverse complement strand
GCGTAAACGGGGTGAACGGCTGGTCTTACAACAATACCGGCGTGTATGGTTTTTCCAAAGCGAGTTACGGGATAGTGGCCGAATCCGGCAATATCACCACTTCTAACGGTACTACTACTGCCGGGACGGGAGCGGCCTTCTTTATTAAACCCGACCCGCAAAATGGCCCGCCTTTGACCGGGGCGCACTTTCGGGGTGAAGTTCACGTTGACGCGGGCGGTAACTGGTACATTTGCCAGACAGGTGGTGCTTCCGCCCCTACTCCGGCGGAAACCATTCGCGCCCGCTTCCCTTCAGCCTCGCCTGACGATGTGCAAAGGGCGGCGGTAGGGGCGGCCCCGGTTTGGAGTTTAATTGGTGGTGCCAGCTTTACACCTTATAATCCGCCGGTTGGTACAACTATTAACTTTTTATCAACTCCAACCCGTTTGTATGGCAATCCATTTTACGGGCCAGACCCAAAAGTTCCGGCCAGTGTTTATGGGGCTAACCCGCAGTTTAACCCGCTTTACTTGCCAGTCTCCGGGACATTTACCAATGGCTCAAACGTGCAGACCATTCCGGCTGGGGCAACGGCGGTATTGGCAACCCTGGTGGCCTACAATAACGGCCCGTCTGCTACCGGCTTTGCCACAGTCTATCCGGCTAACGCTGCCCCACCAACGGTAGCGACAGTGGTTTATACCGGCTTTACCAGCACCCTGATTGCTGTGGGTCTGGGAACTATCCCTTCTGGCTCAAATTCGGGCAAGAACGGAATTGGGATTGTCACCAATTTGCCGATTGGTATGACTTTCGACGTAGTAGCTTACTGGACGTAGAACCAGAACTTGTTTCGTAAGAGTTATATTTTTGCAAGAAACTGCTCCGTCACGGATTTTGGTTAAAAATCCAGGACGGAGCAGTTTCTTGCAAGATTAGCTTGATTTCTAAACACCGCGTGTATGCTGAATTAAATTAAGAAATTCCTGGCGGCTTTTCGGATCTTCCTTGAATGAACCGAGCATACAACTTGCCAACGTTTTGGAGTTTTGTTTTTGTACCCCGCGCATCATCATACATAAGTGATAAGCTTCGGTTACGACGGCTACTCCGTGTGGGTGTAATGTTTCGTTGACCGCTTCGGCAATTTGGGTAGTTAGACGTTCCTGTACCTGTAAACGACGGCTGAACACATCTACAATCCGTGGTAATTTGGATAAACCAACGATTTTGCCGTTAGGAATATAGGCAATATGACATTTGCCATAAAACGGCAACATGTGATGTTCACACATGCTATACATTTCTATATCCCGTACTAATACCATTTCGTCATAATGTTCCTCGAAAAGAGCCGTCCCTAGCACTTCTTTGGGCGATTGGGTATAACCTTCGGTCAAAAAGGCCATACTGCGGCGTACCCGGTAGGGTGTAAGCTTTAAACCATCCCGGTCAGGGTTTTCGCCTAATTCGATTAGCAATTGCCGGAACAAAGCTTCTACCCGCGCGTTGGCGGCTTCTTCTTCGGGGTTAGCCCCAATTTTTCCCGAACCAAGTTGGCGGGCTGCCAGCGTGGGCAAATGTTCCAACCCTAATTCATTTCCGTTTGAGCTAAACTTATCTTCATCTCTTTTTTGGCTCACTTTTGTATTTTCCTCTCTAAACTATTAAAATTTGTCTCTCTAAATTATAGCAGATTGGCAATATGTTATAATTTAAGGATAAGTTATATTTCCAAATTTTTTGATTTTGCTTAAAAACCTGAAATTTTTGCCATTCTACCTATTTTTAAGAGGAGTTGACCTAATAATGAAAATGAATTTGGCCCGAAAAATTCTGACGGCGCATTTAATTGAGGGGGAATTAGTGCCGGGCCGGGAAATCGCTATTAAAATAGATCAAACCCTGACGCAAGATGCTTCCGGCACTGCCGCTTATCTTCAATTCGAGTCTATCGGCGTGCCGCGCGTCCGCACCGACGTTTCGGTTAGCTACGTTGACCACAATATGAACCAGATTAGCTTTGAAAACGCCGACGACCACCGCTTTTTACAATCAATGGCGGCTAAATATGGTATTTATTTTTCGCGTCCCGGTAACGGGATTTGTCATCAGGTACACGCTGAACGCTTTGCCGTTCCCGGTAAAACTTTGCTTGGCAGCGATAGCCATACCCCGCTATGTGGTGGGCTGGCGATGCTGGCGATTGGCGCGGGGGGGCTGGATGTGGCGGTAGCGATGGGTGGCGGGGCGTTTTATTTAGCCATGCCCAAAATCCTGGGGGTGAAGCTGACCGGGCAATTGCAGCCCTGGGTGAGCGGTAAAGACGTGATTCTGGAAATGTTGCGCCGCCTGACAGTTAAAGGCGGCGTGGGTAAAATTGTGGAATATTACGGGCCGGGAGTTGAAACTTTGGGCGTAATTGACCGCACTACTATTGCTAATATGGGGGCGGAACTGGGAGCGACGACCTCGCTTTTCCCCAGCGACGCACGTACTCGCGCTTACCTCAAGGCTCAAAAACGCGATTCAGTCTGGACTGAACTGGCGGCTGAGGCCCAAGCTGAATATGACGAGTATCTGGAAATCAACTTGAGCGAGCTAGAGCCGCTAATTGCCCAGCCGCATAGCCCTGATAACGTGGTAAAGGTCAGCGAAGTGGCAGGCATACCAGTGCAACAGGTTTCGGTGGGTAGCTGTACTAATAGCAGTTACCGCGATTTGTCGATTGTGGCGCAGGTGCTACACGGCAAAAGTATTCACCCCAATTTGAGCTTTACGGTTAGTCCCGGCTCACGCCAGGTTTATACTCAGGTGGCTCGAAGCGGGGCGTTGGCAGATATTATTGTAGCAGGGGCGCGAATGTTGGAATCGGCTTGCGGGCCTTGCGTGGGCATGGGGATGGCTCCTTCTAGCGATAGCGTGGCGGTACGCAGCTTTAACCGCAATTTTGAGGGAAGAAGCGGGACGGCCAGTGCCAAAGTTTACCTTGCCAGCCCCGAAACTTGCGCCGCTACTGCCATAAGCGGAGTAATTACCGACCCGCGCACGCTGGGCGAATATCCCCAAATCCAGCTGCCCGAAGAATTCGAGATTAACGACGCGATGCTGCTTGCTCCGCCCGAAGATGGTGCGTCGGTAGAAGTAATTCGCGGGCCAAATATCAAGCCTTTGCCTGCTTTCGGCGAAATTCCTGATACTTTGAGTGGCCCGGTTATTCTGAAAGTAGCTGATAATATTACCACCGACCATATTTCACCCGCCGGTACGAAAATTCTGGCTTTGCGCTCGAATTTGCCCGCTTTGGCTGAATATACTTTTGACCGGGTAGACAAAACCTTTGCCGCCCGCGCCCGCGAAGCCGGGAAAAGCTTTGTGGTGGGCGGTTCTAACTACGGTCAGGGTAGCGCGAGAGAACACGCCGCCCTTGCCCCGCGCTATCTGGGGGTACAGGCAGTTTTAGCCCTGTCGTTTGCCCGAATTCACCGAGCTAATTTGATAAACTTTGGGATTGTGCCGCTTACTTTTGATAGCCCGGCAGATTACGCCGCTATTGAACAGGGCGACGAACTCCAAATCGGGCATTTGCGGGAACAATTGGGCAATGGCACAGGCGTAACCGTCCAAAATTTGACCCGCCAGCTTGAGTTCAGGATGAACGCTTCCCTGAGCAGCCGCGAACTTGCTATTCTGCTCGATGGTGGCCTTCTGAACCATATCAAGCTAAGAAGCCGGACTTAGGAAGTATAAAGTCGGAAGTATAAAGTCGGGAAGAATCTTACAGGGTATTGCTCCGTCACTAGATTAAAGCCATAAGTTGTACAAAAAAAAGGACTGAAAACTGATTTACTCAGTCCTCAGTCCTTAATCCTCAGCATTTCCTCTAGCTGCGGTTGTAAAGCATCACGCGCTTGATTTGCTCAATAGCTTTGGTGACGGGAATACCACGTGGGCAAGCGTCGGTACAGTTGTAGATGGTGCGGCAACGGAATACGCCTTCGCCCTGGCTCATAACTGCCAAACGTTCGTCCGCACCCTGGTCGCGGCTATCGAAAATAAAGCGGTGGGCATTCACGATGGCTGCCGGGCCGATAAATTCGCTATTCGACCAGTAGGGCGGGCAACTACCGCTACACGCGCCACACAGAATACACTTGGTAGTTTCGTCGAAAATCTTCTGGTCTTCCGCGCTTTGGTAGCGTTCGATGGACGGAACTTCGTCATAGTTAATCAGGTAAGGCTTGATAGATTTGTACTTGTCGAAGAACGGCTCCATATCCACTACCAAATCTTTGAGGATACGAAAGCCGAGCATCGGCTCGACGGTAATCTTCTTGCCCACGTCGCCGACCAATTCTTTACAGGCCAAACGGTTACGCCCGTTAATTCGCATCGCATCTGAACCACAAACGCCGTGAGCGCAGCTTCGTCGGAAAGTCAACGCGCCGTCCTGATACCACTTGATTTTGTTGAGTACATCCAGCACACGGTCAAGCGGGTCGGCCTCAACTTCATAAGCTTCAAAATGCGCCTTTTTATCCTTTTCAGGGTCGAAGCGCAGGATTTTCACAGTGATCTGCATTTATATGAAACTCCCTCTATTTATTTTATTACTGCGATACTACCTCAACAACAATCGAGGCGGTATCACGGCAAGTGATTTAATATTTGCGCTCCTTCGGCTCGAAGCGTCCCAGCTTGACCGGCTTGTAGGCCAACCGCTTGACCCCCCCTGTCGCTTCATCCCGCCAGGCCAGAGTATGGGCCAGAAACTTGATATCGTCGCGCTTCTGGAAATCCTCGCGATAATGTGCGCCCCGGCTTTCCTGGCGTTCCAACGCCCCTTTAGCGGTGGCCTCGGACATTTCCAGTAGTGAACCAAGTTCCAGCACTTCCAACTTTTCGGTATTAAACCGTTTGGTCGTATCGCTAATACTAACCTTGCTGTAGCGTTCGCGCAATTCAGCCAATTTAGCCATTGCCCCGACCAGCTTTTGCTCATCACGCACTACGCTAACGTTATCCATCATTACGTCCTGCATTTCCTTACGGATATTAGCAGCGTTTTCTTTACGACCAGATTCGAGGCCACCATCTACAAAGCGTAAAAGCTCGGTAGAGCGTTGCTCGTGGTTGGCGGGCAGGGCTTCCAGGTCAACTTCCTTGATGAATTGGGCGGCGTGCTGTCCGGCCCGGCGACCAAACACCACCAAATCTACCAGCGAGTTTGTACCCAAACGGTTTGCCCCGTGTACCGAAACGCAGGCCACTTCTCCGGCGGCGTAGCAGCCCGGCAATACCGTTCCCTGCTCATCCAGAATTACCCGGCCATCGATGTCGGTAGGAATACCACCCATCGCATAATGGGCCGTTGGCTGGATTGGCACACCTTCGCGGTATGGCTCGACGTGCAAGTAAGTCCGGGCAAAATCGGTAATATCGGGCAATTTCGCGTCGATTACTTCTTTGCCCAGATGGTCAACGTGCAGCAAAACGTAATCCTTGTTCGGGCCGACCCCGCGCCCTTCCCGGATTTCCTGATAGATAAAACGGGAAACCATATCGCGGGGAGCAAGGTCTTTCAGGGTTGGGGCATAACGTTCGCAAAAGCGTTCGCCTTCCGAGTTGCGGAGGATACCACCTTCACCGCGGGCCGCCTCGCTCAACAAAATCCCGATACGATAAAGCCCGGTAGGATGGAATTGGTACATTTCCATATCCATCACAGGCACACCAGCCCGGTAAGCTACCGTCATACCGTCGCCGCTACAGGCATGAGCATTGGAAGTTACCCGCCAGGCCCGACCATAGCCGCCCGTCGCAAAAATAGTGGCCTTACTATGAAAAGTGTGCAATTCGCCAGTTTTAATATCCAGCGCGGTAACACCGACGCAGCGACCATTATTAACCAGCATATCCATTACGTGAAATTCGTTGAAGAAAGTAACGTTATTCTTGATACCCTGCTGGTAAAGGGTCTGCAAAATCATATGGCCGGTGCGGTCAGCCGCATAGCAAGAGCGGCGGACAGGGCCTTCGCCATAATTGCGAGTATGGCCGCCAAACCGTCTTTGGTCAATTTTGCCTTCGGGTGTGCGATTAAAGGGCAAACCCATATGTTCCATTTCGATAATTCGCTCGATAGCATCGCGGGCCAAAACTTCGGCGGCATCCTGGTCTACCAGATAATCCCCCCCCTTGACTGTATCGAACATATGCCACTCCCAGTGGTCTTCCTCGGTATTACCCAGTGCGGCACATATCCCGCCTTGCGCTGCCCCGGTATGCGAACGGCTGGGGTAGAGCTTGGTGATTACGGCAACATTAGCTTTGCCGACTAACTGTAACGCGGCCATTAGCCCAGCCCCACCTGCACCAATTACCACTGCATCATACTTATGGTACATTGCTTTTTGTACTCCTGAATCTCTAATTTTGCTTACTTTCCAATAGCCGTTGTAACAGCGGCGGCTGGTTGGAAGGTAATAATAACCTGCGCCCCGATTAGCAGGAAGAACAGGCCCACTACATACAACGCGGAAAGACTGAACACGCGCCAGCCGCGCGGCTGTACATAATCATAAATCAGGGTACGTACCCCGTTCAAGCCATGTGTTAAGGCTAAAAATAGCAGCAGCAAATCGTAAGTGCGCCAGAGCGGAGAAGCCCAGCGTTGCGCGATAAAATCATAATTAATTACATTTACGTTGTTGATTACATGCATAATCGCTAAATGTAAAAGAGCCAGTACCAGCAGCAAAATGCCCGATACCCGAAAGAAATACCAGCTATACAGCTCGAAGGTATTATTCGGGCGGGGTCGCGCCCCGGTTTTAGTCCAACGTCTGCTTTTTGAGGGGTCTTTGACGGTCACTTTGGGCCGTTCGGTGACAGGAGTTGCCATCCTTACTCATCCTTCTTTTCTAGTCTAGCTTAAGCGAACCACTTTACATCACGTAACATAAAACCCCCGGCTACCAGCCAGAGTACCATCGTCAGGCTTACCGTAATATAAAAAAGTTGCTTGTGCTTTTCGATTGCCGACGACCAAAAGTCAAGTAGAATGACCCGCATCCCGTTAATCGCGTGGTAAAGTACCGCGCCGACCAGCAGCCATTCAAATATGCGGAAAACCCAGTTATGGTAAAGAAAGACTAACTCGTCATAATATTCTTTACCCATGCCCACCAAATAAGTATCGGCAATGTGCAGGAAAAGAAAGGCCAGAATTCCAACCCCCGTCAGGCGATGGAGAACCCACAACCACATTCCCGCTTGACCACGATACATGTATTTCTCCTCCTTGAGCTTGCAAAAAGCAACAACTAGCGCAACGTCCAGCCCTAAATTCTGAGCAAATACGTGCGCTGCAAGATTGTATCTAAAAACATTAATTGTTCTAATTTAGCCTGGCAGTGGCAGAAGTTTCTGCTGTCAGTCCATCCATTCAAGCAATCACTTTTTATACCGTTTTTGTTGTTTTATTTAGAAGGATTATAACACTGGCTCTACTGCTTTGCAATAGCTTGGGAAAAATCATTTTATCAAGATAAGGTTCTGTGAAATATTATTTCTTAGAACTTGCCCTACGCTGAAACTTGGTATGTCACATGTTTACTATTTCTTTGTGATTAGTTTACTTCATTTCTAACACAAAAGTTATGGACAGTTTGTTCTAAATGTTATATAATAAAATTAAACAAGGCTTGCTAATTTACTTTATCAACAAAACATAATGACTAAAAAGGATTTATGAAGGAGAGAAACTTGAAACTTTTTAGAGCTTCCCGCTCCATGCCCGTATTTTCAGCTTTATTGCTGCTGCTATCGCTGGCATTGGCTGCCTGTGGTGATGCTACTGCAACGACTGTTCCGGCTACCACTGCCGCCGCGACTACTACCCAGGCGGTAGCGACAACAGCGGCGGCAAGTGCGACAACGGTTGCGGCAGGCGCGGGTGGAACAACAGCGGCGGCTAATCCTTGCCCTAACCCGGTTCCCGCTCCGGCCAAAGCCGCCCCGCCCGAAGTAGCCCGCAACGGTACGGAAAAACCGGCGACTTTGCGGATTGGCTTGATTCCGAACCAAAACCCGGAAACCCAGAAGGCCCAGTACAAAACTTTTGGCGAATATATGCAAAAAGAATTGGGCCAGCCAGTAGAGCTTTTTGTGGCTAACGATTACGCCGGAGTGGTACAGGCGATGGTGGGCGACAAACTGGATTTGGCTTATTTCGGCGGTCTGACTTATGTACAGGCTAAAGAACAAACCGACCTTTATCCGATTGTGACCGAAATTGACCGCTTTACAGGTGGGCCAACTTATTGCAGCGCGATTATCGTCCCCACCGATAGCCCAATCAAGACCGTAGCTGACCTGAAGGGTAAAAGTTTTGCCTTTGGCGATATTTCAAGTACCAGTGGTTCGCTTTTCCCGCGCATTATGCTTGATACTGCCGGACTAAAAGTGCCGGGCGACTTGAAGGATGTAAAATATACTGGTGGACACGATGCTACAGCATTGGCAGTACAAAATGGGGCTTCAGACGCGGGCGGTCTGGAAGAGCGGGTGATGCTACGCTTGATTGACCAGGGCAAGGTGGATAAAACCAAAGTTCGGATTATCCAGCGCACCGCCGTAACGGGCTACCCCTGGGTAGTGCGGGCCAAGCTTGACCCGGCATTGGTAGATAAAATCACTAATATTTTCCTTAACATTAAAGACCCGGCCTTGCTCCAGCTTCTTCGCGCCGAAGGTTACGTCAAAATCAAGGATGCCGACTATGAATATGTGCGCGAGCAGGCTCTCAAATTCGGTTTGCTAACGCCGAAGAAGTAGTTGTTAGTTTCGAGTTTCAAGTTCCTGGTTGGAAAACGAATCAAGGTTGGTAGAGTAGTGGTAGTCTTGCCCTGAAATGAATTTCGGGCTAAGTTATGGGAAGTTGGTTAAAACCAACTGAGAGTTTATCCAATCGAGCTTGGGCAAAAGTCAACTGGTAGAGCCAGCATCCTACAGGGTTGCAGGTTTTTTGTAGGATGTGGCTCTGCCCATTGATTTTACCAAAACATCAACTGGCAGAGCAGCATCCTACAGGGAAGTGCTATTCCTTGTTGGATATTGCTCCGCCAATAGACCTTTTGGGATAATTCTAATCCAAATAAGAGACAAGTTTGTTAGAGTTGGTTAAAACCAACTTCCCATAACTTAGCCCGAAATTCATTTCAGGGCGGTTGAACGCTGGACGAATTATCTAAATCATTATCTGATTAGCTATACAAACCCGGAACTCGAAACTTGAAACTTGAAACTCGAAAAATGATAGAAGCCAAAAATTTACGTAAAGTCTACCCAAATGGTACAATCGGGTTGACGGGGCTAAATGTGAAGATTGAAGCAGGGGAAATGGTCGGGGTGCTGGGCCGGAGCGGGGCAGGCAAAACGACCTTTTTTCGCTTGCTCAATGGTTCGATTCGCCCGACGAGCGGCCAATTAAGTGTGCAAAATCAGGCTTTGGAGCAGCGTACCAACCCAAAAACTTTGCGCCGTTTGCGGAGTGGGGTAGCGGTGGTTTACCAGAGCAATAACGTTATACCCTCGCTTTCGGCTTTACAGAATGTTTTGCTGGGTAGATTGAGCCGGGTTTCTACTTTTCAGGCTTTGCGCTCACTTTTTCTCGTGCCGGAAACAGAACGACTGACGGCTGCGGCGGCTTTGGATTTGGTTGGGCTGGGTGAAAAGCTTCACACTCGTGCCGATGAGCTTTCGGGCGGGCAGCAGCAGCGGATTGCGGTAGCACGGGCGATTGTGCAAGAGGCTGGGCTGGTGCTTGGGGATGAGCCGATTGCTTCGGTAGACGTTAAAACCGCCGATGTTATCCTGAACTTGTTCAAAAGGCTAAACGAGGAACGGGGCGTAACGATTATGCTCAATCTGCATCAGGTAGATTTTGCCTTGCAATATTGCCGCCGCCTTTTGGTTTTGGAGCAGGGCAAATTGATTTATGATGGTTCGCCCGATGGAATGAAAGATTTCCGGCTTTATGCCGATGAAGTAGAAGAAGCTTCCAGTTTCTGATTTCCAATCGTCAACGGTGGTTGCCGCCCTGCCTTGAAAGGCTGGGCTGGGCTGATAACATGAAAACCTGGCTCAAGCCGTTAAGAGTCAGGCTGCATTTAGCTAAACCCGCTTCGCCCTTTAGGGCCGTTTTCATGATACTAGCCCGGACATTCCATGTCCGGCAGATGACCCAATCTATAAATTTAACCCGTCCTTCCAACAATTTACAAGCGCATTTCTCTAACAACCTGAAACTTGAAACTTTAAAAAAGACCCTATGCAAAAAACAGTAGATGATGCACCTAAAAAAGAAGTAAAAATATATCTGGATAACCCGAATTTTGTTGCCCCGCCCCGCCGGGCTTTTCGCTATTCCAATACTTTTATTTTTGTCCTGATAATTTTCTTTGTCTGGATTAGTGCCAGCAATTCGGGAGTAGCGATTGAACCTTTTTTTGACCAGCGCAATTTGAAACTGGCCGGAAATTTTTTGAATACGGTTCTGCCGCCTTATCTTGAGCCGGATTATTTGTGGTTCGTGCTTGGGTTGGCAGTTCAGACTTTTTATATTGCGGTGGCCGGAACCGCCTTTGGCTTGCTTTTCGCCTTTCCGCTCAGTTTGGCAGCGACCCGCTTACGGGGCGAGGAAATGTCGCGGGCGGCGCAAGGGACGCGGCGTTGGCTCCTGCGCTGGGTGCTTTATTACATTTCACGCAGTATTTTGAATATTACTCGCGCTGTGCCGGAACTGATTTGGGCTTTGTTTGCAATTTTGTTTGTTGGTTTAGGGCCGTTTACCGGGGTCATCGCGCTGGTTTTACATACAACCGGGATTCTTGGTAAACTGTACGCCGAGACATTTGAAGCAGTTGACCAGCGATTAATCGAGACGGTACGCAGTACAGGTGCGCGGGAAAATCAGGTGCTTTGGCTGGCTCGCGTTCCGCTTACCTTACCCGCTTTGGTGACTAACACTCTTTTTCGCTGGGAAGATAATATGCGGGCGGCGACAGTGCTTGGTTTTGTAGCGGCGGGGGGCTTGGGCAACGAATTAATTAACCAGATGAAAATTTACCAGTATTCCAAAGTTGCCACCAACGTAATTGCTTTACTAATTCTGGTTACGCTGGTGGATTTGCTGGGTCAATTTATTCGAGTTCGCTTGCTGGATGCCCGTCATACTCGCCCAAACTGGTTTTCGCGCCGTAAAGTTACTGCCCGATAAAGTATCAAGAATAGTTATAAAAATAAATGAAGATTAACCGATTTGGCGAACACATCTTTCAGGCCGAAGAAATACTCGGCCCGAATATTCCTCTGCATGAGCATTTGATAGTCGGCCCGGAATACGCCGTATTAATCGATAGCGGCTTAAAATCCAGCTATCCGGCCATTCGTCAGCTTTTACACGAAGCAGGAGTCAAACCTTCCCGGCTCAAGATTTTGTTTAACACTCACGCCCATCATGACCATATTGGCTCAAATTCTCAGCTTAAAAATTTGACCAATTGCCTGATTGCAGCCCATCCCGGCGCAGTAGATTGGATTGAAGACCATGAGCGCAATTTTTTAGAATTTTGCTGCGCTTACCCGGAACTTTTCCCCGACTCGCCTGCTTTGCGCGAAGAAATCGCCACCACAATGGACGAGCCAGCTACCCGCGTAGATTTGCGGGTAAACGAGGGGGCAACTTTTAATCTGGGTGAAGGGGTTATACTGGAAGCTCTGGAAGTGGCGGGCCATATGCAGGCGGAGTTGGCTTTCATCGAGCTTGGTAGCGGTACGCTTTTGATTGGCGATGCGATTACCGGTGTAGATTTCCCTTTTTTCCATGGTCACTTAAACGTAAGGGCTTATCGCCAGACTATCCAGAAATTGCAGGCTTTGCGCTCTAACGGGATAATCCGGCAGGCTTTGCCCGCCCACTATCCGGCAATGGATGGCCCGGCTTTTGATGCCACTCTAAACCGGGTGGCGGGTTATCTAAACGATTTGGATGCCAGTTTCCGGCAAATTCTCGAAAAGGCAGCCACTCCTTTAACCCTTGAGCAAATCTGGCGGGAACTTTGCCAGCTATGGGGGAAACAACTTGAATGGCGCGGGCTGGCAATGGCCGAAGCGCATTTGCAGGATTTGATAGCAAGTGGGGAAGTGTATCAGTTAGAACCCGACCAACCACAAAGGAGCAGAATTTTGTATGGCTTATCCTGAATTAAAGGGGAAAGTAGCAGTAGTCACGGGGGCGGCTACCGGGATTGGGCGGGCTACCGCGCTGGCTTTTGCCCGCGAAGGAGTTCAGGTTGCAGTAGTCGACTGGAACGAGGAAGCCGGACAAGCGGTGGTTAGCGAAATTGCCTCAGAAAGTGAAAAGTATTCAGGTCAGGCTATTTTTATCAAGGCCGATGTTTCCAAATTAGCCGATGCCCGTCAAATTGCCGAAGTTACTTACCAGAAATTTGGTCGAATAGACATCTTACATAATAACGCCGGCATCCAGACCTATGGGACGGTAGTAGATACCGATGAGGAAGTTTGGGACAGAACCCTAAGTGTGAACTTGAAAAGTATTTTTCTGGTTTCCAAATTTGTTATTCCGCATATGATAAATGTTGGCGGCGGCTCAGTTATCAATACGGCTTCGGTGCAATCTCAGGTTAGTTTGCCCAATTCTGCGGCTTACGTTGCCAGCAAGGGGGGCGTACTGGCCCTTACCCGCGAGATGGCTCTTGATTTCGCCAAAAACAACGTTCGGGTAAATGCTATCCTGCCCGGCTCAATTAATACGCCCTTGCTGCAATTTGCGGCCAGCCAGGAAGCTGATCCAGCCAAAGCAATGGAAGAATGGGGCAAAGTTTATCCTTTGGGCCGCATCGGAACGCCCGAAGAAGTGGCCGGATTGGTGGTTTTTCTGGCCTCGCCCGCCGCCGCCTTTATTACTGGCGCACCCTTTCTGGTAGATGGCGGCCTCGCTGCCAGAGCTTTTTAAGATTATATTGAGCTTGTTTAATAAATCAATGGGCAGAGCCACATCCTACAAAATCAGGCTCAGTTGTAAGAGGCTGCTCTACCAGTTGACTACTCCCAACCAATTATTAGACCCGCTCTTAGACAAACTCAATAAGATGATAACCCTAAAGATATTTATCGAAAAACTTGACCAAATGGTAAACATATTCTTCCGGGTGTCTTTCGGTAGTCACAATATGGGGCGCATCAGGAACGAGCCAGCTTTCGGCGGCACTCCCGGCGGCGTTTTTTAGTCGATAAAAATGACTGAGCGGCACAATCTTATCTATTTGACTGTGAATAAATAAAACGTGCTGGTCTTTCAAGTTTTTTACGGCTTCTTCCGGGTTTACCTGATTAGTATCAATTCCATGTACCAGCCGCGCCCAAAGCTGGATACCGGGCAAGAACAAAGGCTGGATTATTTCTTTGGTATAGAACGGCAAGGCGTGTTCCAGTTCGCTATTAAGGTCGGCAAACGACGAATCGGAAACCATCGCCTTTATTTCGTGGTTACGCGAAAAGATAATTAGCCCGGTGGCTGCTCCGGCAGATTGCCCGACCAGGCCGATTTTATCGGATTTGAAGCCGAGTTCCTTAGCATAATCAATAGCACCCTGTACGTCGCGCTGCTCATAATAGCCAAACGAAACTGTGTCGCCTTCCGATTGACCGCAGCCCCGAAAATCGAACAAAAGCAAATTGTAGCCTTGCTGAGCCAAATTTGGCAAAATTCTAAGCCAGGTGGTACGGCTGGTAATATTGCCGTGCAGCAGAATCAGCAGTTTTTCACTGGGAGTAGTGGCCGGAATATACCAGCCACGCAAATTGAGTTTGTCTTCTGCCGCCGGAAAAGTAACCTCCTGATATTGTAAACCAATCTCGGCAGGGGTAAGCGGCCACAAACTACGGTCAAAACTTCTAGTAAAGTTTTCGGTAACGCTAATCGTTACTACCAGATAAAACAAAGCTACAAATTCCAGAAAAAGTATACTAACGTTAAAAAGCAAGCGACGGCTAAATTTAGGCGCAGAAAGACTTTGGGCCACCATAAATTGGGGTACAGTTATAATCATATTTGTAGGGTTTTCTTAAAC
This sequence comes from Chloroflexia bacterium, assembly GCA_038323095.1. Classification (GTDB taxonomy): domain Bacteria; phylum Chloroflexota; class Chloroflexia; order Chloroheliales; family Chloroheliaceae; genus L227-5C. The sequence goes on along the minus strand of JBBQGP010000126.1, from coordinate 2,086 downwards.
TTTAGATATTTTGACAGCCTAAAAAGGCCGTTTGTTAAATGACCGCTATTCCCGTGAACCCTAAATTAAAACAAGCTATCTAAGAAAGTGGGGAAACCACTTAATACCGCTTTGCAGAAATCAGTAATGAATGTGGAATAACGTTATATTAAAACGAAAACCCGGTCATACTACATGAGCTTGATAAGTACATTATAACAGAATTGTGTGAAGCTGAAAGATACAAAGGTACTAAGATTTAGTTAATTATTTGTGACTTTTAGAAATGACTGGACAATAGTGGGGGTTTTAGAGGGATATTTTAGTCAATCAAGTTAAGGCGTGAGCCATTATCAGCATAAAGGCACAAATCCAGAGCCGAGCGAATGGTTTGCTCACCAAAGCGGGCTAAATCGCGCCTTGCTTCGGAAACAGCTTCCACCAAACCGTTTTCAGCATTGCGCTTCCAATCTATTTCGGACAAGCGACGGGTCAAGGCTGCCAGAAAGCGACGACCATCGGCTAAGGTCATGGGTGGTACAGACAACGCTGCCGGAACTCCGGCTTTGAACATTTCTTCGGCAATCAAGCGCAAATAAGCGGCCTGATAACTGCTATCGCTGTTCCAATCCGCGTCTTCGACTGGTTGAGCCTGAATTATAACCAGACGGGCCGCCGGGAACAAATTCGCCAAATCCCGCCCAGCCAAAGTAACTGATTTTTCCTTGCCATAGTTGCTTTCCGAGCTTTTGGAATTAGGCGTTTGCATATTAAACATGCTTTGGCTGATATAGCTCGAACGACGGCGCGAAATCGCCAGGCGAGGCGTATCACTGACTAACAAGCTACGCCCGATTAAATGCACCAGCCGGGGCGGGAGTGGACGATTTTTGAGCAGGGCAGGATTGGCTAAACTTTCCAAATCCAGCCGATAAGTTTCGTCCATTAGCCCTTTTTCGAGCAAAGCAGCGAAGGCTTGGCGCAATTCATCCAGGCCAGGGTCACAGATTAACAAAATATCTCGTCCACTAACCTCGCGCGGGCGTTGTTCCCAGCTCTTGGTAATCCGGCGCAAAGCTACACCGGGTTGCAAAGCAATTGCTTCCTTGCCAAAGCTCAAAGCTTCCCAGGGTAAAAAGCTGACCCCCTCTTGCACTTGCAATAGCACTGGCACACCCCGCGAACGGTGCGATTTGCGGCGGACTTCCACTATTTTTTCGACCACCCGCCGCCAGCTAACCGGCGTGCCAGATTTACTTATCTGATTTTGGGCTGGGTCGCCCTCGGTATGGCGTAATTGTTGCCAGGGCCGATAAGTCAGGGTAGTTTCGATTGAGCCAATTTCGCTGGTACGGGAAGAATCGCGCAACTTTACATTTAATGGCTCATAAGTTTGGAGAGGGCTAACACTGGGCAAAGCTACCGCCGAGATTTCCAGCTTGGGCGTAGTTTTCCGGGAAAAAACGGCTGGCAGATAAGTTTTGAAGCCGCCGCCTACCCCCGAACGAGTGGCATTTGGCGCAAAATCCAGCGAAATACTTTCCTCGATTAAACCGTCCAGTTCGGCGGGCAGCAAATTCAGGCCACCTTCTTTTTCTGCCGAAGCATACAAAACCGAATTAAGGCTTTGCCGGGCGGCCAGCCACAAATCCGGGTCTTCCTGCAAGGCAATCCCGGTAAAAATAAGACGGGTCAACCAGCCACGCCAATAAGTATCCAACCGGGAGAAAAGACTTAAAACGTAGCTACGGTCAGACGGGTTCTGATAAGCTTTTTCTAAAGATTTCCAATCGGGTAAACCCAGCAAAGCACTCAAATTAGGCCAATTGGCCCGGAAACGTTCGTAAGCGTTTTGTACTTCGCGCCAAACCACTCGCGCCCGGTCACTTTTGCCGCTACGGGTCAAGGCCAGCGTCTCGACTATCCCAGCGTAAGCGGCGGAAAGGGGGTCGCTTTCCCGGCTACCCAGAAACAAACTGCGGGCCGCCGCCAGCATATAAACTGCCTGAGCGGGCAAGCGTAAAGCCAAAAGTTCGCCATCCTCTAGCAGCAAGCGGGCGGCGTAGCGTTCGCCCAATCGCGCCAGCATATCGGAAGGGATAATTAG
>JBBQGP010000125.1:0-16425 GCA_038323095.1 Chloroflexia bacterium | reverse complement strand
ACGATGAAGCTTGGTTCGGTGGTAATGATGCTTTCGTTGGGGTTTTTTGGCTTTGGCTGGCTGGCGACCTTATTAATTGGTAATTGGTCAATCCCCACTATGTTTTTATATACCGCGCTGGTACTATCCGCCATTGGCGTTTTTTTATTTACGACCCGGCGCGGCCTGCCCCTGTGGTTAAAGCTATCAGCCCTGAGTATTGAAGCTGCTTTGCTGATAGGTTCGATACTGGTAGCCGGATTAAACGACCAGCTAATTTTCTCGACCTTGCCTTTGCATATTGTAATTGGGCAGGCCCAAATAAAGCTCCGCAACCGCTACGCCTTGCCTCTGGCGACAATTATCTGGCTTATGCTGGTACTGCTGGTATTTAGTAGCAATAACCCCATAATTAAATCAAATCTGGCTCTGGCAATTTTGCTGGTTTCGCTTCCAGCTTTGTTCAGCATTATGATAGCCCGCTTTATTGTCCGGGAAGAACGCCAGCATTATCGTTTGGTCGAGGCTTTGACTGATTTGCAGCGTTCCGAAGAACGTTATCGTCAGGTGACAGACCGGGCCAATGATGCGATTTATATTCTGGATAGTACGGGCAATTTTAGCTTTGTTAATCCCAAAATGTGTGAATTAAGCGGCCAGTCGATAGAGTATTTATTGGGCCGTCCCTTTACCTCGATTTTGAACGGCAATTCCCGTTCGACGGCGCAGGAATGGCTCAAAGGTCAGGTTAAAGCCGGGCCGGACGATATGCTGCAACTGGAAATAGTCCGGCCTGATGGCGCAAAAGTGATGGTGGAAGTCAATGCGGCGATTTTGCCCAACCCGCGTGGCTGGGTCGGAGTGGCCCGCGACATCACCGAACGGCAACGGATGCGGGCGCAAATGGAACAACGCAACCGCGACTTGACCGCCCTTAACGCCGTTATCAGCACCGCCAATCAATCGCTGGAACTGGATAAGACCCTGAACAATGTTGTTACTACGCTGGTAGATGTACTGGGCGCGGACGTAGCCGGAATTACCCTGATTGAAGACGAGGCCCGCTTGCTAAAAGTCGGGGCGTACAAAGGGGCAAGCGATATGGTGGTACGGGCGGTTAGTCCCGGTACTTTGAAGGACGGCGAAGGGCTGACCGGCGAAGTAGCCGCTACCGGCAAACCCTTGCTTATTGCCGACATGACCCGCGATGCCAGAGTACCTATCGGCAATATCAGCGATATGGGTTTAAGGGCCTTTGCCGCCGCCCCAATTAAAACCCGTGACCACACTATCGGCGTTTTGAGCCTGATTAGCCATCAGAAAAATGCTTTTAACCAGGACGATTTGAATCTGCTGGTTTCGATTGGCAACGGTCTGGCGGTGGCTATCGAAAACGCTCGGCTTTATGGTACTTCGCTTAATCAGGTGCGCGAACTAACTTGTTTGGCCGATATTGCCAGCGCAATTAATTTGTCGCAATCGCTGGGTCAAACTCTGAGTAATATTGCCGAAAGTATTGGCACAAATTTGGGCTATCGGGGTTGCGCGATTTACCTGCTCGACTCAAGTCAGCACTTAGTGCAGGCTTACGGCACACACGGCCTTTCTGCCGGGTTAATTGAATTTATCAGTAATACCGTAAACTCCCACGCTTCTACCCACGATATTGATAATTGGCTAATGTTTCGTTCTTTGCATAGTGCCGAGCCAGTATTTAGCCCGATTTCCAAAGATACCTTTTCGTCGCCCAATAATCCTATGCAAGAGGTTGCCCGGCAGAGCGGCTGGAATACCGTTATCAGCGTACCGCTCCGCTTGCAGGGGGTCAACGTTGGGGTTATTGGCTGCTTTAGCCCGGAGAAATCGCCGCCGCCCGAAAGTGAATTGCGCCTTTTGACCACAATTGCCAACCAGACCGCGATTGCCGTCCAAAACGCCCGACTTTACCGGGAGCAGCAACGCCGGGCCGACCAACTGCGGGCAGTAGCCGAACTTGGTCGCAAAATTGGCTCGATTTTAAGCGTGAATGAGCTTTTGCCCTTTACTACCCGGCTGTTACAGCAAACCTTTGATTATTATAGCGTCAGCATTTGTCTGGTTGACCCGAACGAACCCGAAGCACTGGTATTAAAGGCTCAAACCGGCTGGCATAGTACCATGACTCCCCAAACCGAAAGACGCTTGAAAATGGGCGAGAAAAGCGTTATCACCTGGGTGGCCGAGCATGGCGAACCGGCCTTGCTTCCCGATGTCAGCAAAGATTCGCGCTACAAGGAATATGTCGAAATTGGGGTGGTGCGCTCGGAATTAACTGTGCCGATTCGGAGCGGGGCGCGGGTCGTGGGGGTGCTGGATATAGCCAGCGCAATGCCAAACGGCTTTGATGAGGTGGATTTGGCGACTATGCAAGCGGTAGCCGAACAGATTAGTATTGCGCTGGATAATGCCCGGCTTTACACCGAGCTAAACCGCATGGTCAGCCAATTGAAATCGGGTAATCTGGAACTGGAAGAAGCTACTCGCCACAAAAGCGAATTTTTGGCGAATATGAGCCATGAATTACGCACGCCCCTAAACGCGATTATTGGCTTTAGCGAAGTGCTGCAAGACCGGGTTTTTGGCGATTTGAACGATAAGCAAAACCGCTATGTCAATAATATTCTAACCAGTGGTCGGCACTTGCTGGCTCTTGTAAACGATGTGCTGGATTTGGCGAAGGTCGAAGCCGGACGGATGGAACTTCACCCTGAAGAATTTACCCCCGACGAGGCTATTAAAGATGTAGAAGCAATTGTTAGCGCGATTGCTACCAAGAAAAAATTGAGTATTTCCAATCACTTTGAGGCTAACGTCAAGTTTTTGCTGGCTGATAAAAGCAAATTCAAGCAAGTTTTGTATAATTTGCTTTCCAATGCCGTAAAGTTTACGCCCGAAGGTGGCTCGATTAAAGTTACAAATCAATTGGTAGACGCGCCGCGACCCGGTGTCAAATCGGAACTGGCCCTGCAATATATTCAGGTCGCTGTCGCCGATACGGGCATCGGTATTCATCAGGAAGACCAGCCCCATATTTTTGAGGAATTCCGGCAGGTGGATAACAGCTACTCGCGCCAGTATCAGGGAACTGGGCTAGGGCTGGCTCTTAGCCGTCGTTTGGTAGAATTGCACGGTGGTCAGCTCTGGGTGGAAAGCGAACCGGGCGAAGGTAGTATTTTTACTTTTACCCTGCCCCTCGAAATTGTGGCCTTCAGTCCCTCTAATACCGCCGAGCCGCCCGCCGATGCCATAGACCGTTTGCTCGAAGCTCACGCTCAGACCCGGCTCGACAAGCAAGTTACCGAACAAAGCAACAAATTTAAATTAACTACTGACCCTAACTTAAAGTCAGCACTAAATGACGAGCCAAAACCCGCCACTTCTCCCCAGACCCACGATAGCCAGCAACCAACCACCAAGAATGGTGTCCTTAAAAATTCTCAAATCTCGTCCATCTTTAAAACGGCTTTAGTAGTAGAAGATGATGCTAAAGCAGCAGAACTTTTAGGGCTGTACTTAGCCGAGGCAGGCTATCGAATGGAGCGGGCTTATGGCGGAGATACAGTTTTGTCGCATCTTGAGCAGATGAGCCAGCCGCCCACCCTGATTACAATGGATGTGATGCTACCCAATAAGAACGGTTGGGACGTGCTACGTGAACTCAAGCAGCACCCGCTTTACAAAAACGTGCCGGTAATAATAATAAGCTTGCTGGATAATCCTGATATGAGCCGCCGTCTGGGGGCGGAAGTTTCATTGGTTAAGCCGATTAAAAAAGAAGATTTTTTGACCGCCTTGCAACGGTTGGAAGTCAATTTGGCAACTAAAGTTTAAATCTGAAAGTTACTTGATAAGAAAAAGTAAAGAGGAAAAAGTGAAGGGGAAATGAGAAAAGAGCCGGTTTATTCGAGCGATTTTGATTTTATGCCGGGCCATCCTGCCGGAGTATGTGCGCCCCAAAGTTTTCGGGTAGGAACGGTTTATTCCGGCCTGAAAACTTATGGAGAGGGCAAGCTGGATTTGGGGTTGCTGGTTTCTGGCACACCTTGCGCCGTTGCCGGAGTTTTCACTACTTCGCTGGTACGGGCCGCCCCCGTATTATGGGATGAGGAAGTCGTCCGGCGTGGTCAGGCTCAAGCTATTATCTTTAATGCCGGGATTGCCAATGCCTGTACCGGGCAGCAAGGTTTGGAAGATACCCGCGAAATGGCGGCTCTGGCCGGGTCAAAGCTTGGGCTTGAGCCGGAAAGTGTTTTGGTAACTTCTACCGGGGTTATCGGGCATTTACTGCCAATGGACAAAATCCGCAAAGGAATTGAACAAATTAATTTGATTGAAGGCGAAACGGCAGGGGTTGCCGCTTCTTTTTGTATTATGACTACCGATACCCGGCCCAAACGTTGTGTCGCTCGCCTGACGCTGGGCGGGAAAATGGTGCTGATTGGTGGGATGTGCAAAGGGGCGGGAATGATTCATCCCAATATGGCGACTATGCTGGCGTATTTGACCACTGATGCCGCCGCAACGCCCGCTTTCTTGCAAGCGACTTTACGCGAACTGGTGGACGATACTTTTAACGCGATTACAGTAGATGGCGATACCAGCACTAATGACTCGGTTTTGGTAATGGCGAACGGGCAAGCCGGAAACGCCAGGCTCGGCGGCGGAGCTTCGGCTGAGGATGAGCGTATTTTCAAGGCGGCTTTGCGCGAGGTTGTGACTTATCTTGCCAAAGAAATTGCGCGGGACGGCGAAGGGGCGACCAAGCTAGTTGAAATGTGGGTGCGCGGGGCAGCTTCCAAAGAAGATGCTCGATTAGCGGCCCGGACTGCCGCCGGAAGCAATTTGACCAAAGCGGCCATCTTCGGGAGCGACCCAAATTGGGGGCGGGTTATCGCCGCCTGTGGTCGAAGTGGTGCGAAGTTTGACCCGGCAAAAGTAGATATTTATTTTGGCGACGTGCCGTTAATGCTGGCGGGTGTACCACAATCTTTTGAAAAAGCCGTGGCGCAGGAGGCCCTCAAAGGCCCGGAAGTTTATATAACAGTTGATTTGCACGCGGGCGAGGCGGAAGCGCAAGCCTGGGGCTGTGACCTTACTCAGGAATACGTCGTTATCAATAGTGAGTACGAAACCTAGAAACACGTCGGAAGTCGGAAGTAGCAAGTCGGAAGTAAAAGCCAATTTTGTAAGATAGTGCGATGTCAATAAATTTGTGATAATCATATAGTGGCGGAGCAGTATCTTACAAAAAAGCTGGGTTTGAAAAAGGGATTTAGGTTGATAAATTTATTGATTTGCGAAGACCAAACCTTGATGCGTCAGGGGTTGGTGACAATTTTGGGCCTGGAGCCAGGCATAAAAGTAATTGGCGAAGCTGGAAACGGGCGCGAGGCCGTCGAGAAAGTACGCGAACTCAAGCCGGATATTGTCCTGATGGATGTTCAGATGCCGATAATGAGCGGGGTAGATGCTACCCGTATTATTACCGGCGAAAACCCTGATACCCGCGTAATTATTCTGACTACTTTTGACTATGAGGAATACGTTTTTGAAGGGGTAAAGGCCGGAGCATTGGGTTATATGCTCAAGGATACGCCCGCGCCAGAATTAGTCAGCACTATCAAGCGGGTATATGCCGGAGAACGTTTTATTCAACCCGCCGTCGCCAGCAAACTTTTGTTTGAATTTGCCAAAACCGAGGCCCGCAAAGCTTCTAACCTTGAATTTGAAGCTCTTAGCGAACGTGAAACCGAAATTGTGCGGCGGTTGGCTCAGGGTCGTTCTAATCGCGAAATAGCCGAAGATTTAGCTTTGGCCGAAGGCACTGTCCGTAACCACGTTTCTAGCATCCTCTCCAAATTGCACGCTGTCAACCGGGTTCAAGCTATTAATCTTGCCCGCCAGCACAAATTAATCTAATTATTGCCAGATTGTTTCTCTAAAGCTTTTATTGAATCTGGTAAGTCACGCCTTGCGGCAAACTGGTACTAAATTGAATTAGATTGCGACGAAGTTGTTCTGCCTTAGTTGAATCTACTGCATAAAAAACAACTGTATCCCCACCCGATACAACGTTGTCATGAATAGTCCATTCTCCCACTTTAACCCAGGAAGCTGGCATATCCAAAGGATTGTTACCCAATGTGAAATTTTTGAAGACTATTCCCAATTTAATCTTTTTGGCCCTACTAATGGTTTCTATAAAACCAGTATCATAAAAGCCCGTTTCACCCCGATAAGTTCTAGCTGTTTCGATACTACCTAATCCCCACAAATCCAGACAATGAATATTGGTCAGGTAGTTGATAGCCCCAATATCATTAGCTACTACATTTGCGTTTGGATAAAATTCACGCAAGAAAGAACCCATTTGATATTGCTGAGAATAAATGTTATGGCTGGCTTGCGGAGTTTGAATGAGACTCCGCAAAGCCCGGTCAGTTAATGGCTGGCTCATTAAATAAACTAAGGCAATTATGGCTGCGTATCTAGGCCACTGACCGATAGGAAATCTGTTCCGATGTAGCCGTGTGCCATAATAATCGAAGGTAGCCATACTAATTACAGTTAAACCTAGTACAACCAAATATGCTTCGTAACGAAAGAACCAACCTAACCCGCCTAATTGTAAATGGAAAAAAGTAGTTCCCAGGAAAAGTAATAAATTAAGCTGATACTTATTCCAAAAACCGCCATGCTCCTTGTAACGCAAAATATAAAGCAGCAATGCCGCCAATGCCAAAATTAGTAAATGTGGAGCAAGAATAACTGAAGCTGTATCATTGTGGTTAAGAGCAACGAAGCCAAAAAGCTTTAACAGCCCAATAATATTAAATTGAGGAGCGTGTCCTTTAATTATAATTGAATTGGGCAACCAGTAAGAATTATTTGCAGTTGAAATTAAGGCATAAATTAGTACGGGGGCTGCTGCCAGCAATCCACCAGCAGCAGCGATTATCCAAAGTCGTTTCAAAAGCAATAAACCTATTACCAACGCGACAGCAAAAAGTCCCTCGTATCTAATCATCGGCATAAGAACGGCTAGAACCAACCAATTATAATAATTTTTCTTTTGAGGTTTTTCAGTAATAATTTTGACCGAAAGTGAAACAAAAGCCAACACTTATTAGGCTTTGTAAAACATGTTCCATTCCTGAAAAAATAAGAGGCAGAAGTGGGGTCAGTATAATAACGGCAAGCAACGTCAATGATTTATAAAAATTACTTACCTTATAGCGGCTGATGTTAAAATAAACCAAAACAACAATTAAGCTGCCAAAGATAACATTTAGAATTAGTGGGAGTAGTTCATTAGCCCCAAAAAACAAACTAAGGGTAGTCAAAAGAAGCGTCCATAGTAATGATGACGAGGAGGAACTGAATTCATAAGGAGTAACGCCCCAAACCCCGTGTTGCGCCAGATTTTTTGCTACTGCTAAATGAATATAAGCATCATCTATGGCGTAAACCAGATGGTTATCGTTTTGTCGGAGTATGGAAAGTGTTATCCCGACAACTAACGACCAAAAAAATGTTAGTGCTACAAACAAAGGGAAATGACGCACCAGTAAAGGTTTTTTTAAGTTACTTTCGACACTTTTTACAGTAGGTTGGCTAACATTGTTTGTTTCGAGCATGTAGGAAAAATCCTCTAATAAAGTGAATAATTATTGATAGATGAAAACTAACTCAATATTAACATTGTAACCTTACAGTAAACCTTTCGGACTAAGGAAAAATTACAGGTAAAATGGAAATAATCAAGATGAAGAAAATAAGAGGGGAAAAGGAAAAAAGAAAAGCCGACGATCAGAGTCGAACTGATGACCTGCCGATTACGAATCGGCTGCTCTACCAACTAAGCTACGTCGGCCTAAAGTTGGCGAAAGAACCGCCAACCGCAAGTATTATATAAGTTTCAGCCTCGCTTGTCAATTTGTGGCAGGAGCTTTTTTAGCCTTGTACGTACAAAATATTGCCCTTAGCGTCGGTCTGCACTTTGAAACTCAGCAGGGAAGTACGGGCCGGACGACTTTGGGGCGCACCATTTGTAACATTAAACAAAACATTGTGCAGATTGCAAACTAAAGCTTGCTGGTTGGTACTGTAAACCAAATCGTAAGGGCGATGGGTACAAATCCCGCTAAAAGCTTTAACCGAGCCATCGGTTTCGTGTATCAAAAAGGCTGCCTCGCCCGTATCCGGCGTGGTAAATTTCAGGGCGTTACCAACCCGCAAACTGGTTAGCGTCGCCAATACCACTCCTTGTGCGGTATTTCCAGCAGAATTAGAGCCGGAAGAGGCGGTAGTCGGGGGGTTAGTCGGATTGGAACTCGCGCTCGTTGGTGGCGGATTTTGGGCAGGATTGCCACGCCCGCCAACATTACTCTGTCCATTGTTACCGGGCTGTGGTTGCCCCCGGTCAAACGGCCTGCCATTGTTAGCCGGAGTTGGCCGGGCTGGTTCAGCCGTAGCGGTAGGGTCGGGAGCAGGCGTATTGGTTGGCGCGGAAGCTACGGCATCGGGGTTGGTCTCCTGTTTGGCTTTGCTGTTAATTGCTAACCCAACCAGCGTTCCGGCAGTGAAGCTCCCCAGCAATAACGCGCCTCCACCAATCAAAAACTGACGACGGGCGAGCGTTCCGACTGTTGCCAGTTCAGGGGCAAAATTCGCACTTCCCGAAGCGGCTACAGATGCGCCATGCTCCTGCTTGCGCTTGTTGTTGCGCTGCAAGGTGACGACTACCCCACCAAGCTGCACCGCCACTATTATCAGGCTCAGGCCAGTCACGCTGATTACAAAAGTGGTTTCCCGGACGTTCAAGGCTTGGTAGCCGAAAGTATGAATTACTACCAGCGCGACCAACGGGTAATTAAAGCGTTGCAGTAACTTCCAGCGTTTGCCCTTGAGCCAGACCAAAGAAAGCTGGTTGGAAGTTATCAGCAGCGCGATTAACAGCAGGGTGGCAATCAAGCCGGTGTAATTGCTGAAAAAGAACAAAAGGGGATTGTTCGAGGCTGAATTCTGGCCTTCTTTGGGCCAGAAAAAACTCAGAATATCACCATCGTTATAAAGCTGGAAGCTAAATATTACATGGACTATTCCCATAATCCCTGACCAGATGCCTACATCTCGCCGCAAATTTATATTAACCGAGTTACGCCGCTTGAAAATTAAATTAAACGGGCCAATCAAAAGCGTTGCCGCCAACAGTGCAAGAGCAACATAGCCACTGCCGATAGACAAACTTTCGCTAAAGGTTGCACCTGAAGCATAAAGAAACCCCAGTTCGCAGCCCAGTACGCTAAATATACCCATTGCCGTATGGGTTAGTATTCGCCCTCTATTAAAACTTGTTTTACTTAACATAATTCACGATTACCACTTTTATAATTAATAACCTAATCTCAAACCAAATCCTGTATAATTTGTTTTATTACACGGATTGTATCGCATAGAGGTTATGAAGAATTAAAAAAAGTGTGAAAAAAGTCTTACAATTTGCAAATTTTAACTTGCAAACTCTGCTACTTTTTTAGAAAGGTAAGTATAGTATATGGAAGTGACTTTGAGGCGAGCAGGGGAGAGCGATATGGCGATAGTGCGCCATTTTTTTCTGGCTTATTTTTATGATATGACCCAGTACGACCCAAATTTGATTATCAACGATTATGGCTTACCAATGTGGCAGCCCTTCGGTTTGCCCGGCCCGGCTACTCCTGACACTTGTATTACTTTCAACTGGTGGATACGCGATAAATGTGAGCATTATATTATTTTGGCCGATGGCAACCCTGCCGGATTTGTTATTATTCTGGCCGATAAAAGCCAGCTTGCGCCCGATGTGGCTTACGAACTGATGGATTTTTACATTGCTCCCAAATACCGTCGTCAAAAGATTGGGCAAGCTGCCGCTCTTGCCACTTTTGGTTTGCATCAGGGCAACTGGCAGGTATTTCAGCTTGAGCTAAACCTGCCCGCCCGCGCTTTCTGGCAAGCAATTATAAAAGAATATACCGACGACAATTATCAAAACCTGGATAACGACACCCAGCAACGCTTTACCAACTAAAACTATATCTTAAAAGTAGTGTGGAACATAAAGTTATTTCATAAGTTTCAGTATTGACTGAAACAACTATACATATTATACTTATAAACATAACTAGCGTTAGTGAAAACAGGAACGGGGATTAGAGAGATGGAAGCAAGGATAAATGATAGTTCGGCGGAGGAGAATAACGATAATAAAGCCCAACTCAGCGAAGGCGTAAGCTATTTTGTCGAAAGTATGGGCCTACTGATGGAACGCTACGGTTTACCGCGTATTGGTGGTCGGATTATGGGCTTGCTGATGTTGGATGACCAGCCACTTTCGCTGGACGACATCTCGCAGTTATTGGGGGTTAGCCGGGCTTCGGTTAGCACCAATTTGCGGATGACCGAAACAGTGGGCATTGCCGTTAAGGTCGCCAAACCGGGCGACAGACGGGATTATTATGTTGGTGCAGAAATGTCCTGGACACAGGTTGTAGACGTAAAAAAGCAGGAAAGCCAGACCATAATAAATGTTGCCCGTAAAGCTCTGGCAAAATTGTCGCCCGACGAAAAAGTGGCCCGACAAAGGCTGGAAGAAACAGTAGATTTTTACGAGTTTTTGATGGAACGCTTTGACCAAATATTAGTAGATTGGTATGAACACCGGGCGAAAACTTATTTACAAGAATAACTTTATTCTAAATAAAACAGGCTAAAAAGTAAGTTAAAAAGTAGGCTAATTTTAAAGGAGGCCCCTATGCAGGACGTAAGAGTTCAACCGCAAACTACCACTCGTGGAGCGGCAAGCGCGGCCTCTGATTTTGCGATTACCACTAACAAATTGACCAAAACCTATGGCTCTAGCCGAGGGGTGGACGAACTGGATTTGGAAATCCGGCGTGGCGAAGTTTTTGGTTTTCTTGGGCCAAACGGCGCAGGCAAAACTACCACTATCCGGCTTTTGCTAAATTTGATTAAGCCCAGCAGTGGTACAGCCAGCGTTTTGGGAATGGATAGCCAGCGCGATAGTGTCGCTATTCGCCGCGAGATTGGCTATTTACCGGGCGAATTTTCGCTTTACCCTAATATGAGTGGGGCGCAAACCCTCGAATATTTCGCCAACTTGCGCGGCGTGGGCGGTAAAGCTACCTGGAAATATGTACAGGAGTTGGCCGAGCGGCTGGAACTGGACATGAGCAAGAAGTTTCGCCAGTATTCGCGGGGTAACAAGCAGAAAATCGGTATTATCCAGGCTTTGATGCACCATCCGCAGCTTTTGATTCTGGATGAGCCGACTAGCGGCCTTGACCCCTTAAACCAGCAGGAATTTTACAAACTTATCGAGGAAGCCAAAGCCGCCGGACGGAGCATATTTTTTTCGTCGCATATTATGAGCGAAGTTGAAAAGATTTGTGACCGAGTAGCGATTATTCGGGACGGCAAATTGGTGCAAAGTGGCAATATTGCTGACCTCACCGGGCTAAAGGCTCACCATCTCGAATTAACTTTTGCCGGGTCTGTGCCAGAGCAAGAATTTGGCAAATTGCCGGGAGTGGAAAAGCTGGAAAAAAGCCAGAACGAGGGACGCGAAATCTTGCGCTTTATCGCCCGGTCTGAGGCTTTGCCCGCAATAGTTCAAACTGCTGCCCGCTATTCGGTAGTTGATTTCGTCAGCCGTGAACCTTCCCTTGAAGAAGTTTTCCTGAATTACTACCGCGAACCGAATCGGGAAGAAGTTCAGAAAACTCAGAAAGTTCAGAAAGAAGGTAAGTAAAATGCTGCTTAAAAACCTCTTTCTGAAAACTCTGCGCGATAACCGTCGTTCGGTGCTTATCTGGGGTAGTGGTCTGGCTCTGATTCTAGTTGGGACGGGCGCGAGTTACGAGAGTATTTTCGGTGCGCCAGGGCCGGAACGAATTAAACTGGCCCAACAATACAAAGACCTCGCTAAATCCTTCAGCTTTTTGACCGGCGAAATGTATGACGTAGAAACTTATGGCGGCTATCTAACTGCCCGTATGAGTGGCATTTTGGTGGTGCTGTTTTCGATTTTCGCTCTTTTCGCCGGGAGCGGCATTATCCGGGGGGAAGAAGAAAAGAACTCGCTGGATTTGCTTTTGAGTACGCCCCATTCGCGTTTGTCGGTACTGCTCCAAAAATGGGCGGGCATGGCAGTCAGCTTGTTGGGCATCGTGCTGCTAACCTGGCTTGGGATAATTCTTGGCGCGGCGGCGGGCAAACAGGAAATAAACGCGGGCGCGGCTTTTTTAGCGGTACTGGATGCAGGGCTGGTAGGGCTGCTCTTTGGGACGCTGGCTTTGCTGCTCGGTCAATTTATGTCTCGCAAGGCGGCGGCGGGCTGGACAGGCGGTATTCTGGCGGCGACTTATCTTTTGAATAATTTGTCGGCCAGTGCGAGCAGTTTACAATGGATACGCTATTTCACGCCTTCCTATTACGAGAGCTTGAGCAAGCCTTTGGCTAAAAGCGTGGGTGTCAACTGGCTGACTCTGCCAGTTCTAACCGCCATTACGCTGCTACTGCTGGCCGTCACCATTCCGGCGTATCTTGGCCGCGACCAAAATAATTATTTCCGGCTTGGTGGTATTCATCCCGTTATCAAAGCAAGGACGGCCCGTGAAATTTCTGAACCGAATTCGATTTGGCTGACCAACAGCTTCTTCTTTGGGTTGCGTTCGGCTCTGCCGGGTGTGCTAATCTGGGGAATTGGGATTGCAGCCTACACTTTCCTGATTATGTCGGTGATGAACACAGTCCGAAGCGATGCGTTTGGCAGCTTTTTGCAAAACGATATTTATAAATCGCTTGGCTTTGTGGCACTGACCACCAATGAGAATTTATTGAGTTTGCTCTTGTTCGTCTTTGCGATATTGCTTTTCGCCGCTTATGCCGTAACTCTGGTGTCGGGCTGGAGCAGCGAAGAAAACGAGGGCCGTCTGGAACTAATCCTGAGCGCACCGCTACCACGCTGGCGGATGTTGCTGGGTCGCTTTCTGGTGGCCCTTATTAGCTCGGCTTTGGTGGTATTGATTGTAGCCGGAGCTTTTGCTCTGGGAGCGCAGCTTAACAATTTGACCATCAATTTTGATAAGGCTTTTGGGGCGTTCTTCGGCCTGTGGGTGGTTTGTGTAATTATCGCGGCGGCTGGTTATCTGCTATCTGCCTTTGGGCCAACTCAAGCTGTGGCTATTACTGGCGGGCTGGTAGTAGTTAGCTACTTTCTGGATTTGTTTGGCCCAGTGTTCAAGCTGCCGGGTTGGACACAAAATCTGTCAATTTTCCATCTTTACGGGCGACCTATCACTAACGGGCTGGATTGGTCGCTTCAATTCCTGCTACTAACGGTAAGCGCGGCTTTCGTTGCTCTGGCCGCTTTCCGCTTTTGGCAAAGAGACATCGTTAAGTAACAAGTCGGAAGTACGAAGTCGGAGAACGAGTTGCAAAATGTTAGAGAGGTGGTGACGTTTTACACCTGGAATGATTCCGACTTTATACTTCCGACTTCTGACTTATTTTAGAACAGGGGTATTGCTAAATGTGGAAAACTATGTTATATTTGTTATGGAAAGTTGATATATCCCATCAGTGGGGAACATATAACAGCAATGCAGCCAGGAGGATAGCGCAGCATGCCCCGCCCACCTGCTTCGGCTCGAAGTACCTCAAAAGAGGTTGGTAATTCCAGCAAAAATAATCATAGTGCTAAAACTAATGGCGAACTGCAAGCCAGCGTCTTTGATTTGCCTGCTCAGGAAAAGACGCAAAGTGTGTCGCCTTCTCCGGCTTCGACGGCTGCCCCGCGTCGTTCGCGGCCTGCCTCCCAGCAGCAAGCTTCGCTCCGGGCTATTCAACCGCCTCTTTTTAGTATCAACAACAAGGGTGAACTGGTGCGGCCTAATCTGGACATTCCGGCCCTGACTTCAAATAGCAGTCTGGACGTAGCACGCTGGTGGTTTAGAAGTCATTTGGAGCAATTGAACCGACCCAAGAATACGATTGCTTCTTATATGTATGATTTGATGGGCTTTGAAGAAGCTTCGGGTAGCAAAAGTCTGGATAAAATTAACCGCGACGATGTGGCGACTTATTTAGGGCAATCCCAGAAAAAATCTACCCGCAAACGCCGTTTGACCTCGCTGGGGGCCTTTTTCAAATATTTGATTAGTACCGAAAAAGTGCTGGAACGCGACCCTACTGACAATTTCTATGCCGATTTTGTGCCGCTAAAAACTCCTACGGTGCTGAACCCTGCCGAGCAAGCTACCCTTTTGGAAGCCGCCGAGCGCGAGAATGCTCGTACCTATCTTATGATATACTTTATGCTGAAATTAGGCTTTACTCGAACCGAGTTGCTGGCAATTCAGCCTGAACACGTCAATCTTTCCGACCCGGCCAATCCCAGAATTTTTACCTATTATGATGACCAGCGTTGGAGTAAAAAGCAGCGCGAAGTTAAAGCCGAAGCCAGCCTGACCCCGATTTTCCAACGTTATATTAGCGAGTTTCAACCGGGCCGTAAGTTGTTTGAAATGCTGCCGCAATCGGTCAATAAGCTGGTAGAGCGGGTCGCCCGCGAAGCTGAAATTAATAAAAAGGTAACGCCCCAATCCTTGCGGGATACTTTCGCGGTGGAGGAAGCCAAAGCGGGTGCGAACATTTCGCATTTGCTCAATATTATGGGCCTCGCCCCTGACCCGCGTAACCGTATGAGTGTGGAGCGTTATGTTAAGCTGGCGGCCCGGCCTGCTTCTAGCCAGGAAAATGATGTATCAGAACCAAAAACCGCTAAAAAGGCGTAGTAGCACTGCGCTGCTGCTTTGTCTGGGTTTAATGGCCCTGTTTTTATCGGCCTGTGGCGATAGCCCAACTCCTGTTTTACCTACCGCCACCGCCTTACCCCTTGCTCCTACCGCCACCCCTTCTCCCTTGCCCGCCCCAACTGCCACGCTTGCCCCAACTACGGTTCCGGCCTCTCCAACTGCGGCTGTCCTTTCCCCTTCGCCCGCTCCGACTATTTCGGCCCAATTAAAAGATGTTTTGCAGAAAGCGGCGGCGGCTTATACTAATTTGAATTCGCTACATTTCGCAATCGAGGTAAAGGCTGGAAAAGCTTTGATTCGAGGGGCGGAAATGCGCGAGGTTAGCGGTGATGTGAAGCGCGGCGAGGGTTGGCAATCGTTGGTGAAGGTGAATTCGTTTTTGGGCGGGACGATAACGGTAGAATTGGTAGAATTAAATAATGAGCAGTTCACCACTAACCCGATTACGGGCGGCTGGATTAAAGTCAGCCAGAACCAGTTTACCAAACTAAATTTGCTGGACGCTAAGGAAGGTTTGCCCGGCGTTCTCAGCAATATGCGCGACCTCAAGGAAATCGGCCCGGAAACGCTGGACGGGGAAGCGGTTATTCACTATCAGGGTACCACCGATGGTAAAACGATTGCTCCTTTGACGATTAATGCTTTAGGTAAAAACGATGTCACTCTCGATTACTGGATTACCCCAAAAGATAATCTGGTACGCCAGCTTGACCTCAAGGAAATTGGCGGCGATGGTTCGTGGACAATCAAATTTTCCAACTTCGATAAACCCGTCCAAATCAAGAAGCCGAACGTTTGAGAGTTTTGAGTTGGAAGATAGTTTCTGGTTGATACTTGATGCTTGTTTCCGACTTCATACTTCAAACTTCCGAATTACCCTTTGTGCCTCTTGCGCGAAATAAAAAGCTGTGCTAAACTCTAATCAGGTGAAAAACAGGCTATTAGCGGGGTCGTTTCGCAAACCTCCCGAAAAAACCTGGTTTTAATCCCTGACAAGGCCCGATTTTCGGCAAAAATGGTAAATTTGAACTCAAAAAGTTTTCGCAAACCTCACGCTCAAGCCATGCAGAAAAGGGGTTTGCGAAAACTAGCGCAAATGTGCTAGAAAGCCGGAGAAAAAGTGGTCTGTGAGAAGGCTCAGGAGCGGTGCAAACGACCCAAAAGGTCAAAAATCACTCCCCAACTTTTTACAGACATCGCGGAAGCAACCAAAACACCCCGCTCAAGGGGATTGAAACTCCTCTGGCTGCGGGCGTTGCTGGTAAAGTGCGTAGGAAGCAACCAAAACACCCCGCTCAAGGGGATTGAAACATACCTTCGTTGCTACTACTAAGGATGAAGTAGTAGGAAGCAACCAAAACACCCCGCTCAAGGGGATTGAAACTCTAACTAACTGGACTTTTGTAATTTCTGTTCGGCTTTGAAGCAACCAAAACACCCCGCTCAAGGGGATTGAAACCCAACACCGAGATTAACAGTCTTTGGCCCTGACGCTAGAAGCAACCAAAACACCCCGCTCAAGGGGATT
>JBBQGP010000124.1:0-16430 GCA_038323095.1 Chloroflexia bacterium | reverse complement strand
GCGATATTAAAATTGGTAACAATCAAAAGCAATATTTAGAAAAGGGCGGCAAATCCGCCATAGTGAAAGGACGATTCCAGATTATGGAGACCGCTGATACTGTGACCACGTCGGGGCATCAGTTTAGAGGATGCGTCGCGTGGGCCACCGATTTTAAGAGGGATGGGGTACAGGCACGGTGAAAAAACAAGTTTATAAAGTAGCTATGCTGAGTGTACATACTTGCCCTCTGGCCGTTTTGGGTAGCAAGGAAGCGGGCGGCATGAACGTTTACGTTCGAGAATTAAGCCGTGAACTAGGGCGACGCGGGATTCAGGTAGATGTTTTTACCCGTACCCAAAGCCCTATCACTCCACTAACCCATACCCTGAGCGAAAACGCCCGAATTATTCATTTACCTGCCGGGCCGCGCAAACCTTATAATAAAAACGACATTTTCAAACATCTTCCCCAATTTGTAGATAATATTCTGGATTTTCAGGCCGAAAGCAAGCAGCCTTACGATTTGATTCACGGTCATTATTGGCTAAGTGGTTGGGCGGCTTTGAGTTTGCGTAAAAAATGGGGTACGCCCGTAGTTCAAATGTTTCATACGCTGGCTCATCTGAAAAACGCTAGGGCCCGCAACCAAAACGAACGTGAGCCGGATTTGCGAGGCGAACGCGAAGCCGAAATTATGCAAAGAGTAGACCGCGTTATTACCGCTACCCCGGTAGAAAAAGCCGAACTTAGCTGGAAATATAATGTCCCCGCCGAAAAAATCGAGACAATCCCTTGTGGAGTAGACTTAAAACTTTTCCGGCCTTATCCCAGAGCCGAAGCTCGCGCTCGGTTGGGCCTGACCGCCCGACGAATTGTATTGCTGGTGGGGCGGATTGACCCGATAAAAGGGGTGGACGTTTTAATCGAAGCGGCCCGCCAGCTAATTGCCGAGCGCGGTTGGAGGGCGGAGGATTTTCAGGTATTAGTAGTCGGTGGCGGCAATCCGGGAGTGCAGGACGATAACCCGGAAGCCCAACGTTTGCACGCGATTGTCGAAGGCGAACATTTGCAAGACCAAATTCGTTTCTTGCCTTCCGCCCCTCAACATCAAATGCCGCTTTATTACAGTGCCGCCGATATTACGGTTATGTCAAGTCATTATGAAAGTTTTGGTATGGCAGCTCTGGAATCGCAGGCTTGCGGCACGCCGGTGGTTGCCAGCCGGGTAGGGGGTTTGCCCTATGCCGTGCAAGACGGTTTTAGCGGTTTGCTCTTCGAGGATAATGACCCGGCGGGCCTGAGCTTGCGCCTGAAGCTTTTGCTGGATGAGCCGCGCTATTATCAGGCTCTGGCGACACAGGCCAAGAATCGGGCCGAGCAATTTAGCTGGCGGGCCATCGCTGACCATATGCTCGAAGTTTACGAAGATTTGACCCGACCTATTAGTATCAAACAACCACTTTCGGTTGAAGTTTAGTTTAGGTTCTATCTTCTGAAAGCCTGTCCAAGAAATCAATGGGCAGAGCCACATCCTACAGGATAGAAGTATCCCTGTAGGATGTGGCTCTGCCCATTATTGATTTTGCCCGTACATCTATTGGCGGAGCAGTGTCTTATAAAAGTGCGGAGGACTAAGGACTGAGGACTGAGTAAAAAGGCGAAAGTTTACAAAAGAGTTTGGTTTTACTTTCAACTTTGAGCTTAGTGCCTAAATAAAAAGGGCAGAAGCAATGCTCCTGCCCTTTTTTTAATTTGCTTTTTGCTTTAGCTTTAGCTAGTATCCCGACCCGCCCGGTGTTGGGGTAGGCGGAACGGTACTGGTTGGCGAAGGCGTAGGAGTAGGCATGGCCGTCAGGGTCGCCGCCGCGTTAGCCGTACCTGTCGCTTTTGCTCCGGCAGTAGCCGTGTTTTGCGCTCCTTTGGTAGCGGTAGCAGCGTTTTGCGCTCCGGCGGTAGCGGTCTGCTGGGCGGCTTTAGTAGCAGTTGCACCCGGCGCGGCAATAGCAGTCTGGGTAAAGCTGGCCGACGAGGTTTGAGTGGCATACGGGCCATAGGCTACTGTCGCAGCCGCAGCAACCGCAGTCCCGGTAGCGTTAGCGTGCGCTGTTTGGGTAGCATACGGGCCATAAGCGGCGGTAGCAGTCGCGGCACTGGCAGTACCCGTCGCTCTGGCTCCGGCAGTACCCGTCGCTTTAGCTCCGGCAGTACCCGTCGCATAGGGTATAAAGGCCGCCGTTTGGGTAGCAGCAATGGCGGTACTGGTTGCTCTGGCTCCGGCAGTCCCGGTAGCAATTGCCCCGGCAGTTTGAGTAGCGTAGGGCGCCCAGGTAGCCGTCATCGCCGCCGCGTTAGCCGTCCCCGTAGCATACGCTCCAGCAGTATTGGTTGCTGCGGAGTTAGCATTGGCTGTCGAAGCAGCACGGGCCGTCAGCGTACCAGGAAGCGGCGTAAAGGTCGCCGTTGCGGTACTGGTCGCGGTTGCCGGCAGAGCGGTACTGGTGGGCATAGGCGTGTCGGTAGGCATGGGCGTACTGGTCGGCAACGGCGTTGGCGTAACCGTCGGCGTAGTCGTCGGACGGTTGGCGATAGTTGGCAAACCAGCACCGGGTGCGCCAATTGTATCAGGAACGCCGGGGTCAAAATCAGAACCACCTGAGCCTACCGAACTGGTAGCACTTTTTACGGCCTGGTTTGCCTGTTGATTGGTAGCTGCGACAATCCCAATTACCGCTACTGCCAATAGTGCCAACAATACAGCGTATTCAACTAGGGCTTGTCCTTGCTGGCTTTTTCGGATTTTTATTCTGCGTCTAAGAAAACGTTTCAAAGTCCCTGCTCCTTGTGTTGTAAGTTTGTAGATTAAAGCTTTCAGAAACCCATAGTGACAGGCTCAGGAACAGACACAAAAAACTTTGGCGGCAACGAAAGCTTAAGAAAGTTTAATACATTAAATATAAGGACTAGATTACTACCTGTCAAAATTCGGCATTTTCTGAATATAGGCCGAGACTAAAGATTAATATAAGTATCTTCCTGCCTATTATAAAAATTATACCTTACGTCCAACATTACGGAAAGAGGGGTTAAACTGATAAAAGACCCTCAAGACCCTATTTTGAGGCTAGTAAGTCTAAACTCCTATGACTAAAATAAGAAGAATGTAATGGGTAACGAAATTCTTGGGAAAAAAGGGCTATACTACTATTGCACTGCTATGCTATAATTAGACATAACGACATAACATAACATGAGAATAGGCTCAAAAAGCAGTAAGTTCAGGTCTGGGAAAAGAAAGTGAAAGGACAACAGGCTCGCATATGAGGGGTGCAAATCGGCTACTGATTATATTCGCAGCCATAATCGCTGTGGTAATCCTGATTCTTGTCTTTATTTTGTTACGAGGCAATAACCAGGGTGCGGCAGACCCCGCTCAGGTTGGGGTTGCGCCCGGTAATATTCAGACTGCGCCGCCTGTAGCCGGAACGACTGCGCCCGGTGGTAACACAGGTGCTGCCGCAGCCGCACCGACGGTAGCGAATAACGTTACAATAATAGTGGCGGCTAGAGCTTTGCCTGCCGGTTATCAGCTTAAAGCGGATGATTTGGATACTATTAACAAGCCGCGTACTGATGTAAACGACGAGGATATTCTACAGAAAGAATTCGCGGTCAATCGTATCACCAAAATTGCTTATAACCCCAATCAGCAAATTCGTAAGTCGGAACTGGTAGAAGGTTCTTTCTCGAATTATATGCGGCAACTGGTGGCAGACCGTCGACTTGAACCGGGCAAGAAAGCTTTTGCCTATGCTACCAACTACCTTTCTTCGGTAGCTGGATTGATTCAGGAAAACGATTTGATTGACGTGGTGGCAACTTTCGCGGTAGACCGTCGCCCGGTAAACGTCACAATTGGCGGGCAGCAATATACTGTACCAATTCCGGGCTTTGAAGTTACTACCAAAACCATTTTGCAAAACGTGCGGGTACTAAAGGTAGTCAAGTTTGGGCCTTCGCTTGAGCCAGTATCTATACCGCGCCCAACCACTCCGCCGCCCGGTGAAACTCCTACAGGAGTACCAGCCGCCGCCGTCGCAGGAACGGCGACCCCACTTCCCACTTTGCCGCCTTTCCGGGAAACGGGCGAAGGCGCGGAAATTAACACCGTGCTAGTTTTGGCCTTAACCGACCAGGAAGCCGAAATTTTGAAGTTTACCCGTGAAAGTCGTTTGACGGGTGGGGTTGCCAGCGTTCCGGCCCTGACTAACCCGGCGGCATCGGCGGCTCAACCGGGAACTACCCCTGGCAGTAGCGCGGCGGGAGCCAGTAACCCGAACCAGCCGCAATTAGTCGGCGGGACGACCAGCAGCGCGAACTTTTCGGCCTTAACCAATGTGCCGATTATCCATTTCTTGCTTCGCGCCCGTCCGCAAGATACTTCTAACCCGCAAGACCCGGCCATTGCTTTTGACCGCACCAGTGGCGCAACCTTCCGGGTATTAGTCCGAGACTACGGTTTGCCCATTCCTGAGATTGTATATGCTACTAACGCTCAGTAAGCAAAACTGAAGTTAAAAGGCAGAAGGCAGAACAAGAATACTAAATTCTGCCTTCTGCCTTTTAACTTTTGCCTTTCTGATAAAAAGCTGACAAAAGGCAACACTAAGGTACTATGCTTCCGAACGCAATCATGTATTGCAACCTACCTCTAAAGGTGTTAAAATTTCGCCAAAGGCAAGGCGTTAAAAGCCTTCGATTAATCGTGTCATTTGCACAACGTTCTATTATCGAATTTAGTGTAAAGATTAGCACCCATTACAAAGAATTCTATCGGGGAAGGTAGCCGGGATAGACAAAGGATAAGCTGAAAATGAGTGACCCTCAGCGCAAAATAAAATTGTTGGTGGTGGACGATATTCCCGAAACCCGCAATAACCTCATTAACTTGCTCTATTTTGAAAAAGATATTGAAGTTATCGGCTCGGCCACACGCGGTCAGGAAGGCATTGACCTTGCCAAAAAACTTCAGCCCGATTTGGTGCTGATGGATATTAATATGCCCGATATGGATGGTATTACTGCGACTGAACGGATTATGCAGCAAGTACCAGGCATTGCGGTCATTATGATGAGCGTGCAAGGCGAACAGGATTACCTGCGAAGGGCAATGCGGGCCGGAGCGCGGGAATTTTTGGTAAAACCCTTTAGTAGCGATGAACTGACTAACGCCATTCGCCACGTCTATACCGAAAACCAATCCCTGCGGCGGATGCAACCCCTGATGCAACCCGGTTCAAATACGGGGGCAGGTTCGGCGGATGCCAGTGACGATACGCTGGGTACGGTTTACAGTATTTTTAGCCCTAAAGGGGGCGTAGGCCGCACCACCATTATTACCAATTTGGCGGTAGCGGTCAAGCAAATGAGCAAAAAGCGGGTCGCGCTGGTCGATGGCAGTTTGTTCTTTGGGGATGTCGGCATTATGCTGGATGTTCGCAATAACAAAACTATCAGCGATTTGGAAGGCCGGGTTGACCAACTGGACGCGCAACTTTTGAGCGATGTAATGATGACCCATTCCAGTGAGGTAAAGTTATTACTCGCTCCGCCCAAACCCGAACAGGCCGAACTTATTTTAGCGGACGATTTGAAACGGATTATTCAGGAATTGCGCCGGAACTTCGATTATATCTTTGTAGATACTTTCCCTTCCTTGAAAGAGGAAACCCAGTTGGCGATTTTGGATACCAGCGATTATATTTTGACCGTGATGACGCTGGAAATGCCTTCGATTAAAGATGTCAGGCTTTTTCTGGAAGTGGCCGATTTGCTGGAATATCCCAAAGATAAAATTGTACTACTGCTGAACCGGGCCGATAGCAAGCATGGGCTAAAAGCTGAAAATATTGAAAATACTATCGGCCACCCGATTGCGGCTACGATTGTGAGCAGTGGCGCGGCGGTAACGCTTTCGATTAACCGGGGTACACCTTTGGTAATGGATGCGCCCGACAACGAGTTCTCCAAAGATATTCGGAGTTTGGCGCAACGCATAATTTCTGGCTCGATTAACCAGAAAGAAGGCGCGAAAAAAGGTAAGGAAGCCGAGGCTGTCGGCGCGGGCGCAAAAGTTGCGGGCGCAAAGTCGGGCGGGTTGCTCGGCGGTTTATTCAGGAAAAGATAAATTTTTCAGGGCGCGGACAAGTGTTTTAAGCTGTTAAAGGTGGTGGTAAGGTGCTTCTAAAACGTATTGGTACAGATAATAATGGTTCGCCTTCCGGCGGGAATCCTAACGCGAATCCAGTTGTCAATAATACTCCTGCCCCGGTTGCTGCACCCAAACCCGAAGCTGGCGGAACGGCTAACGGTGGGGGCTTGATTAGTCGGCGGACTGATGTAGGTGAGACCCAGGTCAACAAACAGGAGAAGATTACTCACGAACTCAAGAGCCGGATTCAGGAACGGTTGATTTACGAACTCGACAAAAAGCGAATTCCCGTTACTGATGATAAAGCGGTAGCCAATAACACCAAAGAAATCTTTGACCAGATTTTGCAGGAAGATAATACTATTGCCTTGAGCCGTAGCGAAAAGCAAGCTTTGCTGGACGCGATTTTGGCCGAGATTATGGGGCTTGGGCCAATTGAGCCTTTGCTGGCGGATGATAGTATTAGTGAAATTATGATTAACGGGCCACGCTCGGTTTATATTGAGCGTAAGGGTAAATTGGTTAAAACCGCCGTTACTTTTCAGAATAACGAACACGTAATGCGTATAATTGACCGCATTGTTGCTCCACTGGGACGGCGTGTAGACGAAAGTTCGCCATTGGTGGATGCTCGTTTGCCTGATGGTAGCCGCGTAAATATCGTTATTCCGCCGATTGCGATTAACGGCCCGACTGTAACCATTCGTAAATTCTCTAAAAAACCTTTGCAAATCGACGATTTGATTCGCTTTGGCAGTATTTCACCGCGTGCCGCCGATTTCTTGAAAAACTGCGTATTGGCCCGCCTGAATGTGGTTGTATCGGGTGGTACAGGTTCGGGTAAAACTACCCTGCTAAACGTACTATCCAATTTTATCCCTGATGATGAACGCATTATTACGGTGGAAAACGCGGCGGAACTTCAACTAAACAAAGACCACGTAGTTACACTGGAATCCAAGCCAGCCAACGTAGAAGGCAAAGGCGAAGTTAGTATTCGGGATTTGGTAATCAACTGCTTGCGTATGCGGCCTGAACGGATTGTAGTCGGGGAATGCCGAGGCGGGGAAGCTTTGGAAATGCTTCAAGCTATGAACACTGGTCACGACGGTTCATTAACTACCGCCCACGCTAACAGCCCAAAGGATACTATCAGCCGTTTGGAAACGATGTGTTTGATGTCGGGAATGGATTTGCCGTTGCGGGCTATTCGTGACCAAATTGCCAGCGCGGTACAGCTAATTGTGCAGCAAGAACGTATGAAGGATGGTAGCCGCCGGGTGGTGAGTATCACAGAAGTGGACGGGATGGAAGGTGATGTAGTCAAGATGCAGGAAATCTTCCGTTTTGAGCAAACCGGCCTGGATGAAAACAGTAAGGTAATTGGTCAATTGCGGCCTACTGGCGTAGTACCACGTTTTGTCGAAAAATTCGAGGCTCAGGGATTGTACTTACCGCCGGATACTTTCGGGGCTGGAAATACTATGCGGGCTTTTTAAGCTAGTCGGGAGAACTTGTTATGCAACCTACAATGCTGATTGCAATTGTAGCCGCCCTGGTGATTGTTGCGGTAGTGCTATTGTTAGTGCTACGACGGGGGCGCAAAGCTGGCGGGGCGGTTAATGACCGTCTTTCGGAGTATGCCGGAGCAAACGCCCTGGTGGACAGTAACGGAATCGCCGTTATCAAATCGTCCAATACGCGCGAAGTGGTCAATGAGCGAATTGACAAGGCTCTTAAAGATAAAGGCTTTGCGTTGGAGATTTCGCGTAAACTGGCGCGGGCGGATATGCGCCTGACCATTGGCGAATTCATCGGCCTCAAGGTAATTTCGATGGGGGCGGGCTTTGGGATTGGCACGTTTTTGGGGCGTGGTTTTGGTCAATTCGCTTTGGTAGTTGGTTTGCTGGTTGCGATTGTGGGCCTGTATGTCCCCGACCTGGTTGTCAGCAACAAAGGCAAAAAGCGGGTTAAAATGTTTAACAACCAGCTAGGCGATACTATCATGCTGGCCGCTAATTCGCTCCGCTCTGGCTATAGCCTTTTGCAATCACTGGAACTAATTTCCAAAGAAAGCCCGGCTCCTATTTCAGAAGAATTTTCCCGCGTAATCCGGGAAGTTAGTCTGGGCCTTTCTACCCGCGAAGCTCTGGCAAATATGTTGCGCCGCGTACCAAGCGAAGATTTGGATTTGCTGATTACCGCGATTGGCATTCAGATGGAGGTCGGTGGTAATCTGGCGGTGATTTTGGATAAACTATCTCATACTATCCGGGAGCGGATTCGTATCAAGGGTGAAATCAAGGTGCTTACCGCTCAGCAGCAATACGCCGGGTATATTATTTCCGGCTTGCCAATTGCGCTTTGCGGGGTACTAATGCTGATTGCCCCCCAATATGTAACCAGAATGTTTCCCTGGCCTTATACCTGTATGCCGATTTGTGGGCTGATTTTGATTGCAAGCGGATTTTTCGCCATTCAGAAAATTGTGCAAATTGATATTTAATCGGCGGAGGAAATGAATGTCGCAACAATTATTATTAATGATATTAGTGATAGTGCTGGTAGGGGCAATAGGCTTTATCGTTTATGCCCTGATTGCCAGCCGTCGCTCCAATCCGGGCGCACTTGAACAGCGTTTGGCCGAATACATAGACGCGCCGGTCTCGCTGGAAAAGCTGGAATTAAACCAGCCCTTCCGAGACCGGGTATTAAAGCCCTTGCTTGGTAGTTTCGCCGGACTTGGCGCAGCGATGACTCCGGCCAAAACTGCCGAACGTTTGCGCCACAACCTGGCAATTGCCGGAAATCCTAATGGTTTACAGCCAACAGAGTTTATGGCGATGCGGATTGTAGCCTTTTTGCTTTTGGGCGGAATTGTCTTTTTCCTGACTTTTGTATCCAAACAACCACCCATGATTATGATTTTGGGGACGTTCATCTTTGCCTTGATTGGCTATATGCTGCCGATCTACTGGCTGGGTGGCAAGATGAAAAAACGCCGCAAAGCGGTCTTTCGGGCTTTGCCGGACGCAATCGATTTGCTGACCATTAGCGTGGAAGCCGGGTTAGGCTTTGACCAGGCTTTGCAGCGCGTTTCAGAAAAATGGGACAACGATTTGAGCCGGGAATTCAAGCGGGTACTAAGCGAAACCCGCGTCGGTAAGCCACAGCGCGAAGCTTTGCGGGAAATGTCTTATCGTTGCGATGTGCCGGAATTGAACGTGTTTGTCGCCTCGATTATTCAGGCCCAGCAACTTGGTGTAAGTATCGGTAAGGTGCTAAGTATTCAAGCCGACCAAATGCGTGTCCGTCGTCGCCAGATGGCTGAAGAAATGGCCCACAAAGCACCGATTAAAATGCTTTTCCCGATGGTGTTCCTGATATTCCCCTCGATTTACATTGTAATTCTTGGGCCGGTTATCCCAACCCTTGCACCTACGCTCGGTTTCGGTTGATACAAGACTCATAGAGAAGAAGTTATTAGATGTTAGTTGTTAGAAAAATCATATCTAACAACTAACATCTATAACCAACAACTAACCAAAGATGCAGATTATTAACAAAACACGCAGTCAGGCTTTGATGAAATTTGGCAAAATCGCCGATAGTTTCGGGTCACGGGGCATTGGCCTTTTGAACCGCAAAAGCCTCGCTGCCGACGAAGGCTTGATAATTATCCCCAATAACAGTGTCCATTGCTTTTTTATGCGTTTCACCATAGACGTAATTTTTGCGTCCAAAGAACAAGTTATCGTCGGAATGTATCCCCGAATGAAGCCCTGGCGGGTTAGCAAAATTTACGGTAAAGCTCATTACACCATCGAATTGCCGGAAGGTACAATCGAGCGTACCAATACCCAAATCGGTGATAAGCTAGAATGGCGCGACGAATCTAGCAATCAAGTTATTGACCCCTTCAAGAAAGCATAACGGTAAATTCCCGGTGAAATTATTGGGAGGAGTGCTGGATTTTTTCTATCCCCCGCGCTGTTTGGTTTGTGACAAAAGCGGGGCAATAGTTCATCCGGCCTGCCGTCCCGCACTTGCTTTTATCCTCGAACCTTTTTGTTCCTACTGCGGGTTTCCTTTGGCTTCGTCTGCCTCGCGCTGCACCAGCGGGCTATGTGTGCGTCCTTTACCAGACCGTTCGCTGGATTTGGCGCGTTCAGTTTTCCGGCACAGTGGTGGGGCGCGAGATGGCGTGCTACGCTTGAAGTACCGAGGCGTTTCCAGTGTCAGCGAATGGCTGGTAAGCGAAATGGCAGGGGCGGCCCAACGCTACGGATTAGACCAGGCTCAGGGAGTAGTAGCCGTTCCGCTTCACACCCGGCGATTGCGTGAACGGGGTTATAATCAGGCCGGGTTACTGGCGCAAGGTTTAGCGCATTATCTTCATTTGCCTTATCTTCAAAGCGGGCTAGTGCGAGGCCGGGAAACTCGTTCGCAGGTAGGGTTAAACGGGTCGGAACGCCTTATGAACGTACAGGGTGCCTTTGAATGGCGGGCAGCCCATCTAAACAAGCAAAATCTGATTTTGGTGGATGATGTATTAACTACCGGGGCAACTTTAGCAGAGTGTGCGGCGGCTCTCAAAGCGGGCGGAGCAGGGCGGGTAATGGCTCTCACCGCTACCCGCGAAATGCGAAGTTAAACTAGCCACTATTAGTGTAGGAGGGATTTCCAATCCCGATTTACCCCAACTCGTCTTTATCAGGATTAGAAGTCCCTCCTACACGGATAACGGCAAAAGACTACTCCATCATCGTGGCAGGGCGGCCTTCGGTGGCGGCTCCACCGGCTGCGCCCTGTTGCTCTTGCTTGAGACTACGACGCGGCAGCAGCAAAGCCACAAAAATAGCCACAACTGTGCCAATCGTCACAGCTAGAAAAGTATCGCTCATCCCGGCTGCTCCGGCTTGCAAGGCAATATCGGCGGGTGGCCTTTGCCCGGCAGCGCGGGTAGCGTTGGCAATATCGGTGGCATGGCTGGTAGTGTTCTGGATAAAAAAGGTACTCAACACCGAAATACCGATAGAGCTAAAAATCTGGGCGGCGGCGTTGTAAAGCGAACTGGCTTTCGCCAAAGCGCGACCACTAATCGAAGATAAAGCTACGGTTTGCAAAGGTAAATTCGACCAGCCAAAGCCAATCCCTCGAATAATCAAAATGGGCAAAAAGAACCAGCCGTCGCTATCCTTATTAATCCCAATCAACATAATCGAGCTAACGGTTAAAGCGAGCAGACCAAGTATCACCAGAAAGCGCGGGCCAATTCGGTCATACAAGCGACTACCCGTTAAAATACCTATCATTGCCCCGATACCCTGCGGCATCATCGCCAGACCCGTATTTACCGCGCTTTGCCCCTTGAGCTGCTCCAGAAAAAGCGGTATCAAGAAAAAGCTGCCGAAAATTACGGCGCGTACCAGCCAGGTAATAACCGATGCAATCGCAAAATTGCCGGTGCGGAACAGGTTTAAATCGACTACCGGGTCTTTTGAAATACGAGTGGCATAATAGCCAAAAATTAGCAGCAGCAAAAGCCCTGCTCCCATAAAAGACCAGACCTGCCAGTAACCCCAACCATAGATGCTACCACGCGGGTTAGTCGCCGAAATTGTAGCGGGGTCAGTTTCACTCACAATCGTAAAAGCGTAGACCAATAATACTACGCCTAGCATTGAAAGCAGCAAGCCAATGTAATCAAAACCGGGTCGCTTGCCAGGTTGTCCCTGAGTTGCGGCGACAGCAGGCCGACCACCGGGCGCACCTGCCGGAGCTTCGCTATTATCTGGCTTCATAATTCGATAAATCAGGAATAGAGCCAGAATCCCTACCGGGATATTGATAAAGAAAATCCATTCCCAGCCAAGCGTATCTACAATAAACCCCCCCACCGTTGGGCCAAGCGTCGGAGCTAACAAGACGGGAATAGCTACTACCGCCGAGCTTGCCGCCCGTTCTGCCGGAGGAAACGCTCCAAACGAAATGGAGGTCGCCAGAGGGAACAGCATACCGCCGCCGATACCCTGCAATACCCGGAAGGCAATTAACCAGCCATCGCCACCCGTTCCAGCAAAAATTGGCGAAATACCACACAAAAAACTGCCTACAGTAAAAATCACCAGCGCAAACATAAACATGCGCTTGAGGCCAAGCCGGTTGCTGAAATAGCCTGCCGCTGGAATAACCGCCGCCTGTGCCAAAAAGTAGCCAGTAATAACCCATTGAATCGAATTAATATTGGTATCAAAAGCTTTCTGCATAGCAGTAAGCGAGACGTTCACAATTGTATTATCCAGCACTGCCATAAACAGACCCAATGCTGCCGTTAAAGATACAGCATATTTGTAGGGAATGCTTTTCATTCTGTTCCTTTCAACTATTTTTAAATAAAAGTTTGCCTAATTTGGTTTCTGCCCCTCGTATTCGTTTCGAGCCGTTTCTTCGAGTATACTTAACATTCGGTCTAGTTCAACCAATTCAGCCTGAGTTAATTTGTGGGTAAGTCTTTGCTCCAAAACTGCTTCTTTTTCGTCCAGCCCTTGCATTTGCTGGCGGCCCTCCTTAGTCAAAAAAACTCGCATCAGGCGATTGTCCTGCGCGTCGCGTTCGCGGGTTATCCAACCTAATTCGTGTTCCAAATGCTTAACCATCCGGGTAATAATACTGGCATCCACCCGTACCAGGCTGGTTAAATCATTTTGGGTTAAACCATCTTGTTGGCTCAATAGCGACAAAATTAAAAAGCCCGGCCCGCTTACTCCCAATTCTTTTTCGTAAGCTGGTTTTAAGGCCCAAAGTGTCCGAGCCAGTCGATGAATCAATGGCTGACGACAATTCTTTAGCAAGTTTGATGCTTCCGTTTCGCTTGAATTCGTCATAGTTTGTTCGGTTTTCGTTAAAGTTTTTTCTTTTTTCATTTCTAGCCCTTTAAATTCCCCTTATTATGGTCAACTCTTGCTCGCGCAATCTTTGATAAGGCAAATATACTATTTATTCTTTGGCTTGTCAATAGTTGTAACATCAAGTAGACCGGGTAGTTTCAAGGGTTTCTAAAGCAGCCCAGGTAAGCCATAATAAGCTATCTGGGATTGCAAGAATTATGCTCAGGGGTTCTAAAAAAGTTTTACTTGGAGGACGTAAAATCGGTTAGGTAGATTTCATGCCAAGCTTCCATTTGGTTTTGAGGGTGAGGTTCGGTAGAAGCAAATATAAATTCAGGCAGATTTTCTTCGGGCAAATTCTCGATTTCGTACAAAAAAGGTTCTTTAGTTTCAGTTTGGCTCTCTAATTGCGGTTCAGCTACACTTTGAGCTAAAAACAGCACTGCCAGCGATAGCCATAATCTAAACATTTTTGCTTTGCCTTATCTAAAAATTAGAAGCGAATGATTACCGAATAAAACTTTGCCAATTATCTAAACGTAGCATTTCCCAGCTTTGAGTTTAGCACAAGTCAGACCAGCTTAACAGGATACAACCTAACGCAAAGGTACTTTATTCAACTAATAATTAGTAAGGGGGAAAATCGGACGCTGTGTGATTACTTTCAGCAGTAAATACTAACTCAGTACAAATCAGCCTATCCAAAGCAAAGTTTTTAGGAGTGCATACTCCCATGTATTGCTTTAAGGGTTGGGGGCCAACAAAAGGTTACAATTTTTACATAGACTGGCAGCGCAACAACTAGGAAACCAAGAAAAACCATCCGCTTGGGTGGTTTTTTAGTTTCCTGATATAATTATCTCTGAAATTTTAGCTGAAAAATTAGGCGCGTGAACACTAAGGGTCTGTAGTAATTGTTCTAAAGTCATTGCAGTTTTTCTAAGTTCACTCGCCTGCTTTAAAATATTAGTTATGATTAATTGTTGCTCTAAATATAATTGGTGCAATAAAAATGGGTCAGAAGATTGAGCTTCAATATTAAATGGTTCAAGTGCTTTAGCCTGAAAATGCCTAAGATTAAAAGTAACAATTACCTGCGAATTACTAGCAACAGCAGCGGCTAAAACATGTCTATCATTTCTATCGTTTTGCATAGACTTTATAAGTCTTTTGTATTTAACGCCTACCATTGCTTCAGGAAACTCTTCCTTCATTTTCCTTATAAGGCGTTCTGCACCCGCCTCAGTTGCTTTCCTTTTCAGTACCAAATTACGACGTACTTCCTCCAAGATTTGTTCTGTCCAATTCAATTGATAAAGGTTGGATGCGGCATTTCTCAATAATATGTCTCTTATTGAGGCATTAAACAGGACATTAGCATCTAAAACTACGCCAAAAGAAGACATTGCCTTTAATCATACACTCCGATTTCTTGGCTTAATTGAGTTAATTCAGCTAACCCCTTTTCCCTTTTAGCATCTCTCTTCCTTTTATAACTCATAAGGTCTTCAAATTTAATTCTTCTATGAGTACCTACCTTCTTAAAGCTTATCTCACCCTTTTCGAGTAACGATACTAGATAAGGTCTTGATACATTTAGAATATCAGCCGCCTCTTGAGTAGTCATTTCTTTATTGACGGGCATCACATTCACCGCACGACCATGAGCTAAATGAAATACCAGCAATATAAGAAGACGAAAAACAGAGTCAGGTAACTCTATTGCTTCCCCTTCTGGGGTGATTAGTTTGGCACGCCTATTTGCCGTATTTGAGGAATTTCTAAGAGCCTTTTCAATCTTGTCTAAGGACGGTTGCTCAAATTCAGATGCACCGATAGGTTCACGTTCTATTACACTTCTCACCTTACATCCTCCTTTCTCGCTGATTAATAATAGCATTAAAATGATATAACTGCAATAATCGAAATAAACGAAAGAAAAAAATGCAGCACCCAATCGGATGCTGCAATCAGCGATGAAACAGAAGGGTTGGCAGGTCAATAGTTCGGAAACCCTCGGCTGTTGTGGCCGGGCCTGCGGGGTAAGGATTGTTTAGGAAAGTTGGGAGGAATAGACCCAAATGTCTTTGTAAAGCGGGCTTTGACCCTTGATAAGGTCAACCCACTGAGCGTGTTCTACTTCCTTGAGCTTACCGAAAGCGTCGCTGCAAGCTTGAGCCGCTTCAAAGCTGGTCATACCAGCGTGTACCAGGCGGTCTTGCAAGCGGTCAATAATTTGGTTGTCGCGTAAAGTCCGAACCGATTTAGTCCAGGGGATACCAGCGATGCTGCGGACACGGCCCAAAGCGGGACGCATTTTCTCGATATTAGTCATGCGCTCTTCCATCGAATTAACTTGATTGACTACCCGAACCATTGGGCCTTCTTCAAAACTGCGGCGTACATCCACAACTAAAGCCTTCGCCAGGTTCGGAAAGAAAATTGTCAAAACTTCGGCTTCTTCAATGGTTGATAATACCTGAGTAATAAATTCGTCTTTTGGTTTTTGTTCCACAGCTCAAACCCTCCCTAATATCTGTTCCATCTGATATATGTTAGTAGTTGCATAAACTTTTTCTATCATTTATCCAACTTCTGTAAGCTCTTACAATTAGATGATAGCATAGAAAAAGCCGAGTAATATTTCGGAACGGGGAATATAGGGGGAATATTAGTAACAAGTAACAAGTATCAAGGGGTTGTCGGTTGTCGGGAAGAAATGAGTTGCGAGTTGCGAGAAGGGTTGTAGGATGTGGCTCGACCAATAGAGGTTCGGGTACAGTCAACTGGCAGAGCAGCATCCTACAAGGCATGAGGCATTTCCTTGATACTTGATACTTGTTACTTGTTTCCGACGTCATACTTCAAACTTCCGACTTGTTACTTGTTACTTAGTTTGAGAGGTCTAACTTTTGGAAAGTGCGGGGGTCGGTGGGAACACCATTGACCCGTACTTCCCAATGCAAATGCGGGCCATCGCTGCGGCCTGTTGTACCGACCCGGCCCAGCAAATCGCCCGGTTTTACTTCCTGCCCGACTTTAGCATTAATAGTCAAAAGATGAAAATAAAGGCTGATAACACCAGCCCCATGGTCAACTGTGACGGTATTGCCGCGTGCCTTTAATTCTCCGGTATAGACTACTTTTCCGGCGGCGGGCGCAACCACTGGCACACCCTCGCCTACCGCAATATCGAGGCCGGCATGAAAGTAATTCGGGTCGGGCGCACGGTTATTGTAGCTACGTTTTTCACCAAAGTCGGTAGAAAGCGGCCCGTTGGAAGGCCAACCCCATTTGCCATTCCACAAAATTTGGGGGGAAAAAAGGGCATAATAAGGCGCAAGAATATT
>JBBQGP010000123.1:0-16671 GCA_038323095.1 Chloroflexia bacterium | reverse complement strand
CTCCTACATCTGAATAGTTACTTTGAGCTTAAATTATTGGGACTGGGAGAGTAGCCGTTTACAAATACAAAAACAGCCTTCACGGTGAAGGCGGTTTTTGTATTTTAAAGTTTATTATATTTCGCGAGCAAGGCTGTATTCGGCGATTTGGAGCAGACGTTCTTTAGAATCACTATCAGCTACGTCGTCAAGTAATTCTTTGGCTCGAACAACAAAGTCACGGGCTTCTTCATAAGCGGCATCAAATGCACCACTGGCCCGGATTAGTTCTACTGCCCGCTTGATTTCTTCATCCGTCGGTTCTTTGCTTTCTACCAGATTTTTGACGAATTCCACGTCTTCGGGTTTGCCCTTTTCAAAGAAGTACATTGTCGGCAAAGTTACAATACCCTGCCGCAAGTCGCCGCCGGTAGCTTTGCCAGTAATTTCGCTAGGCTGGAAATCAATAATATCGTCAATAATTTGAAAGCCCATACCAAGCAAATGTCCAAAGCGGCGCATCTTGGCAATCAAGGCTTCGCTACCGTTTCCGGCAATCGCGCCAAGTTCGCAAGCCGTCGCAAAAAGAGCCGCGGTTTTGCTGTAAATCCGCTTGTAATATTCTTCCTTGCTTTGATTCCAGTTATGCTTGCTGAAAAGCTGGGTCAATTCACCGTCACAAATCGTCGCCAGACATTCGGCGAAAACTTGAACAATGCGCGGGTTGCCGGGGCGGGTAATTAAAATAGCAGATTGAGCAAACAAATAATCGCCGACCAAGATAACCGTACCACCGCTCAAGGTCGAGTTAAGGGTCGGGAAGCCACGCCGCATCAAGGCTTCGTCAATCGTATCGTCGTGAACCAGGGTAGCAGTATGCAGCATTTCGACTGCCGCCGCCACCTGTAAAAGCTTGTTAGGCTCAACGTCTTCAATTTGTCCGGCAATACGCGCCGCGAGTAAAGTCATGGTAGGGCGCAGACGTTTGCCGCCTGCCTCAATTATGGCTTTAAGCAGGGGCTTGAGCATCGGGAAATTAAGCGAGGCAGCATCACTTAGTAACTCGCTAACTTCCTTAACTTCATCTTCCACCGGCTTGAGGGTGCTTTTTTGCTCTATAATCTGTGTAGAATTCATTATTCCACCCGTTTCTACTAAATTCATTTTTGAATTAATTGGCCGGAGCGGGCTATACCCACTCAAAAATCTTGCCCTACTACTTTATAAATCTTTTTCCAGGCGTGCTGACGGGTCAATTCCAGTTTCGCGGACTTTTGGAACAGACTGTACCATTTGGCTGGCCTGCCCAAAGTTGACCTCGCCTCCGCGTACCATCATATCTAAAAGCTGGTCGCCAAACTGGAACAAGCGGCGCAGCATTTGCATGCGTTCCAGATAAAATTCGGCACTGGCTGCCACTTCACCTTCGACACTTTTGCCCAATTCTTCCATTCTTAAAACGCCCTGGTCGAGCGATTCAATCATTTGCTGGGATTCCTTGCGTTCGCGTTCCTGCAAAATATTGCTAACGGCCTTCCAAATATCGGTCTCAGCTTCGTAATAATTTTTGCGGTCAGCCCATTTATAAATCTGGCGCACCAGGCCCCAGCGTTCCAGAGCGCGAATATTTATAGAAACGTTGCCTTTGCTGCTGTCCAGCTTCCTGACCATATCATCCAGGGTCAGGGGTTCAGGACTGAGGAACAAAACAGCGTAAATCTGGCCCATCAATCGGTTAAAGCCGAAGAAATTGGCAACCCGCCCCAAATTATTGATAAACTCTTTAATGAGTTCGTCCATTTCCACTTCCGGGGATTGATTTTCTTTGGTGTCGCGGCGTTTCTCGCGGTAAAGTCTACTTTCGAGCATTATCCACTCCGTCCGGGCGCATTAGTTCTTTTTTAAGTTTTCAACGTTCAGAATTTTCTGAACGTTTCTAACAAGAATTGTAGCACTTTGTGAAATTGTTGTCAAGACGTGCAAAACTGAAAAAAATGTGCTATAATTGATAAGGTTAATGAACAAAAGTTTAATGGAGGAAGCTGTCCGTGACAAATCAAATTACCCCCCTTGTAAGTAGTTATGATGCCAGTAATATTCAGGTACTTGAAGGGCTGGAGCCGGTTCGTACTCGCCCTGGTATGTACATTGGTAGTACCGACTATCGCGGTTTGCATCACCTTATGTGGGAAATTGTAGATAACAGTGTTGACGAAGCTTTAGCCGGATACGCCCACAACATAGATGTAGTAATTGACAAGGACAATATTGTTACGGTTACGGATGACGGGCGCGGTATTCCCACTGATATGCACCCCACCAAGCACCGTCCCGCCCTCGAAATTGTAATGACCGTGCTGCACGCTGGCGGTAAGTTTGGCGGCGGCGGCTACAAGGTTTCGGGTGGTTTGCACGGAGTTGGGGCTTCGGTAGTAAATGCTCTTTCGACCTGGTTACAGGTAGAAGTTCGGCGCGATGGTAAAACCTATTTCCAGGAATTTCACCGGGGCATCCCGGCTGGCGATATGGAGACACGGGAAACCAGCTCGGAAGAAGAAGCCGAATGGTCACGGGGTACTCGCACGCGCTGGCTGGCCGACGATACTATTTTCGATACCTTGAGCTACAGTTTTGAAACGGTAGCCCAGCGTTTTCGCGAAACCTGCTTTTTGACCAGAGGGTTACGCATCAAGGTTAATGACGAACGGGTTGATAAAGAATTAACCTTCTATTTTGAAGGCGGGGTACAAAGCTTCGTCCGCCATATGAACAAAAACCGGGGACTGGTTCAGCAAAAACCTTTTTATGTGCAACGCAGCGTGGACGGTGTAGAAGTGGAAGTAGCTTTCCAATATACCGATGGCTACAACGATTCGATTCACGCTTTCGCTAACAATATTAATACGCCCGATGGCGGTACCCATATTACCGGCTTTCGTACCGCAATGACCCGGACAATTAACAACTATGCGCGCAAAAACACCTTGCTCAAGGAAAAAGAAGAAAATCTGACGGGCGATGACATTCGGCAAGGGCTTACCGCGATTATTAGCGTAAAATTGACCGACCCCCAGTTTGAAGGTCAAACCAAAGCCAAGCTCGGCAACGCTAACGTTAAGGGAGCGGTTGAATCGGCTTTGGGCGATGCCCTGACTACCTGGCTGGAGGAAAACCCGAACGATGCCCGGCGCATAGTCGAAAAATGTATGCTGGCTCAACGTATTCGGGAGCAGCAAACCAAACTCAAAGATACTATTCTTCGCAAAAGTGCCTTTGATGGCATGACTTTACCGGGCAAGTTGGCCGATTGCAGCGAACGCAACCCGGAACGCAGCGAAATCTTTATTGTAGAAGGTGATAGCGCGGGTGGTTCAGCCAAACAGGGGCGTGACCGCCGTTTTCAGGCAATTTTGCCTTTGCGCGGTAAGATTTTGAACGTAGAACGGGCCAGCCTGGACAAGATGCTTAATAGCGGCGAAATTAAGGCTTTGATTACCGCTTTGGGTGCTGGTCTGGGCGACAGTTTTGACACTGCGCGTTTGCGCTACCATCGAGCCATTATTATGACCGATGCCGACGTGGACGGCAGCCATATTCGCACTTTACTTTTGACCTTTTTCTTCCGCAATATGAAGCCGCTAATTGCCGATGGCTATCTTTATATCGCTCAACCGCCGCTTTACCGACTGGCACATGGCAAAGAAAAAGTGTACGCCTATAGCGATAACGAACGGGACGAAGTGATAAAGCGGATGAACAAGGATAACATTAACATCCAGCGTTACAAAGGTTTGGGAGAAATGAACCCTGACCAGTTGTGGGAAACAACTATGGATCCGCAGCATCGCACCTTGCTACAGGTAAATATTGAAGATGCAGCAAAGGCCGACGAGACTTTCCAGATGCTCATGGGTGATGCCGTCCCACCGCGCAAGCAATTCATCACCACTCATGCCAAGAGTGTCAAGAACCTCGATATTTAGTTTTATTAACCCACAACTTATAAAGTTGTAGAGGTTTAATTCAAAAATAGTGTCCCATTGTTTTAAGTAATGGGACACTATTTTTATTTGTTAGAAAAAACTGGCTACCGATGGAACTTATAAAGCAATTGCCTAACCATATTCTCAATAACGGGTTCGGTAGGATTAATGACGGTAGTAATTCCCTCATAACCTTGCAGTAATCTCAAAGCATCTTGGGTGGCAGCAAAATCTAAGTCACTATTTTGTATCGGCGTTTCGATTAGAACTTGGTATTGTGTTCGTTCCGGCCCGTATTTACTTTTCTTCCAAACTAGATCAATTTTACCTATGAGGCTTTCAGCCACTTTCTGTTTTTGTCTTGCAGTCTTATAAGATAAAGATTCCACTTGGATCAAATTTGCGGTACCATTTAATGACCCGAAGCTGAAACCATGTTTTTCGTCTGTCCCAGGTACTATTACATTCTCCTTAAACAGACTTCCTAATAAGCCTTCTTGTTTTAAAGCTGCCCGAACCCGCCTCTGCAAGACTTTTCTTTGATATGAGGCTGATTTCAATTTTAATAATTGATTTTGATCGGCCAATCGTTCAGAAGCAGGCTGTGCAAAGACTTCGTATAATTGGGTTAAGAGTTCATCCGAACTGACCGCCACGCCGTTATCTGGAGCAGTAAGCTGAAACTTGCCGGATAAAGTAAGTTGTAATAGTTCCAAAAAATTTGGTGATCGCTTGGTAACAAGCCCATTGGCGGGGAACGGCAAATGACGCTGCTCCACTGAAAAGCGATCTATGGCGAAGGGCGTGTTGAGCCGCTTTTCAATCGTTTTCCTGAAGCCGTCTAGATCAGATTTGGAAAAGTAAGGATCAAAACAACGTAATCTGGAATAGTCTTCGATTAGCCGAAAGCTTATCTGATCATCTTCTGGTAAATAAATTATAACTCCTACATTAATATATTCACCACGAAGTTTATCAGGAACATAGCGAACTAATGAAAAGCGGTATTTCTTGACTTCTTTCATTGTTTCCAGCAAATTAGTCATATTGAGCACTCTTTCAAACCTGTTGCGTAGTAACCTTTATAACTTAAAGGCTTAAGAATTAAAAATCCTCGAAGAAAGGTCGCAAAAGCTTTTGCCGAACTAGCAGAAATCGTACAAGTGCATCTTTTTCGGCCTCAGTTGTACCCCATTCTACAGGAAGCAAACTCATTATATCAACTAAATCCTCTTTTTTAATAATCTCGACCTTTTCCAAATAATTATTTAGTTTACTTCGATGCTTTCCAAATAATTTAATTAATATTTCCGCTGAAGGGTCAATGGCAATACCGTTATTTTTTGCTATCCCAAGTGATTTAATAGTCCACTCACTACCCCAAATAGTATCAGGGCTATTATAAGCAGTGAAGGCTAACCCATAGTCAATACTATACATTTGTACGATTGGATTACGACGGCTAATTTGTTTAAGATCGGGGGCGAAAAGAAGATTGCGGTTATAAAGATGATCCCGGCCATTAACCCAAGCGTCTAACAGTAAAATTGGAATAGCTTGCTCAGGATTGTTCACCCTCCTCAATTTATTATCATTATTACTTAAAGCATCACCATCTATTGTTCCGCTTATATATTTGGTGCCAAAACATCGTCCCGATAATGGAATTTGGGTTTGCAGATTTGCTCCCTTGATTTGAGCATCAAGAAGAGTAACAAATAAAGGCTCTAAAACTGGTGCATCTATCATTCTACCTAACAAACTTGCGATTAGCTCATTTAGACCTATTCGTAACCCGCCAGGTTTATAGCGGGGTTTTATTACTACCTGAAACCGCTCCTTTTGCACTGTTACTAATAACGCCCCTTGAGTTGATCCAAGACCTTCTCCCGGTATAATAGTACCTACAAAATATTCCTTTATAGTTGGTAGCGTCAAACAACCCTCACAGCTGAGTAGATGCAATTTATCCAATGGGTCATGAATTTCCTAACAAAAACTCTTCACTCTTATAGTTTAACATCTACACTTAGCTTTATGCAATCTTAGCTCGTGAAAAGCTAATCTATATAAAGTAGCAGGCTATATCTAGGAGAAATTTTTAGTACCGATTCTACTCAAACCTTTCAACACCAAAACTGATTGAATATTTTTTTGAACAAAAAGAATTTTTCTTGACAGGCGTAAGAGTTTGTGCTATAAATCTAACAAGCGTTAGTTAGAAAAAGCGATTGACGTTGGGAATTGCTCTTGATTATTTCTGGCGGGTGTTAAATCAGGAAACAAAGCTATGAATGAGCAAGGAATACGTAAAAACCAAATTACCAGAGCAGCAGAGCAGCTTTTTAGTCAGCGCGGCTACCATGCTACGACGGTACGCGAGATTGCGGCGGTTCTGGATTTGGAGGGCGGTAGCCTGTACGGGCATATTAGTGGCAAGTACGAATTGCTTTACACGATTGTACTCGAAGCCAGCGAACAATTCCGGGCGGCAGCCAACGAAGTATTAGCGTCGGGGGCAGAGCCGCAAATTCAGTTACGCGAACTGATGCGCCGTCACGTGGCAATTGTCGTTCAAAGTCCGGCCAAAGCCGTAGTTTACCACCACGAATGGCGGCATCTGGACGCGGAACATTTGGAATTGCTCAAAAGCCATCGCAACGAATACGAGCAAGCTTTCCGCCAGATTATCCGGGCCGGAGTTGCCGGAGGGGTTTTTCAGGTAGAGGACGAACGCTTGGCGAGCATCGCGGTACTTTCGCTTTTGAACTGGATTTACCAATGGTATCAACCGGGCGGGTTGCTGGATGCCGACAGCTTGGCCGAGCATTTTTATAACATAATCTGGCGCAGCTTTAGCCCTCGCAATGAGGCGATTATTGGGTTTGAAGGGAGGATTAACGATGATTCTTGAAAGTGAAAGCCGCGTGAACACTCAGGAGAATAACCCGGAGTATTCGCAGAGAATGGCCGAGTTTGAGGCTCGGATTGCGCGAGGCGAGAAAATTGAGGCGGGTGATTGGATGCCGGAGGCTTACCGTAAACAACTAATTCGGATGATTTCACAGCACGCTCATAGCGAAGTGGTTGGGATGCTACCCGAAGGGGCGTGGATTACCCATGCGCCGAACTTGCGCCGCAAAATGGTGCTAATCGCCAAAGTCCAGGATGAAGCCGGACACGGCCAGTATTTGTATCATGCCGCCGAGACGCTGGGAGTTGCGCGGGAAGAACTGGTAGCGGCTTTGCTGGAAGGCCGAGCCAAATATTCCAGTATTTTTAACTATCCGACCCTGAATTGGGCCGATGTCGGGATGATTGGCTGGCTGGTGGATGGCGCGGCGATTCGCAATCAAACTATGCTGGCCCGGTGCAGCTATGGGCCGTACTCGCGGGCGATGGTGCGGATTTGTTCCGAAGAAACTTTTCATCACCGGCAGGGTAAAGAAATGATTACCCATTACGCTCAAGGTAGTCAGGTGCAGCACGATATGGCTCAAGATGCCCTTAAT
The DNA here is from genome assembly GCA_038323095.1 of Chloroflexia bacterium. Lineage (GTDB taxonomy): Bacteria > Chloroflexota > Chloroflexia > Chloroheliales > Chloroheliaceae > L227-5C. The sequence continues at coordinate 9,197 of JBBQGP010000123.1, read as the reverse complement.
CGCTGGTGGTGGCCGACCCTCATGATGCTTGGCCCACACGATGCCGATTCACCCAATACCGGCCAGCTAATTCGCTGGGGGATTAAAACTAAAACTAACGACGAAGTTCGGCAAGAATTTATTGCTGAAACTGCTCCTGAACTTATCGGCTGTGGCCTGACTATACCCGACCTCGAATTGCGCTTCGATAGTGAGTCCGGCAAATGGCTGCATGGCCCGATTGACTGGGAACATTTCTGGCAGGTGGTCAAGGGCAATGGCCCAATGAACAAGGAACGTTTGGCAACCCGCCAGAAAGCCCATAGCGAGGGGCAATGGGTGCGGGAAGCAATGGTGGCTTACGCTGAAAAAGAGGGGAAAATCGCCGATGGATACGCAATGGCCGCGTTTTGAGGTTTTCAAGCAGGATGCCCCCAACCAGCCTTACCAAAATGTCGGGACGGTTCACGCCTCCGACGGAGAAATGGCTCTGTTGAACGCCCGCGATGTCTATGGGCGACGACCCAATTGCCATAGCTTGTGGGTTGCGCCGGAACGGGCTATCCTGAAAGTAACCGCCGAAGAATTAGGTAATGCTCAAATTCAGCAGAAAATCGCCGAAGCCCGGATGCTTGCCAGTTCCGAATTGCTTCAAAATTATTACGTGTTTCAAAAAGTTTCGCAAAAGCGGACGATGACTTTTGTAAATTACGTTGGCGGAGTACAGGCGGCTTCGCCTCGTCAGGCTCTTGCGCTGGCCCTTGACCGATTTAGTCAAGCGGAAGTATGGGTTTGGTGGATTTGCCCGGCGGAAGTAGTTGCCGCCAGTGAACCGGGCGTAGAAGATAGCTGGTTTGCTCCTGCTCTGGAAAAAGTTTACCGCCAGCAATCATATTATGGCAAAGTGACGCGCAAACGACGGGACGAACGCTTGCAAATCGCCCAACAGATGAGCCAGCCGCAAGCCCAAACCAAAAACGAGGTGTCCAAATGATAGCGACGCTAAACACAACCCAAATTTTGAATGACTGGCTACTGGCTACCGCCGACGACCAATTAATTCTGGCGCATCGGGATAGCGAATGGACGGGACACGCCCCGATTTTGGAAGAGGATATTGCCCTGGCAAACATCGCACAGGATGAATTGGGACACGCTACCCTCTGGTATAACCTCCTAATGCAGCTCAAAAGCGAGAACGAGGATTACCCTGATAGACTGGTATATCAGCGCGAGGCTAACCAATGGCGCAATGTGCAACTGGTTGAATTGCCGAAGGGCGATTGGGCTTTTACCATGCTCCGCCAATATTTTATGGATGCTTACGAACACGTTTTGATGAGCCATCTGGAAAAAAGCCAGCATCAAAATATTGCCGATATTGCCGCCAAGATTCACCGCGAGGAACTTTATCATTACAAGCACAGTAGTGCGTGGGTCAAGCGGTTGGCTCTTGGTACGGACGAAAGCTACCAGAGGATGCAAGCTGCCCTGAACCAGCAATGGCCCTATATCGGGCAGCTATTTGCGCTTGCGCCCGGTGAAGCAAGTTTAGTGGAGGCCGGAATTATCCCCGACCCAGCCATTTTGCAAAACGATTGGCAAAAACTGGTTTTGCCGCTGCTTTCGACAGGTCAGCTTGATTTACCTGAAGTTTCTAATCGATTTAGCAGTCGCGCCGAACACAGCCTGCACCTGAACCAGCTTTTGAATGATTTACAAAAAGTGTTCCGGCTCGACCCCGAAGCAGACTGGTAATCGCCTTACCGGGTAAGGCAAAAAATAGAGAAAGACAAAAACAATGGACAAAGCCCAAATCTGGCAAATCCTTCAAACCATCAGTGACCCGGAAATTCCTGTTGTGTCACTGGTAGAAATGGGGATTGTGCGCGAAGTAGAAGTTGAGGGCGAGGCTGTTACGGTGACGATTACGCCAACTTTCGCGGGTTGTCCGGCTATGCGCGTGATGCAGGAAGATATTGTACGTTCGCTCAAGGGGCAGGGCGCAACCCAGGTTCAGGTGAAAACCCAAATTGCGCCAGCCTGGACAAGCGATTGGATTAGTGAGGAAGCCCGCCTCAAACTAAAGGCGTTTGGCCTTGCCCCACCCTTGAAGCACGACGGAGATTTGAATATAATTTTGCTGGATATAGCCCGTTGCCCGCGTTGCAATAGTCGCAATACCCGCCTTCAAAATAACTTTGGCAGCACTTTGTGTCGTTCGATTTACACCTGTAACAATTGCAAAGAACCCTTTGAGCAGTTCAAGGCTATTTAATACCAAAGCTATTACAAAAATAAACTGGTCGCCCGACGGCAAAATTTTGGCTACCGCTTCTGAAGACAACACCGTCCGCCTCTGGCGGTAACTTAGGGCCTACCACTTTTGAGAATGTGATTTAGGTTGTATCTTTTTCGGCTATATATCGTATATAATAGTATGTCAAAAGGTAGTTGTTTGGCATTTGTACAGTGGTTAGGGCATTAAGCAAGTTAGAAGGCAAAGTTATGTCAACTCTATCCCAGGGTGAAGATATTTCTTCAGTAATTCCAGCAGAGAATAATGTTGTTAATGATAATAGTCCTTTAGCCCGCCTGAAAAAATATAGCGGACGATTGGTGGTCACTTCTTTATTGAGCGGCACTTTGCTTTTGGGCGCGTGCGGAGATACCAGTAGCGATGATTGTGTTCCCCAAAGCACGCCGCCAACTCCGCCCGCATCTTCCGGCTTTACCGCCGCCCGGCCCAGCGATAACTCCGGCACATATTGCCGCAGCCGCACCACCGGGGGCTATTATTACAGTGGCAGCCGCTACGGTGGCGGTTATTATGGCGGCAGTAGCGCAAGCAGCTAGGCTATCATGAAGGCGCAGGATTTGCCCCACCTCGAAAATCAAAAAACTTTTCGTCCGACTCAATTATTCCGGCGTTGGCGAGGTGCGGCAGGGTCAGATTTTAGCTGGCTATTACCTGCCGCAGCTTTTTCGTCGCTGGCGATTTTTAGTACACCAGCTGCCCAACCCCTTTTTTATGATGAAGCTTGCCGGGAATTAGCCGAAAACTTTTTGCAAACTTTGGAAGGGGAAGCTGTCCGAAGCGGGGAAGCGATTTTGATTATAGATTTACCGGGCGCAATTTCGGCGGGGTTGGGCTTTTATTTGCAAGGCGCGGGTATTAATCCTGTCCTGCTATTTGGCGGATTATGGCGACCCGGCGCGGTACTGGACGGGTCGGAAGCTGCCGAAGCGGTGCTGCAATACGGGTCAAGGCTCAAGCCGGAGCAAATCGGGCGGGGTTACGCTTTTCTTCTGGAACGGGAACGAGCGCAGGAAATACCGCCTTTGAAGCTGGCCGAAACTTTTGATAACCGCTATCGGGCTTATGGGCTTTTACCGACCCTACCCGATTTGCGAAAAATCGGAGTTTCGGCTTTGATAGATTTACGCAGGGCGGGTGACGATATGCCCGACGATACCGCTACTTATTACGAAAAAGCTTCCAAAGCTGGTTTCGATATTTTCCAGCTTACCCTTAATGCTTAAGAATTCGCCAATTCCTGTACTCTCGCCCTACAAGCTTTTTTGAGGTGGCCCAACAAGGGCAAGAACAGATATGGTATAAATAGCAGACACGAGGCAACAACTAAATAAACAATAACTGTATCAATTTCTGCATCAAAGTTTTCCAGCACCTTATCAACAGCATAAGGGTTATAGCGTAATTGGGCGTGCCAATAGGAGATACTATACCCTAGTCCATCCATTCGGTTTACAAATTGGCTAATTGCTAATGCTCCAAAAACTGCTTGCAGAACAAACACGAAAATCAGGTCAAAACGGTAGCCCTTTTTCCAATAGGTAGGAAACGTCGCTCCGGCCAGTAAAGGCGGAATAATGCATAAGCCCCAACCGAAAAAATCGTTGGTTCTCCATATTACCCGCGCAAAAATCAAGGCCAATGCAAGAGTGAGGATTAGGGAGGCGAGCGTTTGTGGCAGATTTTTGAAGAAAACGGTTTGCGTTAATCCGGCTATTAGTAGCCCAATTAGCGCACCAAGCAGGAGACTAGGAATAACAAATGTAACGCCAGTCAAAATGTAATCCATAGACATAAAATTTTCGTCTTTCTTTAGCCTCTTTCAACTTTAGACAGAAATTGAGTTTAGCTCGTTACTAAAGATAATAACTGATAAAATGCTTGAATTGTTACAACTGGAAAAATATTATGCGTTCACTGGCGAATGAAATTAAAAAGCATTACAAAAAGCAATTTGCCGCACGAGTAACCGCCCTGAACGACTGGGCCGCGCTTTATGGCGAATTAACCGAAAGCTACGTCGGGGGTGAGCCGTATATTGGCTATAATGCAATTGTGCTTTCCGAAGCCGAACTGCAAGAACTGGTAAAAGTAAGCGAAAGCTTTGGCCGGATAATGACCAAAGCAATGGTCGCCATCGTGGAAGCTGGCCCGGAAGTTTACCGCCGTCTGGGTTGGCCCGAACTACTTGATTATGCCTTGCGCTACGAGCCGCCCAACCGCTACCTGACTCTTTGCGGACGCTTCGATTTTGCTCATAACCCCTCAGAAGGCTGGCAAATACTGGAATACAACAGCGATACGCCTAGCGGCTCACAGGAAGTAACAGTGGTGGAGGAAAGGCTTTTCAAGCAACTAGCAAAACTTGCCCCCGTCGCCCGCCTTAACCTTAACATCGAGCAGGATTTAGTACAGGCATTTTATGAAGAAGCCTTGTTCGCGCCTGTACCGTATGGAGTGGAGGAGGAGGAAGGGCCACGTTTGCCGCCCCGCGTCGGCTTTATCACGCAGGCCCGTTATCTGGCGGATTTGGCGCAGGTCGAGTATTACGCCAACCGCTTGCGCCAAAAAGGGATAGAATGTGTGGTGGGGGATTTGCTGAATTTGAGCATGGCCGGAGATAGTTTGCTACTCATGAACCAACCGATTGACGCTATCTGGCGGCTTTACCAAATCGAAAAATTCGCCCGTGCGCCTATTTTTATGGCTTATACTCAGGCTAATATTATCGGCAGCCTGAAATGTTTGAACAATTTGCGTGGCTTTCTGGCCCAAAGTAAAGCAGTTTTGGCCTGGATTTGGCAAGAACGTAACAATAGCCAAATCTTTAGCGAGGAAGAACAGGCAACGATTGCCCAAAACTTGCCCGAAACTCATCTTTTGGCGGATTTACCCGAAAATTTCGATTATAGCGGTTATATTATCAAAGAATTTTACGGGCGTGAAGGAGCAGAGGTTTATAACGGCGCGACCCTAAGCCACGAAGAATGGCTACAATGCCGCCAGTGGGGTACTTTTGTGGCCCAACGCCGGATAGAACTTGCCTCGCTACCGCACCTGGTTTTGAACGAGCAAAATGAAGCCGAAATAATCGAAGCTTTCCCCTGTGTAGGTAGCTTTATTATTGCCGACAAATGGGGTGGTTGCTATAGCCGTATTGGGGCGAAAATCACCAACTATCAGGCCCAATTTATCCCGACCCTGGTCGAAACCCCCTAATTACTTATCAGCCTCATTCAAGCTTTCCAGTTTTGCAATCCAACTATCTAAATGGGAACATTCTTTTCGGATTTGCCCAAGCCCAATATCCGACAATATATTAGGCCGTGTAAAGGCTTTTGGTAATTAGCAAAAAGCTTTTTTATTCTTTTGGATGGCGCAGTTTCTGGACTATCGTTAATTTCTTCTGGTGAGCCAAATTTGGCTTTAATTTCCAGTAGGTGCTTTAAATTCTTCGTTCCCGGAAAGGCTTTTGCAATATCAGGCGGCGAAACAAATAAAAGAGCCTCGAATTCATGAAGTACCCTATGAGCATGTTATAATAAAAGTAGATTAAATTATTATAAACTGAATTTGGCTTGATTTATCGGCTGACTGTCCCTATATTATATAAGTAATTAGAAAAACAGCAAAATGTAAGGTGAAAGTAAGGAAAATGCAACATTTCGTACATCGAAAAACTATTGCGAGGTTAGTAAAAAAACATTAAAATGAGTTAATACTACAAGTCGTAGGGTTACATCACAATAAGGGTTGCAAGGGTCGAGGATATACAGGAGTATAAGTGATGCCGCAAACTGAAGAAAAGGCCCGCCTGTTAGAATTTGCCGCACTACAGGCCGCGAACGAAACGGATAACCCCGTATTGGCTCATTTGTTAAACAAATATCGTACCCAAAATAAACTGAGCATTGACCAGCTAGTTTTTTGGCTAGGGCTGCAAAATAAAGACGAATTCTACCGATTGTCCTTATGTCTTAAGCCCAGTTACATTGGTTCTCCACTCGATTGGCGTGATTACTTGTTTGGTTTGAAAAATCGCTTTCCTACACTTAATGTTAAACGTTTACGCCTGGTAATGGAAACTACTACTGAACTTGAAGTCAAGCTTAAATAAAGTAGGACTGAACTTTATCAGTTCAGCCAGCCTTACTGCCAGCAGGGAATTCTAATTCCAGTTTTGCTAATCCTGCAATTTCGGAACTAAAGTTTCCCTGTTACATTTAACTACTTGACCTAGCCGTTTACCACCTCGCCGCCGTTGACGTGCAAAATTTGGCCGGAAACATAGGACGAATCATCCGAAGCCAGAAAGACATAACTATTGGCAACTTCTTCGGGCTGACCAGGTCGTTTCATTGGCACATCCTTACCAAAGCTGGCAACTTTATCAGGCGGAAAAGTTGACGGAATAAGCGGTGTCCAGTTGTGTGCCAAAAAAGACAGTGTTACCGCCCCTGTTAGATTTTTTTCTGAGTCAAAAAAGGGCTTGGCTCGCAAGCTTTGCCCTTTCTGATATTACAGCCTGTGATTTAGTCTATTGGCGACGACGGGTCTTGGTAAAGACTTGACGGCTACTCGGATTGGGGGTCAAGAAGGCGTTCAGGGCGGCTATTACAATCCAGGCCAGGATTGCATACAGGGCCATCGCCAGCAGGGTCGAAATTTCAAGGATACTGTTGGTGGTAATGCGCTGGTCGCTGAAAATGCCATTAAAGGCAATCACAAACGGGTTAGACAAATTGTAAATAAAGTTGACAATCCCGTTGTTCGGGTCAGCCCCTAATGCCCGGAAAATGAAGCGTAAAGCCAGCAACAATTCCAGCGCACCCGTCAAGAAGTAAATAATTTGCTTGGTGCGGTCAAGGACGTTCAGGCGGCGAGTGTACGAATCGTCCACTACCTGCTCTTCCCGTTCCATCACATTGCCATACTCGTCCACATAAGCCTTGCGGTAATTGTCTACGCGGGCATCCCCGTAATCGGCGTGGGTCGCACGAGCATCTACTACCGGGCTAGGGTCAACGTAATTGGCGGGGGCTTGAATAGGCGCACCGTTTGCATCATACTGCACTACTTCGCGCTCCCGGTAAACCCGACGTTCGTTAGGATTAATCGAATTGTCCATCTGTCAGTTTCTCCTTGTATTTCAATGAGCAACTTTCCCTTTCGCTCATTATTTTATTTGTCTTTATGCTATTTAATAAGGCATAAGCTGTGCCACTAGAATATAAAAACAATTAAAGGAGAAAACGATGGTACTTTTTGGTTAATCTAGTAGTACCAATTTGAGTTCACCGACGTTTATTGTCAGAGCGCGAGTATCGTTGCCAGGCGCAAAATCGGCAGGGCGATTAGCCTTCCCACCAATCTGCAAATTCAATTGATTACGGCCCGGCTTTAGCTCCAGTTTGAGACTAATATTTTGAGTTTCTTCGCCGACATTTGCTTGTTGCAAGCTTTTTCCATTGAAGACAAAATCTACCGAATGTGGCTCACGAAAGCTCCAAATCGGGAAACTGATTTCAAGAGTACGCGTCCGGTCACTCCAAAAATCCAGGCTGGGTTGCGAACCTTGCGCCCACCGACTATAGCGTCCGTCCGGCCCTTTTTCAGCCTCATAAAACGAGGTTTGCACCACATTGGTAAAGAAAAGCGGCTCGGTTAGCCCTTTTTGTGGCACTTCAAACACCACTAGATTTTCGGCATCATAAACTGGGCCTTGCGGAAAAAGCTTGAAAGCCCAACCCAAAGCCGTTTCCTGCCGCTTGCCGCGTACCAAATCCTTATGAACAATTACATATTTAACGTTGAAATAACGCAAAATCGCCAGATTATCTATTGGGGCAGGAACAATATCAGGGCGCGGGCCAGTCTCAAAATTGGCGAATTGCCAGAATACAGGTACACCATAAAAAGGCGGGTAAATCGGGTTGCGCGAAATATAGCCGCCCAACAATGGTTTATGATGCTCCATCTGAGCTTCCAAATAGTCGGTCACATACTGGTAGTCTCGCCCTACGTTCATCGGCACGTCCAAAATAGCATATTTATCTGTGTCCAACCCCAATTTCTTGTAAAATTCCGGCACGCTGTAATTCGCCAGAGGATAAGGCGCGGGCCAAAGCTCGAAAATTAGCAGAAGGCTAAGGAGCAGCGGGAGAACGAAGTTGCGAGTTGCAAGTTGCAAGTTAATAGGATTGACGATTGACGATTGACGATTGACGATTGAATTAGAATTGTCCGGGAGTGATTCCGACTTTATACTTCCGATTTCCGAATTGTTACTTGATAGTTTATACTTGATACTTTCTTCCTCTGCGGTAAAAATTTCTTTGTTGTCGGTTGTCGATGATTGAAACTTGATACTTGATACTTGAGACCTGAAACTTTTTTCCGACTTTTTCAGTTTGCTAAACCCCCAGGCGGCCAGCATCCCAAAAGATAAAATGGCGATTACGGCATAGCGCGAGGGAACGCGGGTAATATTTAGAATGGGCAATTTGTAAATCAGGGCGGCGGGCAAGGTTGGGCCAATTTCCAGCCCGTTAATGTGCAGCTTCCGCCCAAAAGATAGCACCACAAAAACTAAAGCCAAACCTAGCCAAAAAGACGCGCCCGGCTTCCATTCCTCTTTTGGGTCAATTTTTGACGTTTCCGGGTTCGGAGAAAATTTGCCGAGTCTTTTACGGTTTTGCCATAGGTACAGCCCTAAGCCGAGCAGAGCCAACCCATAAAGCGTGTAGCCGGGAAAAACTATTTTTTCGATTAAAGTTGCCGTCCAGGGCCTAATAGCCTCACGCATAGCCCCACCCCAAAGCGGCTGAAAAGGGCTGGGATACAAATAAGCCAGCAAATCAGCGGAATAAATCAAATCTTCACGCAGGGGGACAGTATTTGG
>JBBQGP010000122.1:0-16792 GCA_038323095.1 Chloroflexia bacterium | reverse complement strand
AAGAAGAAAAAAGTCGTGGCAAGAGCGAGATGGCCCCACCCAGTTCCATCCCGAACCTGGAAGTGAAACGTCTCAGCGCTGACAATAGTGATACCGCAGGGTTTTGTGAAGATAGGCCGCTGCGGCTTTTTTCTTTTATACCCCTTTTTACTTATCCAGAATTTACTAATACACTTTTGTTATGTAAACTAAGGACGGGAGCATTAAATCTCCCATCCCAATAAAACAGCTTTACCCCAAACTTAAAACAAAGGTAGTGTAATTATTTTTAATATCGCTACCAGTTATTACTAATTGACCTTCACTTACAATTATTTGGGTCACGTACTCCACTACCCATTGTACTCCCAACTTTTGAAGAGTTTTGCCGTCACTGGTTTGTACGGCGTAAATACTGCTACCCGATGCGAAAAATAGTAAATCGTTGGTTAAAGTTGCCGCGCGGGGTATTAAACCCTGAAAAGATTTTCGCCATAGCTCTTTGCCAGTCGCCAACTCAAGCGCATACACCGCCGAACTGGTTTCACTGTTGGTTTCAAGAAATAATTGTGAACCATTGCTGGCTAAAATGCCGCCACTGCTGGTGTTATCAAAAGTTTTGCTCCATTTCAAGTTGCCCGTTTGAGCATCGTAAGCATTGAATTCTGCCGGAGTAACGCCACCGTTAGTCTTGTAAGTTACAAGCGTATTGTTCGCCGCCAGCATTTGCCTGGATAAACCTGCTGCCAAATCCTTACGCCAGACCTCGCGGCCAGTGTTCATGTCATAAGCGATTGCTTGCGGCACTGAGTTCAGAATTGCCAGATTACCCGCTACTACCCAATTTGTCCCGGCATAACTCGGCTCAGAAGTTTTGGCCGACCATTTTAGCTTGCCTTCTTGCCCGTTATAAGCTGACGCATTGCCACCCTCACGAGATGTGCCAGTCAAGACCAGACTATTAGCCTGAACCACTACACTTACCTGACTACCAGCACTTGATTGCGCCGCTTTAGTACGAAAAGCCTGGCTACCACCCAACAAATCATAAGCTGCCAGAAAATTCCCGTCTTCTTCGGTAGTGTAAAGTAAACCAGTTCCAAGAATGGCAAATGTCCCATCTTTGGATGTCCCATAAGTAGCGGCGGGTTTACCCGCTTCAATTTCGTAAGCTTGTAGCTGCCCCGAACGGTTACGCGATATTACAAAATTATTCCAAACCAGGGCATAGGGAGACAGAGTGTCTCTGGCCCATTTTCGGATAACCAGATTAATATTAGAAGCGTTTAGTATTTTTTCATTCGGATTATAATTAGTATTACTGGCATCGTGCCAAACATTCCACCAATCAGACAAATCGTTAAAAGAATTGCCTCCAACCGACGATTTAGTAATTTCAGGAGCAACCGTTGCTTTTGGAGTGGCCGGAGCAGTTGTCGTAGCGGAGGGACTGGTCGTATTAACCGGGCTAGAACCTTCTAAAACAGAAATTGTGGTGGCTGGAGCAAGCGTCGTCGTAGGGGGCGTTGTAGCAACCGTTGTAGCGGGAACAGCCGTTGTAGCGGCAGACGTTGTAACAGGAGCAGACGTTGTAACGGCAACAGAGGTTGTCGCCGGAATAGCGGTTGTAGCCGCTGTTGTCGGTTGTGCAGTAGCCGCAGAAACGGCACTGGTTGACGGCACACTGGTAGCGGTATCACCACAAGCTGCCAAAAGTAGTCCAATTTGTATAAAAACAATTAACAACAAAAATCGCGAGAAAACTTTACCTGAAATCATTTGCTTGATTTGTCCTTTTAGCTTGTAATTGTTAATTTTGCAGAATAAATTCTATTTTTCAATTCTGCCTCGACTCTGAACAATCAGGAATAGAATTCCTGCCTTGTTTAATAGATAGTAAATTTTAGCATAAACCTTAGCTAACAGGTCAATGCTTTGTATCACACAAAACGGGTCAGGTTTTCACACTAAAATTAGTGAAGTTCCATAAATTTATCGGCAGAGCCAGTATCCAGTAAAACGGTCAAGTGGCATAAACGTTTAGTACCATTAGTTGATAGCCAATTTGCGCTATAGCACAAGCTTTAGCTCAAAACCATTAATAGCAGGTCTGGTAAAGACAAATGAATAGTGCTACTATGAAAAAGAAGCTTCTGAAAAAGCTTTCAAGCTAAGTAGTAGCAGGCAAACTAAAGGCTGTAGTGCAAGTACCGAATCAACAATCTAGCAGGAGTTAAGTTTATGCAAGGTGCTGAACTTGAGAAATTTAATCAAGCCGTTGCGCTGGCTAATGCCGGACGCAAGGCTGAGGCGCAAGCTATTTTAGCTCAATTGGTTACGCTTTATCCCGAAGAACCCAACGTTTTACTCTGGTACGCTTTTACCTCTGATGATTTAAGCCAGGCGGAAATTGCAATCGAGCGTGTGCGCCTGCTCAATCCTCTTAACCCGGCTTTACCACAAGCCGAAAGCTGGCTGGCCCAACAATTAACCGCCAATCCCTTAGTTTCAGTTTCACCAGATTCTTTGGTAGCCGCCCGTTCAAAAAGCGTTAGCGATAGCCAAAACGCTTCCTCCCAAGCCCAAAATCAGGGGCAGAACTATAACAGCTATCAGGAACAAGCTTATAATTCTGCTTCTACTTCCAATGCTAACTGGCAGCGTCCGCCCGTAGTAGCCTACCGGCAGGAACAACCCGGCTTTTTTGGACGAATTGGGCTAGGCTGGCAATTTATGAAGCAAGCCTTTGCAATGGCCCGCGAAAATCCGGGTCTAATCAAGCCTTCACTCTATGCCCTGGGTGCTAACACTTTAATCGGACTATTTTTGGGCTTGCCTGTCGCTATTATGTATAGCTCTAGCAAAACCACCAGAGACGATGTGCTTTATTACTTCGCTTTATTTCTGGTACTTATTTTGAATTATCTGGTAACTTATTTTTTCTCAGCAGTAACAATTCATTTAGTGTATCAGCATATAACAACCGGGCAAAGTGACAAAAAGCAGGCGTGGGCCATAGCTAACCAGCATACTACCACAATCTTAATGGTGGCGGCTATTTCCGCTTTTGTCGCGACGGTGCGTACCGCCATTCGTAACCAGCGTCGTGGTATTCCCGGCATGATAGCCAGTCTTGTAATAGGTTTTATTGAAAGCGTCTGGACAGTTGCCACTTTCTTTATTGTCCCGGCGATTGTACTCGAAAACCGAAAGTTGGGAGACGCAGTCAACCGGGCTACTTATATTATCAAAAGTAACTTTTTACAGTTGAGTATCGGTTACATTGGAGTGAGCTTTGTAAGCAGCTTGATTGGCTTTATTGCCATACTTGGGTCTTTGGCTCTGGCCTTGCTGGTATTTTTGGCCCTTGCCAAAATTAGTGCCTTGATTGGCTTAGTTCTGGCCGGATTAATAGTAATTGTATCGCTGGCTGTAATTAGTGCTTTTCGGGCTTACCTCAAAATTTCCTACTACACTTGCCTGTTCAAATGGGCCATGGATACCGAACAGCAGGGCAATTACGCTCAAGCTCCCGCCCCCTTGCACGCAGTTCTGGCGGGTCGGGCCTACAGTTACTAAATTTTTCAAGGATTGGTGGCGGCGGAAGGTGTACCAATTTTACGCTTGGGAATAGTTAATTTTTGGCCGATTTTCAAATTGTTGCGGTCAATAATATTATTGCTGGTCGCCAATTCCTCAAAATCAACATTAAAACGAATAGCGATGCCAAGCAAAGTATCACCCGATTGCACTGTATATTCATCGCCCTGCAAAGCCACCTGGGGAGTTGGTGCGGCTTGCTGTGGAGCCGTCGAGCCGGGTGGCTGTCCCACTTTGGTAGGAGGAAGGGTTGGCGCGGTAAAAGTTAGTGGTAAAGGCGTAGGGGTAATACGGGCCAAAACCGTCGCATCGGCATAAGCGGTAGCCGTAGCCGACAGAGGAGTCGGAGTTACAATGGTGACAAAAGGGGTGAGGCTACCGCCGTTTTGGGGAGTTGGATAGCCGCAAGCAAGCAAGCCGGATGACAAAAGCAGTGATATAATTAACATCCCCTTTTTGAAAACTTTATTATAATTTAGATTAATCTTGAATTTTATCATTTCTATAATAAATTCTCAGGAAATAGCGGTTGCCCGCAAAGGCGGCGCGAAAGTAAAAGGGTCACGAAGCATAATTGTATCTTCGCGATTTGGCCCGGTAGATATTATATCCACCCGAACCCCGGTCAAAACGCTAATACGTTGTACATAATATTGACACTGCGGCGGCAAATCCTCAAAATGGTTAATGCCTAATGTCGGTGTTTTCCAGCCTGGAATTACCTCATAAACGGGTTGAGCGGCCTTCAGGGTTGCCAAATCACTTGGGTAGCGCGAGACTGGCGCATCGTGTACCTGGTAATGAGTACAAATTTTGATGGTATCCAAACTATCCAACCCGTCCAGATAAGTTAAAGCCAGCGAAGTTAGCCCATTAAGCTGTACCACAAAACGGGCGGCTACCGCATCGAACCAGCCATATCGCCGGATACCCTCATAAGTCAGGGCAGCACTATAACCATTAACCCGGTTTGACTGGGTTCTAAAGCGGGTCATCGGCTCACTTTCGTCTTTGGTCATTTCGGTAGGAAACGGCCCCGACTGTACCCGTGAAATATAAGCCGAAAAAACCCCCACCGCGCCACTAATGGCCGAAGGTGGAATACCGCTTCCGCTACTGGCCGCCCCAACTGTCGGCGCAACATTGGATACATAGGGGTAAGTTCCAAAATCCAAATCAAGCATCGAACCCTGGTCGCTTTCCAACATAATCCGATGATTGCCAGGACTACTAATAGCGTGTTGCAAAATCAGGCGGGTATCAAAAATCCGTTCGCGCAACTGCCGCCCGTAATCAAGATACTGGTGATAGATTTTGTGCAAAGATAGTGGCTCTTGATTAAAAACTTTAGTCAGAATATCGTTTTTTACCGCCAGAGCTTTGGATAAACGCGAAAGAAAAAGTTCTTCCTGCAACAAATCGCCAATTCTAATTCCTACCCGGCTAATTTTGTCGGCATAGGCCGGGCCAAGCCCTGCCGCCAGCAAATCAATCGGCGGCGTACCGTAAGCGCGTTGTTCCTGCTCTTCCAGACGGGGATGATAGGGCATAATAACGTGGGTTTGTTCACTTATGTAAAGCCGACTGACATCAATTCCGGCGGCGGCCAGCGAATCTAATTCTTCGACCAGCTTTTGCGGGTCAACCACCATTCCCGCCCCCAGAATCGAAATAGTCCTGGCATTGAAAATGCTTCGGGGGATATACTGTAGCGTAAATTTGCCGTGTTCGTTAATTACAGGCTGGCGAACATTGCCGCCACCACTATAACGCACCACGACTTTGGCCTGTTCGCTCAGGAGTTCGGTGAACTTCCCTTTTCCTTCTTCGCCCCACTGACCCCCAATTAAAGCTAGAACGGTCATAGTTGTCGGATTTACCCTCGCTACAAATGATAAAATGAATAATGCCAGATTTATTATATATTATCACGTTTTGGGCTTTTGTGACTACTACTATGGAACTATTTTAGAACTATTTTTTAGAAGGAAGGTAAAATGGACGAAAGTCAGAAGACCACCGAGCAGGATATGCGGCAAGAATTGACCGACCTGGAATATCAGGCCAGCCAACGCCCGCTCAACCAGGACGAGCAGAACCGCCTGAACAGCTTGCGCCAGAACAGTCAGCAGCTTATTGATGATATTCGCCGCAGTAACAATGATTTACCCGACGCTCCGGGCGGTCAAAGCACTATTGTAAACGGTGATGATAGCCCCCTCTAACCTAGATACAGGACATATGATAGAAATTATCAAAGACCCGGTAGCATCGGCCAAAGCCGCCGGGCTGCGCTATATTAACGACGATAGACCTGGTATTAGCCGGACTCAGGAAGGCGACCAGTTCAAGTATCTCAAGCATAATGGTCAAGCAGTCGAAGACCCGGCAGAATTGGAACGCATCAAAAAGCTGGGTATTCCCCCGGCTTATACTAATGTCTGGATTAGCCCGATTGCTAACGGGCATTTGCAGGCTACCGGGCGAGACGCAAAGAATCGCAAGCAATACCGCTATCACGCACGCTGGCGGGAAGTGCGCGACGAAAACAAGTACGGGCGGATGCTGACTTTTGGCGAAGCTTTGCCCGCTTTGCGAGAGCAGGTCGAGCGCGATTTGAAGCGGCCCGGCCTTAACCGTGAAAAAGTGCTGGCGGCGGTAGTGCGCTTGCTGGAAACGACCCTGATTCGGGTGGGCAACGAAGAATATGCCAAAACCAACAAATCCTTTGGCCTGACCACTATGCGTGACCGCCATGTAGCTATCGAAGGGGCGACAGTTCGCTTCAAGTTCAAGGGCAAAAGCGGGGTCAAGCACGATATTACCCTGAATGACCGACGGGTTGCGAATATTGTGAAACGCTGCCGCGATATTCCCGGCCAGGAGCTTTTTCAGTATATGGACGACGACAATCAGCATCAGACTATTGATTCCGCCGATGTGAATAATTACTTGCGCGAAATTAGCGGGCAGGATTTTACGGCTAAAGATTTTCGGACGTGGTTTGGCACTGTGGTTGCCGCCAAAGCTTTAAGTGAACTTGAAAAAGGCGATACGGCTACTCAACAAAAGAAGAATATCAGCCAGGCCATTGAAGCCGCTTCGCAAAGATTGGGCAATACTCCCACAATTTGCCGTAAATGTTATGTGCATCCGGCCATTCTGGAAGCTTATCAGGAGGGGTTCACGATTGACGATTACCGGGTTTCGGTAGACGAAGATACGCCGGAAAAGCTCGAAATCGAGGAGCAAGCCACTAAACCTAAAAGCGGGCTTGCCCCCGATGAAGTCGCCGTTATGGAACTGCTCAAAAAGCGGTTACAATTGGCGGCCTGATTTTTAACTGTTCAGATTTAGGAGGGATTACCCTTCCCGATAAAACGGGTTTGGGTAAAATCGGGATTGGAAATCCCCCCTACATAAAGGTTGATTGAACAATTTTTTCGACTTTATTTTGACCAGCTCATAAAATATTCGCCCCATTCGGCGGATTGTGCTTCGTCAGTCATTTTGAGCGGGTGGCGGGTATCCAGCATTACAGCGTATTCGTCGGTTTCGGTCATGTTTTTGGCCCGCTCAAACGCTTTGGGGTGCGGCCCATGATGAATTCCCTGTGGATGCCACGTAACCATAGCTGGGCCAATTCCGTGCCGGCTGAAAAAGTTGCCCGCATGATAAAAAATTACCTCATCGTAATCAATATTGCGGTGGTAAAAAGGGATTTTTAAGGCTTGCGGGTCGCCCGTTTCCGCCGGACGCGGCACAAAGGAACATACCACAAAATTATCACCCAGCCAGGTAGTATGTACACTGGGCGGCAAATGCACCCGATGGCTCATAACCGGGCGGTAATCCTTGATATTAAGCTTCATCGGGGTTAAATCGCCCTGCCAGCCAATTACATCAAGCGGGTTAAAGGGGTAGAAAACGCGGGTGTGTTCGCCTTCACGCTTGATAAGCACTTCCCATTCGGGCTGTCCGTTGGGGCCGGGTTTACTGCCCTCCAAATCGCCTTCTTCGGCGGCACGGGGTTCGGGTGTTTCGATTACGCCCATATCATATTGAGCGTGCCGCCCCATCATACCGCGCTCGGCTTCGGGAGTGCGAAATTCGCCCGCGCTTTCGATTATCAGATAAAATTCGTCGCTGCTACTGGCAGGGGTCAGGCGATAGGTTGTGCCACGCGGAATAACCAGATAATCGCCCCGTTCATAGCGCATTGTGCCATAATCGGTTTCGAGCAAGCCAGAGCCGCTATGAATAAAGAACAAATCGTCCCCGTCGGCGTTACGCTTGTAGTAGGGCATTGCTCCGGCAGGGCGCACTACCTTCATAGCCACATCATCGTTATAAAGAAAAGTTACCGGCTCGCCAAAAGCATCATCTTCGCGCCAGTTCCGGGCCTTGTGCGGCATATCTGCTGTATTGAAAGCGTGAGGCTTGAGTGGCCCTTCAATCCGTGTCCAGCCCGTAGGAGGGTGCTTGTGGTAAAGCTGCGAAACTCGGCCATAAAACCCCTCGCGGCCATGCTCCTCCTCGAAAGTGCCTTCCGGCAAACCCACATGAGCCTGTCGCGCCGCTTGCCCCTTCTTTAACGGAAACATCTTTGTTGTCCTTTCTGTAAAAGTTTCAAGTTTTGAGTTTTGAGTTGAGTTAAGTCAGGTTGCAGGTTAAATTTTCAGAATAAGGTTTAATCGCCCTGAAATGAATTTCGGGCTAATATACCGCAAGTTGGTTGAAACCAACTGTTACAAATTTGACCTTTATTTGAATTAGAATTTATCCGAAGAGGTCTATTGGCGGAGCAATATCCTACAAGGAACACCACTTCCCCTGTAGGATGCTGCTCTGCCAGTTGACTTTGACCAACCTCGATTGAAATAAATTCTCAGTTGGTTTCAACCAACTTCTCATTACTTAGCCCGAAATTCATTTTAGGGCCACATTACCACACTTAGATTATAACCTGAAACTTGAAACTCAAAACTCACAAATTACCGCGTAGAGCCTGGTCGCGTTCGATAGCTTCAAAAAGGGCTTTGAAATTGCCCTTGCCAAAGCTGCGGGCCTTGTGACGCTGGATAATCTCAAAAAAGAAGGTGGGGCGGTCTTGCATCGGGCGGGTGAAAATCTGGAGCAAATAGCCCTCGTCGTCCCGGTCTACCAATAAACCCAATCGCTTGATTTCGGCGATAGGTTCTTTTAGGTCGCCGACCCGGTTTTCGAGGTCTTGATAATAACTTTCCGGCACTTTGATAAAGTCTACCCCTCGCGCCCGCAATTCTTCCACCGTTTTCAAAATATTGCCGGTAGCCAGCGCAATATGCTGGATGCCAGGGCCACGATAGAAATCCAGATATTCTTCAATCTGGCTCTTTTTCAAACCTTCGGCGGGTTCGTTAATCGGCAGTTTGACCGTGCCTGTCCCGTTGGTCATAACCTTGCTCATTAATGCGCTATACTCGGTGGAAATATCTTTATCATCATAATGCACCAGTTGGCTAAAACCAAGCACATCGCGATAAAAATTGACCCAACTATCCATCTCACCCCAGCCAACGTTAGCGACCATATGGTCAACTGCCGCCAGCCCAACTTCTTGAGCCACGCCCATGCCACTAACCGGCTTGAAACCGGGCATAAACGGGCCGACGTAATCGGTGCGGGTCACGAAGGAATGAACGGTATCGCCGTAAACCGCGATACTGGCCCGGCGCACACTACCCAGATTATCTTCAAAACTGGTGGGGGCAAGCACCCCTTTTGCGCCACGTTTGGTCACTTCGGCATACACCCGGTCAACGTCTTCTACCTGAAAGCAAATCTCTTTGATACCATCGCCATGCAAACGCACATGCTCGGCTACCGGGCCATCCGGGGTTAGCGGGGCGGTTAGCACGAAAGTAATTTTGCCTTGCTGCATAACGTAGCTGGTACGGTCACGCAAACCCGTTTCCAGCCCGGCATAGGCTACGGGGGTAAAACCTAGCAGCATTCGATAAAAGTGGGCCGCTTGCCGGGCGTTCCCCACATAAAACTCCACGTGGTCAATCCGTTGAATTGGCAAAAAATCCTGGCTATCTTTAAGCGTAGTTATCTCATTAAAATCCAGCATTGGTCTAAACCCCCTTGTTGCTACCCTAATCTCTAATTTCCATTTACATTCGGGCTGTTTTGTTATCACCCATTGGTAGTAACAATTTAGCATAAACCGGGCCTTAAAGCAATAGCACAAAGTGGAAAAATAAATTTAGAATAATAAGGTGGTGAGGGGGTTTGACCTGCCAAACAGGGCTTGCAAAAATTGGATTGCGCTATCTACAGCAATGAAAGTTGGCTAAAGTAGTTTGTTCTGGTAAAATAAAGTAGCAACATTACTGGGAGAACGGGAAAGAAGGTGAAGTAGTGCCTAGCCATCAGTACGAACATCGGGTGATGGACGACCCGAAGGTTACGCCAACGGTTGAGGAATATCTGGAATCTATTCATAATTTGACGGTAGATGAAGGAAAACCGGCCATTGCCGCCCGGTTAGCCCAACGTATGGGAGTTTCACCCGTAACTGTTTTTGATACGGTCAAACGGCTCAAAAAAGATAATTTTGTAATTGTAGATGAAAAAAGTAAAGAAATTACTCTGACCGAACGGGGTGAAGAAGTCGCCCTTTCGTTGGCCCGGCGACACCGTTTGGCCGAACGCTGGCTGGTAGACGTTATGAAGCTGGATTGGGAAGAAGCCCACGAGGAAGCTTGCCGCCTCGAACACGCCATTTCCCCTCGGTTGGAACGGGCCTTGACCGAGCATCTGGGCAACCCGCAGACCTGCCCTCATGGTAATCCCATTCCCGGCAGTGGCGTAATCGTAAACCCTGCCACCCGCACCCTGGCTTCTACTGAGGCCGGAAGCGCGGTAACAATTGCCCGGATTGGTGAGGAAGCCGAACACGAACCGGGCTTGCTCAAATATTTGCAGGAGTATAATCTAATTCCCGGCGCAGAATGGATCATCAAAGGGAAGTCGCCTTTTGATGATACCTTTAGTCTGGTAAGCTCGGCAGGGCGGGAAGTTACCATCGGCCAAAAAATCGCCACGAAAATCTGGTGCGTACCGAACAATGCAGCATCTTTAGTATAGACTAATAATAGAAAAGTCCTGACAGGAGCGAAGATGATAAACGAGGAGCGGCTCAAGAATTTATTGCTGGATTTGGTCACTACCGATAGCCATTCGCGACAGGAAGGCGAAGTTGCCCAAAAACTCAAAGCCGCAATGGAGGCGATTGGAGCCAACGTTGAAATTGATGGCGCAGGCGAAGCGGTAGGCGGTAATACCGGCAACCTAATCTGTCACTTGCCAGCGACTAATTCTTCCGCTCCGCCAATCTTCATGGCTGCTCATATGGATACAGTTGTACCCGGTTTGGGGGTCAAACCAATTATTGAAGGGACGATTATTCGGAGCGATGGCACAACTGTATTAGGTGGCGACGATAAAAGCGGTTGTGCGATTATCGTTGAAGTTTGCCGGATTGTGGCCGAGCAGAATATTCCACACGGCGGGATTGACGCAGTTTTTACGATTTGTGAAGAAGTTGGTTTGCTTGGCGCGAAGCATCTCGATATTAGCAAGCTCAAATCCAAATACGGGATTGTGCTGGATAGCGACGATGTGGGCTATTTGTTTACTCAAGCTCCCGCCGCCGACCACATGGAATGGACAATTTACGGGCTGGAAGCTCATGCGGCGATGGCTCCTGACAAGGGGATTAGTGCTATCAAAATCGCGGGCGAGGCTCTGGCTAAAATGAAGCTTGGCAAAATTGACCCCGAAACGGTAGCAAATATCGGCTTTATTCAGGGTGGCGGGCCAACCAACGTTGTCCCCAACAAAGTAACCTTGCGGGGCGAAGCTCGTAGCCTCAAGGTCGAGAAACTGGACGCGCAAACCCGTCATATGGACGAATGTTTCCGGGAAGCTGCCGCTAAATACGAAGTAGAAGTAAGTGGCGTTAAGCGTAAGGCTAAAGTCGAATCGCATATCGAGCGCGAGTACGATTTGATGAACGTCGAAGCTGATTCGCCATTGGTCAAGCTGGTCGTGCAGGCCGCAAAAAATTTGAACTTGAACGTCGAGCCAATGCAAATGCTGGGCGGTTGCGATGCGAACGTTTTGAACGGCAAAGGTTTGCTGTGTGCTAATTTGGGAACGGGGATGCGGGCCATTCACACCGTAAACGAATGGCTGGATTTGCGGGATTTGAACAAATCGGCCAGCATTGTGCTGGAAATGGTTAAACTTAACGCTGGATTGAGCCACTAAAATTTATGGAAAGCTTACCGAATAATTTTAGCTTCAAGGAAACAATTCTTGTACCCTGTGTGGTCAGCAGTTTCTTTGGGGTAGCCGCCGCCGTGATTGCGCTGGCCTGTTTCCTCAAGATAAGCGAAAACCCCATTTGGCTAGTGCCGGGATTAGCGGCGGTGGGTATAGTAATCGTCCTTTTTCGCTTTGCGATTAATACTTTGCGCTATCGTCAGGTAATCACTATTAACTCTGATATGATTAGCAGCCAGTGTTGGGCCAAAGGCGAAATCAAAATTCTTTGGTCAGATGTAGATAAAGTTTCAGAAGAAGAAATCAAGGGCGAAAATCTGCGCCGGGCTATGCCGGGCCTCGAAACTATGATTTCAATGTACATAAATTTGCCTCTGGCGGGCGGTACGTTTCGCAAAAGCCGGATTATCATTCAAGGTGTCGGCGGGCGCGAAATAACTTTAAGGACGCACATGCTTTATCCGCATCGCCTGGAACAATTGCGCCATGCTATTAGCCGCTATGCCCCCGCAGGCGGGCTTGGGGCAAAATTTTTGCGCCTTAATATCAACAATTAGCTAAACGCCGAAAGATTAGCGGGTTGCAGTCATAGAAAGTTGAAGTTGAAGTTGAAATCGAAAGTTGAAATCGAAAATTGAAAATGAAAAAACAGCTTAAACTTTGGGCCGGGCTAATTATTAGTATCTTTAGCATCTGGTTTGCCTTGCAGGGCATTGATTTCGGGCAGGTGGGCGCGTCACTTGGTAGCCTGCAATGGGGCTGGATTCTAGTTTATACGATTCCTTACTTCATAGTGATTGGCTTCAAAGTTACCCGGTGGCAGCTGTTATTTTACCCCGATAATCATTTGCGCTATCACAATTTGTTTAGCTCACTGATGATTAGCTATCTCTGGAATACTATTCTTCCGGCACGGTTGGGCGAAGTAGTTCGGGCTTACGTTTTAAGCCGTAAGGAAAAAATCGGGGTTGCCCGTGTAATTTCCACTATTTTGCTTGAAAAAATCCTTGATGTCATCACTATGTTTATTTTTTTGGTAGCTTTGCTGCCCTTCCTCAAAGTCGAGGACTGGATTAAGCAATCCGCCTGGTTTTTAGGGGGCGGGGTAATCGCCGCATTTTTGGTTTGTATGCTAATGGCGGCGCGACGCAAGGAAGCTGAAAAAGTAGTTGTTTTCTTCCTGAAATTTTTCCCGGTTCAGTTTCGCGCCAAACTTTATGGTTTTGTCACCGAAATTCTGGATACCCTCACCGTTTTGCTAAATTTTAAGGTTAGCCTGAATTTATGGACGCAATCAATTGTAATGTGGATTGTTAATATTACGCTTTACATGCTGATTGGTTGGTCGGTAGGGTTGCCTTTAACTTTTGAACAGAGCATATTGGTAATGATAACCAGCAGTTTGGGAATGGCCGTACCCGCCGCACCCGGCTATGTCGGAACGTTCGAGGCGGTTATCAGCCTGACCCTTAATCCCTTTTACCCCGACCAAAAATCGCTGGTCTTTACCTACGCCCTGTTTCAGCATTTAGTGGCTTTCTTGCCTGTGGTGATAATTGGGGCGGTTTACACCTGGCGCGAAGGGCTGGCTCCCGGCAAACTCGATTCGGCTAAAGAGGTAATTGCCAACCCGGAAAAAGAAGAACCTGAAGAAAAAAGAGAACAGGAAATTGCTCGTAGCAAATAATTTTACATCTTCTTTACATTTGGTTTGTCCGCCTTTTACACCATCACCTTAAACTTGAAGGATAAATGTCAATCTGAAATAAGTGACAGGTGAAAGTATGCGGCTTCGTAGCAAACTAATTATTTCTTATATTGTAGTCGTGCTGATTGCGGTAATTGCCTCCGGCGCATTGGCCTTGCCCATGCTTCAGGATTACCAGAACAAACGCTACAATGCCGAAGTAGAACGAACTGTTCGCGCTCAAGCCGATGCGCTGGGACAGGCTATCAACCGTATTCTTTCCACCGACCCCAATAAAGCCCTTTTCCGCGAATCCTTGCCCACCGGCAACGGCGCAAACCAGAAATGGCCGATAACTCCCCCCGCCCTGGATGATGTGCGCGATGCTATTACTCGCGAGGCACGCGGTCAACGGATTGTGGTAGTGCGGGCGCGATTAGACCGGGAGCGGCTGGTATTAGTCGATACTGAACCTGATTCGAGCAAAAGCTGGCAGGGAATTAATTTGCCCGCCCGCCGGACGCTGGCTTTACCTACTGCTACCCCAACCGGCGGAACAGCCACGGTCAGCCCAACCAACGGAATAGATAGTATTTTGGTCAATAACGTTCGCTACTATTATAATCAGCCCGATAAAAGCGATTATTTTATTCTTTTCCGGCCTGTTGGCGGCGGTGGCCCGAATTTGTTCGGCCTGAACGGGCAGGGCAAGCCCGAAAATTTGTATTATGCCGCCGTTTTTCCCGTCCCGCCGCAGCCGGATGTAATTGGGGATATGTTGCTCAATTTGAGTATTTCGGGGTTAGTGGCCTTAGTAGTGTCACTGATTGCCGGGTTACTTTTGGCTCGCAGTATTAGTGGCCCGTTGGTGCGCCTGACCGATGCCAGCCAAGCCGTTGCTAAAGGCGATTACAGCCATACTGTGCCACCCCAGGGCGGTTACGAACTGGCCCACCTTGCCGAGAGCTTTAACCATATGTCGAACGAAATCGAGGCTTACCAGCGTATGCAGCGTGAGCTAATCGGCAACGTTTCGCATGAGCTAAAAACGCCGCTTACTACTATTTTGGGCTTTTCACAGGCAATGGTGGACGGTGCGTTAAAACGACCCGAAGATTTTGCTCCTGTTGCCGAAATTATTCACGGCGAAACCGAGCGTATGATTCGATTGGTGCAAAGTTTGCTCGATTTGTCCAAACTGGAAAGCGGACAAGTGCAGATGGCCCGTAGTGAACTGAATTTGCAGGAAATTTTGGAGAAAGCTGTTACCAGCTTTGGGCCACGCGCTCAGGCTACCGGGGTAAGGCTGGTCAGTGAGCTAGAGCCGCTTCCGCCGACGCTTGGCGACAATGACCGTTTGCGACAGGTTTTTAATAATTTAATTGACAATGCCCTGAAATATACCCCTGCGGGTGGCACAGTGACCGTCGCCTGTCGTTCGGATGGGCGCAATATTGTAGTGACGGTTAGCGATACGGGCGCGGGGATTAGCGAAGAAGATTTAAGGCATATTTTCGAGCGATTTTATCAGGCTAACAAGGCCCGCAGCCGCGAGGTAGAAGGGGTCGGGCTGGGGCTGGCAATTACCCGCGAGATAGTCAATGCACATGGCGGCAAAATCGAGGCTCAAAGTAAAGTCGGGCGCGGCAGTCGCTTTATCGTAATGCTCCCGGCTTTATCTCCTAAAGTTGCAACGCTACCAGAAGAACGGGAGCGGACAAAAACGTTAATTAACCGATAACTTTTACGTCTTTGTAATTTCTTTACATTTTGTTAGCAGCTATTTTACAACGAAGGACTATATTTAACCCAGGCTAATAACTTGTTAGCTCAAGAATTTACCCCCTATGAGACGGATAAAGTCTCAAATTTGTTATTAATTTATCCGCAAGCTCCTATCACACGATTCAGAGCCGCTTCTAACTCCGATAAGAAGCGGTTCGCTATTTTTATACCCAAATTTTTGCCCTGATTAGTCGTCTGCTCTGTTAGTACAGGTTGGGCAAAAGTCAACTGGCAGAGCAGCATCCTACATCCTGACCATTCCCGGGTTTTACTTCCAAAGTTTCTGGTTTGGGCAAAAGTCAGCTGGCAAAGCAGCATCCTACAGGGGATAGGTGCATTCTTGTAGGATGTAACTCTGCCCATTGATTTTACCCGAACACGCGAACCTATGGGATATTGCTCCGTCAATAGATTTTACCCAAACATACAAATCTACTGAGCATTGCTCCGCCAACGGATTTTGACCACCCATTGAGATAATTGATTATTTTATTCCTCAATCATGCAGAATAACAAAATATGGTAAACAGGGAGACAATTTGAGGGCGGGCAGGGGCTTTTTTTGGTGTGCCATCTTTTAACGGGGTGGTAATCGCGCCCTGAAATGAATTTCGGGCCAGGTAATCGAAAGTTGGTTCGCCGAAGGTGAGCTGTGCCAAAACCAACTGCTCGACCCAACCCGCCAAATCGAACTCAGTGCGCTTTTAGCGTACTTGGGCCTTTTGAGCTTGGGCCTTTAGCCCCAAGCAATCCCCTTACGGGGTGATGAGTCTTTCTGGGGGAAGTATATGTTATCTTGCGAGAATGGTGGTTTGTGTCGCAATCCCCTTACGGGGTGATGAGTCTTTCTGAGTTCTATTGCAGCTGCATGGGCAGATTATGTTCGCACGTCGCAATCCCCTTACGGGGTGATGAGTCTTTCTGAGAACTTGATTACGCCTTCCATTTTTCAAACTCCTTATCGTCGCAATCCCCTTACGGGGTGATGAGTCTTTCTGAGGCAATAGCGTGAGCTTACCTTCGGACTACCCGTATAAGTCGCAATCCCCTTACGGGGTGATGAGTCTTTCTGAGTTGGTGACCCTAAGCTTGCAGAAAACGACTATTTGTCGCAATCCCCTTACGGGGTGATGAGTCTTTCTGAGCTGGCATGACCTCAAAGGAAGTTCGCACTCTGTTGAGTCGCAATCCCCTTACGGGGTGATGAGTCTTTCTGAGGGCGGCTGGTGTCGGACACCATTAGGCCATTATGATGTCGCAATCCCCTTACGGGGTGATGAGTCTTTCTGAGTTGGTTATAATAGGGGTCTTGATGGTAGGATTTGCTAATGTCGCAATCCCCTTACGGGGTGATGAGTCTTTCTGAGAGTACCACATTTTTAGCCTATTGTCAAGCCCTAAAAAAGG
>JBBQGP010000121.1:0-16816 GCA_038323095.1 Chloroflexia bacterium | reverse complement strand
AGCTTGCCGCGCATGGCTCGAACGGCGGAAATCGTCTGGTTATCGCCGCTATCCAGCACAGCGATACGATAGCGCATATGCTCACAGTGGGCGATTAAATGGCCTAAAATCGTGGCGGCATCGGCCCGGTATTCTTTCTCATAGTGGAAAGTTGAGCCAGGAGCAGCCACAATCGAAATATCTTCCAAATCTTCAAGAGCTACTAGCCCGGTTTTCAAGCCGCTAACTTCATCGTCTTTGCCTTTGTATTCTTCGGCGGAAGGGCGTTGGCCGTCGTTGCCATTTTCGAGCATCGCGTCTATTGAGCGTTCGGTTTCGCTGGAATTTGTCCGGCTCAAATTGGCGACCAGCCGACCACCCGGAAAATCCGGGCTAATCGAGAAAGCGTTGAGAGCGTTAATTACGTCCAGCCCGCTTCTAACGTTGTCGCCCAAATTGATAATAATTGGCAAAGTCCGGGCAAGGGCCAGATTGGTCGGGACAGGGCCAAAGAAAGCGTTAAAAGCATCCGAAGTACCGAAACGCTGGTGAGCCGGGTCAAGCGGTAAGCCGTCCCAGACTTGCGGCAAGCCAGTGGGGTCAGTGGGATAAGTCGTAACCACCATTGTAACGGCCCGAATTTGGTCGCTGACCGCCGGGTCGGGGTTCGGGAAAAGAGCCGAAAGCTGCAAAGTGCCGCCGCCGCTACTGATAAACCGCCAGTTGCGCTGGCCGGGAGCGTTCGGGTCAAAGAAAGATTCGGCCCGGTAAAGCGTGCCGCCACCGGGCGGGCTGCTGATTGGGCTGGAAAAATCGCCAATCCAGACAATATCGTTATCCTGCAAAGAGCCAACCGTCCGCCGGGTAGTATCGCCGCCCAAAACGTTTTGACCGAGCCGTAAAGTCAGGCGAACCCGCATATTACCCGCCGCGCCGGGAAAGCGGGCCTGAATTTGAATCCCATTGACTGGGTCGCCGCCCGCTTGCCCAACCGTTTTGCGGGCAAAGCCATCGTTAGCGCCGGAAATGGGCAAGAAGATACGCTGCACATATAATCGCTTGCCGCCTTCCTCATAGAAAGCACGGGCCGCGTGCCAGATAAAATTATCAAGCTGGCCCAGCCCGTTAAAATTCAATTGCTGGCCGTCGCCGTAAACCCGTTCAAACTCGCCCAGACTGGTCAAAATGTCCGGCTCAAGCGTAATTGGCCCGTAACGGGTTGGCCCGACAAATCCAGCAGTGCTGGTGCTTACGCCTTCAATTGACTTGGCCCTGAAAGAAACTTCCTCGACGTAAACTCCTGGAGCTAAATACTCTGGCATCCTTCCCTCCTTAGCGTGGCTAACCCGCCGCCGGGGTAATTAAAAGTCGTCCTTTTTCTTCGTTTTGAGAGCGTAACACCAGCCCTTGCCCGAAGTGCAAATCGGCTCTGGTTAGCTGCCCGGTGCGCCCCGCATCGGCCCAAAGTGTCGCGGCGGGTTGTCGCAAAGTCTCACACAAATCCGGCAAAACTGGCACGATTTGCTCCACTCCGTAGAAAGCGTGAAGCTGAAGCGGCCAAACTTGCTCGGTCAAAGCCTTCCCGCTTTGGTTGGCGGCTGGCGGCTCAAAAGCCAGTGGTTCGGGGTAAGGCATAATCAGCGATACCCGGCCTTTACCATCGGCAATTCCCCAGATTGGAGCGCGTCCGTTGGAACGAGCTTCCAGCAAGGCCCAGGCTGCCGGAGCATTGGCGATTGCATCCCATAATTCGGCATAAATTACCGCTTGCCCTGCTGGAACACGCCGGGCCGTCGTCGAGAAAAGCGGTATGCCAATTGGTAAGGGGTTGAGGGGCGAGGCTACCGGCGCGGAATTGGGCCAGCAATGCCATTCAAAAATCCCTTTTACTGGCAAATTCACCTGAAACTCAAAAGGGATAAACCCCAATCCGGCTTCGTCCCGCACTTCCACCACAAACGGTTTTTGGGGCGGGTTGGCCCAGAAAGCGGCATCCCCCGCCGCACTTTCGATTTGGCGCAATCCCGGCAATTTATGCAAGACGTACACGCCAGAGCGATTGGTAAAAGCCTTGACCGCTTTTTGAGGATGATTAAGCGGATAAGCCGTCACCGTCAGACCTTCGCCGACTATTTTGCCACTCACGCTATCCCAAAAGCGCAAGCCAAGCGGGGCAAGCCGGTTATAAACTTCGAGCGATTGAAATGACTGCGACTGAAAAACTTCACTCATCGGCCTGTCCCCGCTACTTTGCCAAAATCAAATGAACGAGTTTGCACGCCCGCCGCTTCGGTCAGGGTTAGTTCCGAATCTATAATGACCTGGCGGGCTACGTAGCCTACTGAAAGCTGGACGTTGGGCTTGAAGCCTTCCCACAAATTCGCCATATCGCCCAGCGTTAGCGGCTCGGTAATAATTTCGACCGCTTCTTCGTCCTTAAAAGTATGGCCGTCCGGCCCGTAGTGATTAAGCAAGCCAGAAGGCAAAATCGGCGTATCTTCCAAAGCCCGCATACACCAACCCAGCAAACCCTGGGCAGTGGCAGCATTACCCGACCAAACCGTCAGGGCATAAAACAAATCTAGCGGCAAGGAAGGGCGTAACTTTCGCCCGTCCGGGGCAAAGCGGGGCGGCAAGTTGCGACGACTGGTATTGACCGCGACCCGGTACAAATAAAGCGAAACAGTATCCTTGCTCATGTCCCGTTTGATAATGTCGGCGGGCTGGTAAAGCTCGAACGAAACATTTTGGAATTCAGGCCGGGGGCAGGCCGCTTTAAGCAAGCCCACCAGAGCTTCACCTGTAACGGCAATTGCGTGATAATTTGCCAAGCCTTTACTCCTTAAATCGCCGGATTTAGCTTATAAGCGCGACGGATGCCAGTTAAAAGGGTTGCGCCCGATATTTTGCGTAATTGCTGCCGCCGTAATCCCAGCCAATATAATGTGGCATTCTCGCCGCTTCCGGCTACTACCAAAATCCGCAAATTGGGGTACTCGCTCAGTAAATGGCTGCAAATTCCCGGCAACGGGTAAGGCGATTCTGCCCCCAATACCAGCACGTCAATGCTTTCTCCGGCAAATTCCAGCACTTCGATTGAACCTTGCACCTGCCCGATTAGCTCCATATCGCCTTCTCGCCCGATTAGTTCGAGGATAAGTTGTAGCAGCACACCCGATAAATTAGCGATTAGCACCCGAATTAGTGGTACGGCCTCCGCTTCCAGGTTTTCTTGCGCTGCCATATCTTTCTCCATCTATTGTGTGAGGTGAAGGCCGACCTGTGTTTGTTGCAACTCCTGGCGGTCATTCAATCTGTTTTCAGGATAGCAAAGCTTTTAGTCAAAAGAAATCAATCGAGGGATTATTTCGGGGATTAGGGCAGGATGGATTTAAAATCCCTCCTAAAATAGACCCAAAGATAGTACCGGGGTACATTTCAGGATGATACCAGCAGTGGCACAATTTAAAGGTATCTGAAAGTAGCAAAAAAGGGGTATAGCGTCGTTCATTATTTTGATGTATATTTAATTCAACATCGTTTTATCGTACATGCAAGTTTATCCGGCAAGCGATTCAGCCAATCCTCTTACGTCCTGGTTTTTGAGCGAATTATAAGTTAACAAGGTTTTCTCTCAGGCGAAAAAGGAGCAGGGTTTTTATGACTGGCCTTCCAAAATACCGCCACCCCCAGAGCAGCCCGGCTCTGGTTGAACCACCTGAAATTTCGTCCCAGCCTTTACCAGAAATAGAAATTAGCGTCCCACTAAGTATAATTAGCAATAGCCTGCTTTTGCGTGAAGGGTTGCTAATGCTCCTGCCGGGTTGCCTCAAGGCTCACTTTGTCGGTAGTTATGCCGGAGATTCGCTTAAAAATAAGTCAGCATTGTTAAACCCGGAAGGGCATATTGTTTTAATCGATAGTAATTTGGAGATTGAAATTACTTTGGAATGGCTGCGCTTCTGGAAGAAGCAGACAGTTCCGGGCCGGATAATCGTTCTGGAAATTGCCAACGACCCGGAGCTAATTTTGAGTTATATCGAAGCCGGAGCAAACGCTTATACCCTACAGGGAGCAACCGCCGCCGAAGTCGCCACTACAATTGAATCTACCCGGCGGGACAAGGCTTTTTGTTCGCCCGAAATGACCGCTTTTTTATTCGCAAAGCTGGCCGCCAAACCCGCTATTACTGCCACCCCGCGTCCAAACGTGCCGCTCACCCTGCGCGAACATGAGGTTTTGCGCTACATTGCCGAAGATTACAGCAATCAGCAAATCGCCGAAGCTCTGATTATTGAGGTGCTAACTGTCAAGCACCACGTCCATAATATTCTAGCCAAACTAAAAGTCGCCCACCGCCACGAAGCCGCCCGCCTCGCCAAAGAACAGGGCTGGCTCTAACAATTTCAGGCAAATATGCTAAGACAAACCAAAAACTATTCTAACTCTTGTTCTAACACTTTTTGCAAATCTGATGCCATTTCTGGAAGTGGATTTTTATTTTTAACCAGGAGATTAGAAATTAGTTGGGCTGAAAGCGGTAACTCGAAGCTGGATTTAAGCTCAATCCGGGTTTTTCCTTCTACAGAAGCAAAAAACATTGTGAATATGCCATAATAAGAAGGCCCAAAAATATTTTTGAACGAAAGAACTTTGTCCAGTTCATACTCCAATATTTCCATCCCTGTAACAAAACGAACAGAATCAGATGGAACAATTTTCCCCCCAACTACAGCAAATGAAATTGTATCAGGCTCACGCTCTATTCCAGGCAGAGTAAATTCTAAGGTTAGTTTCGTTCCTCTTTGTATATTTGTGCCATCGGTTAATTTAATTGAAACAACCTCCTTATTCCATTTAGGACAAGTGGAAACGAGGTCAGTCGCCAGAAACCTAAAAACCTGAGCTAAGGGTCTATCAACTATAAGAAATGCTTCGTTTTTGTACATAAAAGCCCCGTCTAAAAGCATAAATCAATATTAGCAGTATCATTTCATTTTAACCTGTAAACCCGATTTAATCAAGAATATTCTTTGATTAGAGTATTACAGGAATTTTTGCAATAGAGCTAAACGACGCTGGGAGCTAAACCTCCCGGCTAAAAAGTTGAACCCTGAAAGGGGTTGGGGGCTTTCGAGCGGTTTACATCCATACAAAAATTCCTGTCACACTATCTCATTATTCGAGCTTGCGATAAAGGCGCGGGGCAGTTATAATTCTGGGGCAAATACTACTTTTGTTTCCAGTGTAGGGGCAAAGGTTAGCAGCAAAGCAGCAGGAGTAAGCGGGCAAGATGGATGTAGTGCAGGGTTTGCGACGAGCGGTAAAGCTTTTTCCCCACCGATTAGCCGGATTGGACGGCGAGCAGCCTTATAGCTGGCGCGAATTTGAAGAACGTAACCGGCGAATAGCGGCCGGTTTAATTGAACTCGGCCTGAGAAAGAACCAGCGCGTCGCTCTCCTGATGCTTAATCGCTTTCAGTATCTTGAACTTTATTACGCGATAATGCGAATTGGGGCAGTAGTTGTGCCGCTAAATACCCGCTATGCTCCGGCGGAAATTGCTTACGTGGTGCAGGACAGTGAAGCGGTGGCTTTAATCTGTGATGCCCATTGTACGCCCCTGCTAGAGCGAGTACGCGGCGAATTACCCCAGTTGCAACAATTAGTATGGATTGGGGAAGGGCAACCGCCATCGGGCTTTGTAGATTATAATCGTTTGCTGGATAGTGCGCCGCTTGCCGAAGACCCGGAATTAAACGAAAATGATTTGGCTGGGTTGTTTTATACGGGTGGTACAACTGGCAAGGCCAAAGGGGTTATGCTGACCCACCGCAATCTGGCCTCTAATGCCTTGCACGTGCGGATTACCCGCCCGGTTGAGCCGGGAGACATCTGGTTTCACGTCGCGCCTATGTTCCATCTAGCTGATTTGAGCAGCACTTTTGCCTATACCGAAAGTGGCGGTGGTCACGCTTTTTCGCCTTCGTTTGAGCCGCGCCGGGTGCTGGACACTATCGCCCGCCACCGCATTACCGCCACTGTACTTGTCCCGACCATGCTAAACACGCTGCTGCAATTGTCCGATTTGGAACAATACGATTTGAGCAGTCTCAAAACAATTGCCTATGGCGCGTCACCTATGCCGGAAGAGCTTTTGCGGCAAGCCATGCAGCGTTTCAAGTGCAATTTCAGTCAGGGCTATGGTTTGACCGAAGCTGCCCCCTTGCTCACCCAACTGTTAGCCAGCGACCATCAGGCCGCGTTACAGGCCGCACCCGGCACGCTATTGGCCCTTCGCCTGAAAAGCTGCGGACAGCCGATTGTCGGGGTAGAAGTGCGGATAGTAGACGAGATTGGGCGTGATGTAAAACCGGGCGAGATTGGCGAAATTATTGCCCGTGGCCCGAACGTGATGCAAGGTTACTGGAAATCACCCGAAGAGACCGCCGAAGTTTTGCGGGAGGGCTGGCTATATACAGGGGATATGGCAACTATAGACGAAGATTTTTATGTATATATTGTAGACCGCCGCAAAGACATGATAATTAGTGGGGGTGAAAATATCTATTCACTGGAAGTGGAAAACGTACTTTACATTCATCCGGCGGTGCTGGAAGTGGCAATAGTTGGCTTGCCCGACGAAAAATGGGGAGAACGGGTACACGCCGTAGTCGTGGTAAAGCCGGGCCAAAGCGTTGGTGCAGAAGAACTTATTTTGCACTGTCGAGAGCAACTTGCCCACTACAAAGCACCACGTTCAATTGAATTTGCCGAATTTTTGCCTAAAAGCGGGGCGGGTAAAATCCTCAAACGTAGTTTGCGGGATAAATTTTTGGCAAAATAGGACAAATGTCAGTAAAATGACAAAAAAAGTATTTGACTCCTGGCCCCAAGCGTTTTATGATAGGGCAGAACAAAACACCGGGCGTTACCCTTTTTACTAGAGGAATTGGTTAGGGATGAAACCGTCAAAGCAGCACTCCGAAAAAGATAAGCGCGATTTTAAATCAATACCAGGCGGGCGCGGCATCACCTCGCGGGGTATTCATCGTGCTTCTGATGTGGACGATTTGGACGAGATGCCAAATATGTCAGATGCCGAAATCACCGAAAGCAACGGAAACGAGGGAGAAGCTTTGTTTAACGAAGCTTCCACCGTTACCCGGCTGGAAGTGAATGTAGCGGTTGAAGTTGAGCCAGAAATCAAACTTGAGCCGGATGCTTATGATTTGGCCGAAGTTGAGGCGGAAGCCGCCGAGCTACTGCGAGAGCCGATTTTAACCGTGGAAGAAGCTCAAGCTTTGGCCGATGAGCCGATGGTGGCTACAGTGGTAGTCAAGGCCGGAGGACGAATCGAGGCTGCTCCTGCCCTCGAACTGCCTGATACCAACTTTGAATGGGACAGCTACCACAGTGAGGATGCGCTGGCCGATTACTTGCGATTGATTGGGCGCACCAAGCTGCTGACCGTTCAGGAAGAACTGGATTTGGCAAAACGGGCCGAAGCAGGCGACGATTATTCCCGACAAAGGCTGGTCGAGGCCAATTTGCGTCTGGTAGTCAGCATCGCCAAGAAGTATCAGGGGCGCGGCCTATCTATGCTGGATTTGGTGCAGGAAGGCAACATTGGCCTAATGCGGGCGGCGGAAAAATTCGATTATAATTTGGGATTTCGCTTTAGCACTTATGCAACCTGGTGGATTCGGCAGGCGGTCAGCCGGGCTATCGCAGACCAGGCCCGTACTATCCGCATCCCGGTTCACGTTGTCGAAGATTTGGGGCGGCTTTCGCGGGCGCAACGCAAATTAAGCGACGAATTGGGCCGCGAACCTTCTCCGGCGGATTTAGCAGTCGAAATGGGCGAGAAAGAAGAGAAAATTCTCGATTTGCTGCGCTACAGTCAGGAAGCCGTTTCGCTGGAAAAGCCGGTGGGCGAAGATAGTTCGTTGGGTGAGCTGGTGGAAGACCCCAACAGCCTTGACCCTGAAGCCGATGCTTCCCGCCAATTACTCAGTCAGGCTGTGCGCGAATCGCTCAAGCAATTGAGTGAGCGGGAGCAAAAAGTGCTGGCTTTACGAAGTGGTATGGAAGACGGGCGACCCTGGACTTTGGAAGAAGTCGGCAAAGTATTGGGGATTACCCGCGAACGGGTACGCCAGATTGAAGCCAAAGCCCTCCGCAAACTGCGCCACCCGCGTTTATCGCGCAGTCTCCGTGAATTTTTGTAAAGATTTGAAATAATAAGTATTTAAGACAATAGCAGGGTGAGAATTTGGACTATAATTCAAATTCTCACCCTGTTATTTGTCCTGGTAATATGTTTGTACCTAAAACCTGTCCCACTTGGCCCGTATTCCCTTTTTGCAAAAACGCAAGCCGCAATTATGTTAAAATACAGGAGGCGGCGTTTATCTTGCCCTTAAAATGCTTACTGACAGATAACTCATAACAAAAATGTCACAAGAACAGGATAAGCAGTTATTTCGCTGGAAAGTGTTGCACCGCAAGACCGTTCATACTAGCCCCTGGATAAATTTGCATCAGGATTGGGTGCAATTGCCGGATGGGACAATTATCGAAGGGCATCATGTGCTGGACTATCCGCGCCCGGCGGTAGGGGTAGTGGCGACGGGCGCAGACGGGCGGGTAATGCTGGTCGACCATTATCGCTTTATCAGCGATTTGCGGGGCTGGGAAGTTCCGGCGGGCGGGGTTGACCAAAACGAAAGCTGGGAAATTGCCACCCGGCGCGAACTTTTGGAGGAAAGCGGCTGTAGCGGAGGTGAATTGCTGTATCTGGGACAATACCGACCCAGTATCGGCAGCAGTAACCAGATTTTTGCAATCTACTTTGCTCAGGGCGTGAGCCAAACTGCCGCTATTAGCGATACTAACGAGATTATCGCGGCCCGCTGGTTTACCACTGCCGAAATCCGGGCTTTGATTGACCAAAACGCTATCCCCGATGGCCTGACTCTTACCGCTTTGCTTTTGGCCTTTTATCGGGGACTCTTGTGAGTGTTGAGGACTCAGCACTTAAAAATCGAGGGAGAGAAGTGTTAGAGAAAAAGATAAAGGTGCTAGTGTTACGTACCGCCGGAACCAACCGGGAAGCCGAGATGGTGTTGGCCTGGGAGAAAGCCGGAGCAATCGCCGAAGTAAAACATATTAACGAGCTGAGTGGGCCAAAAGCCGGGGAAAAGCTGGAACGCTATTCCGCGCTGGCCTTGCCGGGTGGGTTTGCCTATGGCGACGATTTGGGGGCGGGCAAACTGCTGGCGAATGATTTGCTTTACCGTTTGCGCGAACCTTTTGCCCGCTTTGTCGAAACCGGGCGGCCTGTGCTGGGAATTTGCAACGGGTTTCAGGCTTTGGTCAAAACTGGTTTACTTGGTGAAGTTACCCTGCTGCCCAATACTTCCGGCCATTTTGAATGTCGCTGGACTTGGCTACAAAACGCAGGTGGCAATAATTGCCTTTTCACCAGAGGAATTGAGCGAATCTATGTGCCGGTAGCGCATGGTGAAGGCCGCTTTGTAGCGGAAGCCGAAACGGTGCAAAAGTTGGAAGAAAACGGGCAAATCGTCTTTAAATATAGTGACGAGGCGGGCAATACTTCGGCGGATTACCCCTATAATCCTAACGGTTCAGTAGCTAATATTGCCGGGATATGTAACACAAGTGGAACAGTTTTTGGCCTGATGCCTCATCCTGAAAATCATATCTTCCCGATGCAGCATCCGCGCTGGACACGTTTGCAGGGTCATGAAGGCGGTTTAGGCTTGACCGAAGGCGAGGGCCTGAAAATTTTCAGGAACGCGGTTGAATTTATGAACCAATCCTAGCTAAAAAAGTAAATTCAGGGTAGCAAAAATGCTCGATAAAGAAACTATTTTACAAAACCAGGATAAGGCACTGGCCGAGGTAGATTTGGCGGGATTTGGCCCACGCGGACGGGGCAAGGTGCGCGATTTTTACGAATTGCCGGGAGACAGGCGGCTAATTGTTACCACTGACCGACAGAGTGCCTTTGACCATGTTTTGGGTTTAATTCCTTTCAAGGGACAGATTCTAAACCAGCTCAGTCAATTTTGGTTCGAGCAAACCAGCGACCTTGTTCCCAATCACTTGATTAGTGTACCTGACCCAAACGTAACGCTGGCCCGCAAAGCCAAAATGTTCCCGGTGGAAATAATCGTGCGCCGCTATTTGACGGGCGTGACCGATACCAGCGTTTGGGGAATGTACCAGCAAGGCCAACGAAATATGTATGGCCTGACTTTTCCTGATGGGATGCGGAAGAATCAAGAATTACCCGCGCCAGTTATTACCCCTACTACCCATGCCGAGTTAGGCGCACATGACCGCCCTTTAGCCAGAGCCGAAATTATTAACGAGAATTTGGTGAGCGAAGAATTTTACGGTCAGATAGAGCAGGCGGCTTTAGCCGTATTCCAGCGCGGCGAGGAAATTTGCCGCAAGGCCGGGCTAATTCTGGTAGATACCAAATACGAGTTTGGCCTGATTAATGGGCGAGTCGCGCTGGTAGACGAAGTGCATACCCCCGATAGCAGCCGCTTTTGGTTGGCCGAAAGCTACGAAACTCGTTTCGAGGGCGGAGAAGAACCCGAAAATTTCGATAAGGAGCTTTTGCGCCTGTGGATGCGCGGGCAGGGCTACACCGGGCAGGGCGCACCACCCGCTTTGAACGATGACATTACCGTTAGCCTGAGCCAGCGTTATCAGGCTTGTTATGAACGAATAACCAATCGCCCGTTTGAAATAGATTTGAATATCCGACCAGAAGAACGCATCCGGCAAAACCTGAAAGACTTAAATTTGTGAGCCACCTCGAAATTGAGCAAATCGGGCCAGACGATGAACTTTTCCTGCTGGAAATGCTGATACTTTCGCTACGAAGCTTACCAAATTTGGCCCGGAAAAGTCAATTGGAACTGGAAGGCATAGCTCGGCTCGAAATTGGGAGTTGGGTCGCTAATCGAGATTATGCTTTCGTGGCCCACCAAAATTTCCAAAGAGCGGGAGCAATCTGGCTCAAAGGGTATGGCGAAAGTACCGCCCGTCATTACGAACTAGGGCTTGCGGTTGCGCCCACTTTCCAGAAGCAGGGGGTTGGCACAGGCTTGATGGAATACGCCTTGCAGTTTTGTACCAATCACGCGGGCAGCAGCCTGGGTCTCAAGGTTTATCCCGGCAATCTGCCCGCCCTGCGTCTTTACCATCACTTTGGCTTTGAAGAAATTACCTTAGAGATGCGAAAAAAACTTTAATAATCCTTTATTTTTTGCGTTCGTCGTGCGCCCGCTTTTTGGCCCGCAGCAAGCGGCTGGTCATATCGCCGTCTTCTTCGTCCAAGCCTTCGCTTTTTTCTGGCGCGGATGAAGCGTTTTTCTTGAAGGCTTTAGTCGGAATAACCGGGGCTTGGGCAATTTCTGGCGATTGAGCGATTGGCGACGGAACAGGACGAGCGACAGCTTCAGGGACGGGTTTTGCACCGTCAGCAGGAGCAGCATTATTAATTCCGCCCGCCCCGTAGCGGTTGGGTCGGTGAACCGCATTATTCAGGCGGCTGATATTGTCTGAACCGGGCGGAGTCTCTACTACCGATTTGGGCGACGGTTTAGGTCGTTGTTCCGGCTCGACTTTTTGGCCGGGTATTGCTTCTGCGACGCTGTGGTTGGGCGTAGTATGCAAAGGCGCGGCGGATGGCATAGAAACAAAAGGCCGCGCTGGGGCAGGAGCGGGAGGCACAACGGTGGTAGGACGTTCCAGCGTGGCGGTAGAGCTACGTCCGGCGATAGCCCGTTCTTTTGCCACAAACAAACGGCTCACCTCTGAAGGTGGTGCGCTACTGGCTGGGGTTGCTTTGGCGGCCCGCTTTTCCAGTTTGTCTTGCTGGAAACCGCGCCGCAAGGCCGCCACCGAAAAGTTCATACGCCGGATACCAATATCAAGCGGTAAAAGCAAAATAGCCAGCAGCAGCAACCAGGGCCATAATTCTTGACTGCGGGTGGTACGAGCCAAATCGTCGCGGAAAGCCTGTTCCGGGCTAGTCAGCAGCTTGCCCCCGGTTAATCCGGCGATTTCCTGCAACAAGGCGGTATTCGTCCCGATTTGCTTGTATTCGGGCGAGTAAGAAGCTACCGCTCCCACCGTTTGCGACAAATTCACATTCTGGCCGTTGTTTGGCCCGGTTTTACCAGCACCTTCGACATTCACAATATAGCTACCCGTCCCTTTAGGGGTAAACGACGCTTCGTAGTGGCCGGGCGCGGTTTGCTTTAGGATAACTTCTTCTTTATTGCCGTTCAGGGTACTCGAAACAATTGTGGCTTTGGTGTCCAGTCCATTCAAATACTGGCTATCGGCGTTAAGGGCATCAGCCTCAATTAAAATCTGGTTGCCGACTACTTTAGTTTGCACTTGCAGCCCACCCGCCTCGTTTGCGGCAATGCTCCAGCGTACCGTTTGCGACCAGAAACGCGGGAAGTCGCTCCAGGTCAGCCATTTAGTCGCCCAGCGTCCGCGTGCATCACTTGTCCAGGCGGCTACCCGCCCCAAGCCGTATTGCCAGTGAGCCAGCAAAGGCTCGTTCCGGCCTGTCACCAGCGCAAGGGTTGCAGTGGGCTTGGCGCGAGTACCAACATAGCCCAAAAGCGGCGGCATAGCAGTAATACCCTTGAGAATCGGGCTGGGGTTAGCAATAGCAGGCGTAAACGACTCTTCGATAATGTAAGAACGCGCCGCCAAATGCGATTCACGGGCAAAAATTTTGGGCAAGTTAGCCGGGTCGTTTACAAAGTAATACCGCCCGTTATTGCGGGTGGCGATAGTTTTTAGCAGGGATTCGTTTACGTCTTCGCCCAAACCAACGGTACTAACTGTAATCCCGGCTTTGTTCGCATCGGCAATTACCTGGTCGTAATTAATCCCTTCGGAATCCTGACCGTCGGTCAAAAGAATAATATGCTTGTTGGCAGCTTTGGCGTTTTTAAGAGCCTCCACTGCCGGAGCAAAGCCGCTATAAATGTTTGTGCCGCCACCGGGTGCAATTCTGCCAATGGGACTAACCAAATTGGCCGGGTTGCCCATTGCGGCAAGTGGCACTTGCCATTGAGCCTGAGTATCAAAAGTAACCACCCCAACCTGGTCGGTATTGCTTAATTGGGTCGCCGCCAGATATGCGGCATCTTTCGCCAGTTCGATTTTAGCGATACCCGCCGCGCCCGCACCCGGCCCGTTGTAAGGGTCGGCCATTGAGCCTGAGCGGTCAATTACCAAAACCATTGCCACGCTGGGAGTTTGCAGTTTGGAAGGCAATTGCAATTCTACTGGCAGCATATCTTCGATAGGAGTACGGAAATAGCCGCCCAAGCCGTAACTTTCCTCGCCGCCAACAACTACCAGCCCCTTGCCCAAATCCCGGACATAGGCTTGCAGCACGTTCATATTATTTTGGTTGAGACTGCTGGCCGGAGTGTTAATCAGGACTACGCTATCGTACTGGGTTAATTCTTGCAAACCGGGAAACCTGTCAGGTGAAATAACGCTGGTATCGATGTCAGCAGAATTCAGGGCGGCGTTCAAATTGGCGGCTTCCTTGTCCTGGGGGTGGCCTTCAATCAGCAAGGCGCGGGGTTTACCTTTCACAATGCTATAGGCGTTCATTTCCTTGTTTTGTTCAAGTCGGTATTTCGAGGCGACAATCCGGGCGGTATAATTTACAAAGCCTTTGCTGCTGGCCTTGAGAGCTTCCTTGTAAATGTTCTGGCCTTTTTGCAAATCTACTGGCTTGTCACTTATAACCTGTCCATCCTGCAAAATAAGCAAGCGGGCCGAGCCAGCGTAATTGCTATCCACCGAAACGCTCAGGGTAAATTGTTCGCCCTGCCGCAAGTTTGAAGGGACTTGCAGCGACCCAATCGAAACTTCCGGGCCGTCCTGCTGGGTAACTGGCACGACATCCACCTGAACACCGTTAGCCGCCGCAATTTTGGCCGCGCTACGGACATCATCAATGTTTTCGTTGCCATCGCTAACCAAAACCAAACGGCGTTGGGCATCGCCGGGCAGCAAAGCCGTTCCAATTCTTACCGCTTCGGCCAGATTGGTATAAGTGCTGACGGGATTGCTTTCCGGGTTATCTAACCGTTTGTCGTTGCCAACCAGTTTTTCGACCAGGGCATCTTGCCCAAAGATAATCACGCCACCCTGCTGGTTATCTTTCATTTTGGCAAGGGCAGTTTTGGCAAAAGTTAGGCCCTGCGTTTTACCGTCTGGCCCAACACTATCAGAATTATCCAGCAAAAAAACCGTTGCTAATTTATCGGAAGTGGTTTTTAACTGTGCGTCCGCTACCGTCAGCACCAAAAGCGTCACCATCAGCAAGCGTAAAGCAATGCTAATCCGGCGATTGGGGCGACGAATTCGATTGGTCGGGTTCGCGCCCCGCGCAATCAAAAAAACAAGCGGCAGCAGCAGCAGCAACCACAAAAATTCGGGGTAATTAAAACCAATTGTCATACTTTATACCTTCCCGCGTCTTAGTGGTCGGTGGTCACAATTTTGCACAGAAATAACTTGTATAACCAGCAACTTTCCTGACCATCAACCACCGACTATCGACCACTGTTTTACCAGCCGCCGAAAGCCGGGCCACCTATGTTAATTTATTATACACAACCTCTAGCGGTTGTGCCACTTAACAAGGAAAAATGGGTGCGGCTTTCAAGGAAAATTAAGGCTTGACAACTACGCAACAGAAAACCCTCTGGTAAGCTGGTTTGATGCGGGCTAACAATGCTATAATACGAAGCGAAGTGAACGGAAACGAACGGAACTAAAAGGAGAAAATAAAGCAAATGAGTGCTAATCTTTTGCCCTTGAAAGAGCGGACAAGCTGGAAGGCTCTCGAAGCGCATTTTGAGCAGATGCGAAATGTTCACCTGCGCCAGCTTTTCGCCGAGAACCCGCAACGTGGAGAAAACTTTACCAAAGAAGCGGTTGGCCTTTATTACGATTATTCCAAAAACCGTATTACCGATGAAACCCTAAAATTGCTGCTTCAATTAGCCGAAGAAAGTGGTCTGAAAGAACGGATTCAGTCCATGTTTAGCGGCGAAAAGATTAATGTTACCGAGAAAAGGGCGGTACTGCACGTCGCCCTCCGCGCCCCCAAAGATGAGTCTATCAAGGTGGACGGCAAGGACGTTGTGCCGGAAGTTCACGAAGTATTGGACAGAATGAGCGATTTCGCCAATCGGTTGCGGAGCGGCGAATGGACAGGCTTTACCGGCAAACCGATTCGGAACGTGGTTAATATCGGGATTGGCGGCTCTGACCTCGGCCCGGTAATGGCTTACGAAGCTCTCAAGTTTTACAGTGACCGCAGCCGGACTTTCCGCTTTGTGTCTAATATTGACGCAACCGATTTCGTGGAAGCGACCCATGACCTTGACCCGGAAGAAACTTTGTTTGTTGTTTCCTCCAAAACTTTTACGACGGTAGAAACTTTGACCAATGCCCATTCCGCCCGTGACTGGACGCTCCGCACTTTAAAGGATGAAGCGGCGATTGCCAAGCACTTTGTGGCAGTTTCGACCAACGCCGAAGAAGTAAGCAAGTTTGGAATAGATACGGCCAATATGTTTGGCTTTTGGGATTGGGTTGGCGGGCGTTATTCCTATGATTCGGCTATCGGGCTTTCCCTGATGATTGCGATTGGGCCGGAAAACTTCCGGGAGATGCTGGCCGGCTTTCACGAAATGGACGAGCATTTCCGCACTACCCCGCTTGACCAAAATTTGCCGGTGTTGCTCGGCTTGATTGGTATCTGGTACAACAATTTCTTTGGGGCGGAAACCGTCGCTATCCTGCCCTACGACCATTACTTAGGGCGTTTGCCATCTTACTTGCAGCAACTTGATATGGAAAGCAACGGTAAGCACGTAGATTTGGAAGGGCGAACGGTAGATTACCAGACGGGGCCGATTATCTGGGGGCAACCCGGCACGAACGGTCAGCACGCTTATTACCAGCTTATCCATCAGGGGACAAAACTTATTCCGGCGGATTTTATTGGCTTTA
Organism: Chloroflexia bacterium; assembly: GCA_038323095.1. Taxonomy (GTDB): domain Bacteria; phylum Chloroflexota; class Chloroflexia; order Chloroheliales; family Chloroheliaceae; genus L227-5C. The sequence goes on along the minus strand of JBBQGP010000121.1, from coordinate 727 downwards.
GCGAAAGCCTGAACCCGTTGGGCCGTCACCACGATTTGCTAATGGCGAATTTCTTTGCCCAAACCGAAGCTCTGGCTTTTGGCAAAACCACCGAAGAAGTTAAGGCCGATGGGGTAGCTGATTTTCAGGTAGCCCACCGCACTTTCGAGGGCAATCATCCCACCAATACGATTATGGCCCGCAAGCTGACCCCTTCGGTGCTGGGTCGTCTGGTCGCGCTTTACGAACACAAGGTTTTTGTACAGGGTACTATCTGGAATATTAACTCGTTTGACCAATGGGGCGTGGAACTTGGCAAGGTTTTGGCTAATCGTATTATCCCCGAATTGGAATCCGTAGAATCGCCACAACTCAGCCACGATACTTCGACTAATACTTTGATTAAGCTGTACCGCAATTTGTAGGAGTTTTGAATTGCGAGTTGCGATTGAATTTAGAGCAAATTTTGTAGGATGCTGCTCCACCAATGAGTTTTTGAGCTGTAACTGTTCAGTCAGCCTCAATGTAGGAGGGATTTCTAATCCCGACCCAACGGGTTTAGGTAAAATCGGGATTAGAAATCCCTCCTACATCTGAATAGTTACTTTGAGCTTTAATTATTGGGACTGGGAGAGTAGCCGTTTACAAATAAAAAAACAGCCATCACCGTGAAGGCTGTTTTTGTATTTGTAAAGTTTTTTATTTTTAGCGGGCGAGACTGTATTCGGCGATTTGGATCAGACGTTCT
>JBBQGP010000120.1:0-16959 GCA_038323095.1 Chloroflexia bacterium | reverse complement strand
TCTTTGGCACTACCACTCACGGTCAGAAGGTGTCGAAGGTGCTGTTCGGCCCACTCAACCAGGGCCGCTTCGAATTCCGCGGTGCGCCGGTGCGGGTGAACAAGCAACGCCCAGGAACTGGAACGAATCGCATAAAACAGGAAAAGAGCCTCAAGCTCACCGTTCGATTCGTATACAAAGCAATAGAGGGCCGGGTCGTGGCCGACCATTTGATTGCTCAGAAAGTGGCCGACATCGCCGGGATGCAGGGTGCAACAAAAATCGGTTAACAGGTTACATTCGCCCACAAATTGCAAAATCCGTGACAAATCGCTGGACCCGTTATAGGATCGGAGATTGGTAGGATCGAAAATGGACATTGTTCAACTTCCTTCTCTTAGATTTTCGCCTGGCTTTGAAAGCGGAATATTGCGGCGAACTTCACCCTCATCTTATCACACCTACACCTGCCGTGTTTCAAGCGAAAGTCCTAAAATTATAAAGAACAATCGTGGATAAGGGAAGGGCGAACTTTTCAGGTTGGCCCTTTTTGATTCAGAATTATAAAGTGTTTTGCGTCTTTGCCTGAAATTAGTAGACGAAATCACAATAAGTCCAGGTAGCAACCGCCCGCCACAAATTTACGGCTTCGATATGAACGGGGTGTTTCAAATAAGCTTCAAAAGCTGCTTCATTCTCAAAATCGGAAGACAAAGCCCAATCCGAATTAAAAGGACGTGCGGCGAAATTGAAGCCGACTTGCCAACTTTTGATAACCGAAATTTGTTGCGGCATTTGCTCAAACCGAGCGGCCACTTCTTGCACCCGCGCATCCACCGAAGTAATACCTTCGTTAAGCTTGACCAACACTAAATGTTTGACCATGTTTCCCCCGACAACTGACAACCTTTATTTAATAAGCTCCCTGCCCTAAAGGGCGGGGCTGATAACATAAAAACGTGGCTAAAGCCAATGCGAGTTAGGCTAAATCTGCCTGATGCTTTAGCCTTACCGCCCTTCAGGGCCGTTTTCATGTCATCAGCCTGGACATTCCGATTTCTGACAAATCGCAACTCGCAACCCTATTCCTCTAAAAACTAACAACTCTTTCGCCATAGTATAGCATGAGAAGTGTTACGGTTTGGATAAATGCTCACGAGCGAATTGTTTCATGCTATAATAATATTGATATAGCCAATCACAACATAGGCTAAGGTAGTAGGCTAAGGCAATAATCAAATTAGGGAAAAGATAGACAAGAAAGCATGGCAGGCGAACAACCCCCAGACCAGAGACAAGACCGCAACAGGCGCAATCAGAAGCCCGGCGATAAGCAGGCTGAAGAAAACCGGCAGCAGGATTATTATCGGCCACCACAACAGGGACAGCCACCAGCCGAACCCGGCAAAGCTTCCAGCCAACCTCCAACCTGGCGACCTAATGCCGATAGTGCCGGACGAGTGCCGCCGCCCTCTAAGAGAGCTAATGCGACCCCACCCGTACCGCCCGCAGGCCGAAATCAGCCACCGCACCCGCGCCCTCAAGACGGTAGCCCTAATTCGCCCCGTCCTGCGCCACCACCCGCCGAAAGTAGAAGCCGAATTGCGCCGCCAGTTCCACCAAGCAATCAGGGGCAGGGACGTGAGGATAACTCAAATGGTCGCAATGTAAGAGAAAATAAGGCACAAAATTACCAGCCGTTGCCCGCACCCCCGCCACCAACTTCTAGTCGGGCGCGACCAAATAACGGTAATATTCCAAGTGCGCCGCGCTTTTCCAACAGCGAAAACCAACAACCCCGCAGCCGATTAGCTCCATCCCCCTTACGTCGTCGCAAAGCCAGGGCGGGCGGGATAGTGCGTTCTAGCCTGTTTTACGGGGGGATTAGCGCATTGGTAATCGGGATATTGGTAGGGCTTTTCCTGCTAACCCGGTTGGTCAGTTTTGTAAACGGTATTTCGGTGCAAAGAGTAGACGAAAACGGCTCGACGGTCAGCAGCTCAGGTATTGGTGGCGGACGGGTCAATATTTTGCTTTTGGGAACGGATGGGCGACCCGGCGATAACGAGGACGGCACTCGTAGCGATACCATGATTTTGGTAAGTATTGACCAAACCAGCAAAGCGGCCAGTATGCTTTCGATTCCGCGTGACTTATGGGTTGAAATACCCGGCAAGGGCAATAACCGGGTTAATGCCGCTTATTACTTTGGTGATAGAGATAAACCGGGCAAGGGCGGGCCACCGCTTGCCAAAGCTACCATTAGCAAATTACTGGGTATTTCGGTAGATTATTTTGTTTCGGTAGACTTTAGTGGTTTTCGCCAGATAGTCGATTCTATTGGCGGGGTAACGCTGGACGTGAAAAAACCTTTGGTGGACAGTGAATACCCTACCGAGGATTTTGGGATAAAACGGCTTTATATTCCTGCCGGAGTGCAGCGTATGAACGGGCAAACTGCTCTTGAATACGCCCGTAGCCGCCACGCCGATAGCGATTTGGGCCGCAACCAGCGACAGCAAGCGGTATTGCTGGCAATTCGGGAACAAGGTTTGAAAGTTGGCTCGATTACCAATAACCAGCTACAAACTGCCTTGCAAGGGGCAATCAGCACCGATTTGCAGTTTGGCGATATTTTTAGTCTGGTGCAAATCGGGCTGGGCATGAACCGGGATAATATTCGCAGCTTTTCGATTGATGCTAATCTGACCCGCCAAACCAATATCGAAGGCAACGACGTGCTTGTCCCCGACAAAGAGGGTATCCGCAATCTGGTACGTCAAATTGTGAGCGCGCCAACCGCCCCCGACAAAGAAACCGCCAATATTAGCGTTTTAAACGGCACTTTTACTCAGGGCAAAGCGGCCCGCGCTCAGAAACTTTTGGAAAGTAAAAATTTTACGGTTACTAATATAGACCAGGCCAGCGATGCCGGAAATTATCCGCGCACGGTTATCAGGGTTTATAATAACAAGCAGAAAACCGCCAACGAAATAGCTGACGCGCTAGGTATAAGTAAAGACAAAATTGAGGTCAAAACTGGCGGGCCACCCAATATTGATATTGAAGTCATTTGTGGTGAAGATTTGAAAGTGCCGGAGTAATGTTTTCGGTAATGTTGGTTGGTTATAATTAGCAAATATTAGGACAAAAAACGAGTAAGCTAGAAATCCTGGCACAATGAAAACTATCACCGAAGAAACTATTCAGGTCGAAGAAACAAATCACCTGAACAACCAAACCGAAATTAACGAAGCGGCTATTAGCACTCCTAAAGCTCAAACCTTTATGTGGCTGGTTGGTTTATTCGGCTTATTGGCCTTGCTAGGTGCTTTTTGGCTGGATAATTCCGCCCTGAGTTTAATTACCCAACCTGACCCCGCCGAACTTTTCAGCTTTTTTTGTCTGCTAATCACCGCTATAGTTTGTCGTCATTTTTATTTTACTTCGGCGGGCAATAGTTATATAGCTTTAAGTATGCTGATTTGTCAGGCTGCTTTTATTATTTACAGCTCTGTTCCGGCAGCTATAATTGGGGCAGTCGCAGCACTCTGGGCCGAGTTTTTAGTGACCAAACGCGGTTTGGCTTTTGGGATGCGAACTGCCGGAATGTACGTTTTATGTGCAATTGCAGCCCGCTGGGTTTATCAAGTGGTGGGTGGTCAAGCAATAGTCGGGGATATAGATTTGCTGGTAATCGGGCAAGTATTAGCCGGATTTATCGCTTTCCAGTTAGTTTATAATGCCGTTTTAATTATTACTAACCAGGTGCAAGAGCAAGATTTTTCATTATTTGTGCAAAAACGTTTAATCGAGATAAGTTTGCTCAATCTTGCCATGCTGCCCGGTGCAATGTTACTGGCGGTACTTAAGGCTCAGATTGGGCCGGGAGCAGTTTTGCTGGGCTGCTTTTGTATTGCTATCGTCAGTTTGATATTGCGACAAAGCAGCACAAAAGGTCAGGATGGAGAAGTACAACTAAGACAGGTTCAAAACTTGAACTACCGTTTAGCCACCCAAAGCCAGCGTCAAAAAACGTTGGGCGTAACCATCAACCAAACCCTTGATAGCTTTTTGCAATTAGTACGCGAGTATGCCGGGATTAGCCAGGAGCAGCAAACCGCCGTCGTCGAAATTACAGCTACGATTGAACAATTAAGCCGGACTGCCAGCCAGATTGCTGGCTCTGCCGACAACGTGGCTGAAGCCGCCGAACAAGCGATTGAAGCAGCAGAGCATGGGCAGGAAGCGGTTAATGCGACGATTACTGCTCTGGATGAAGTTCGCGAAAAAGTCGAGGAAACTGATAACAAAATTATTGATTTGAATAAAAAATCCGAGCGTATTGGCGAAATTGTGACGACTATTAATGCCATTGCCGGAGAAATCCGTTTGTTAGCTCTTAATGCCACAATTGAAGCCAGTGGAGCAGGGCCGTTTGGCCGACGGTTCGCGGTAGTGGCGGCGGAAGTGAACGAACTAGCTGACCGCAGCCGTCAGGCTTCACAGGAAATCCGCGAAATTATCGTTGAAATTCAGCAAGCCACCAGCAGTTCGATGACCGTTACCAAAGAAGGCTTGCAGCGCGTCGAACATAGTGTCACTTTAGCGAGGCAGTCCAGCCAAATCAATTTGGAAATTATTAACGTGGTAGAAAGAACCGCCCAGCAAGCTGCCGCGATTTCCCTCGCCACTCAGCAGCAGCGCAGTGCCAGCGAACAAGTTGTAACTAGCGTCCACGACGTAGCCATAACTATCAGCCAAAACGCCGAAAAAATCAACAGCGTCTCTGGCTCATCCCTCGAACTACAGCGTATCGCCCGCGATTTACAATCAGAGGAAAATTAAGGGATTGACAAATTCCTGACTCAAGTGATATAGTTTACTTGAAAAGTTAATAAGCGTGTAAACAAAGACTATGAACAGAAATAGTAAATTCCGAGGCGAGGCTACAGAGAGTCGGCTATGGTTGGTGTGAAGCGACGCTGGCGCGGGGATTGAATGGCTCTGGGAGTTGCAAACCAAAAGTTTTGACCATTTCAATTAAGAAATACGCTCAAAACGAGTAGGCTTTGCCGGAAATTTCCACCGTTATCAGGAAACAATTATCAGCTAAATTTGGCTTGTAGTTGACCGAGGGATTTCAGCCTGGTTTTGGGCAAATCCGAATGAGGGTGGCACCACGCGGGTTTCTATCTGGATAGTTTCCCCGTCCCTTATCTCACAGAAATTTCTGGAGAGAGACTGGACGCGGGTTTTTTTGTTTTATACCCCGCCCAATTTTAAAGCGAAACTTTTGTAAGGCAAATCAGGCAGGGGCGCAGCGTCCCGGCGGGAGCAAATAGAATTATATGGAACAACCCAAATATTACCCAACTTTGGAACAGGTCACGACTCTGGCTGGTAAAGGCAATATTACCCCGATTTACCGCGAACTTATGGCCGATTTGGAAACGCCAGTTTCAGCCTATCTGAAAGTTTGCCGGGACGAACCCTACAGCTTTTTGCTGGAAAGCGTTGAGGGCGGCGAACATTTGGCCCGCTATTCCTTTATGGGTTGCGAACCATATTTAAGCCTGAAACTGGATAACGGCACGGCTTACGCTCGCCAGCAAGCTTACAAGCAAACTCTGGCCTATACCGACCCGCTCGAAGTTATCAGCAGCTACCTGAAAGCTTATGAGCTAATCGAGTTTCCCGGTATCTCGAACGAATTACCCCGCTTTTATGGTGGCGCAGTAGGCTACCTGGGTTACGAGAACGTGCGCTACTTCGAGAAATTGCCTGTCCCCGAAACTGACGCTATTGGTATGCCCGAAGCTATGTTTGTTTTTGTAGATACGATGCTCGTTTTCGACCACCTCAAGCGCAAAATTAAAGTAGTATCTCACGTCCACCTCGACGGGCATAACGGCAACCTCGCCCAAGCCTACGCTGAGGCTACCGAACGTATCGAAAGACTGGCCGCCCGCCTGAACGAACCCGTCCCAATGCACCTAATCCAGAACAAGGCGGAAATCGGAAGTATAAAGGCGGAATCACTCACCAACAACCCTTTCCCCAACTCGCAACTCGCAGCTCCCAACTCCCAACTCGCATTTCCCTTACCGACAACCGACAACCGACAACCGACAACCTTTTCTAACCTGAGCCGTGAACAATACGAAGCGGCAGTGTTAAAGACTAAAGAATTTATCAAAGCCGGCGATATTTTTCAGGCCAACGTCGGTCAGCGTTTTTCCCGCCCTACCGAGGCGCGACCTATTAACGTTTACCGGGCGTTGCGGGCGGTTAATCCATCGCCATATATGTTTTACCTGCACTTTCCCGAAGGGGATATTATCGGCGCGTCGCCGGAACTATTGGTACAGGTCGAGGGGCGAACAGTTGCTACCCACCCAATCGCCGGGACGCGCCCGCGCGGTAAGGACATCGCCGAAGATGCGAAAATGGCCGAAGAACTGGTGACGGACGAAAAAGAGCGGGCTGAACACGTGATGCTGGTGGATTTGGGCCGTAACGACGTAGGCCGGGTTAGCAAGGCCGGGTCGGTGCGGGTCGAAGATTTAATGCACATCGAACGCTATTCCCACGTAATGCATATGGTAACAAACGTCAAGGGCGAACTCAAGCCGGAACTTAGCGCGTTTGACGCAATGCGGGCCTGCTTCCCGATGGGAACAGTTACCGGCGCACCCAAAATCCGGGCAATGGAAATTATCGCCGAGCAGGAAGGCGAAAAGCGCGGGCCATATGGCGGGGCGGTAGGCTATTTCAGCTTTAGCGGCAATATGGATACCTGTCTGACCATTCGCACCGTTGTACTCAAGGATGGGGTGGCGCATGTACGGGCGGCTGCCGGAATCGTGGCTGATAGCGTTCCCGCCAGCGAATATCAGGAAACACTCAACAAGGCGCGTGGCATGCTCCGCGCCCTCGACGAAGCCGAAAACCTTTAGAAAGCTATTAATTTTAAGATGTAGGAGGAATTTCTAATCCCGAAGGATGGGTTTGGGTAAAATCGGGATTGGAAATCCCTCCTACATATTGGCGGACTAATACCAAGTCTGGAAAGATTATGTACAACAAAACTTACATTTAGCGGTAAGTGGTAAGGTGTAGGAGGGATTTCCAATCCCGATAAAGACGGATTTAGGTAAAATCGGGATTGGAAATCCCTCCTACATATTGGCGGACTAAGTTGTTACAAGTAATTAGGTGATAAGATGCAGGAAGTGAACTGGCCCGAAAGCATACCAAATATTGAAACTGACAGGCTGTTATTGCGAGAATTAAGCCTGAGCGATGCCAAAGATATGTTTGAGTACGCCCGTGACCCACAAGTAACTAAATATGTTAGCTGGACAACTCAGGAATCGCTGGAATCCACCCGCCAAATGATAGAAAAGATGAAAGCCAGCAAGTCTATCCTGACGTGGGCGGTATATCACAAGCACGACCAGAAGATGATAGGACATTTTGGCTTGCACCCGCGTTCCCTCGCAGATTTCCGGGCAGAGTTGTTTTATGCTATCTCTCGACAATACTGGGGGTTGGGGCTAACCACTGAAGCAGTTCAGGCTCTAATAGACTATGGCTTTCGTATCAGCAATCTGAACCGTATTGAAGCCCGTTGCGAACCAGATAATATTGGCTCATCACGAGTAATGGAAAAAGCCGGAATGCAATATGAGGGATTATTACGCCAGTTCATTTTTGAACAAGGCAGTTTCCGGGATTTGAAAACCTATTCTATTTTGAGGCAGGAGTGGGTTCAACTGGATAAACAACGGCAAAGCTGAAAAGCGGACTTTTTGGTAAAGGTCAGGAGGAAAAAATGCTTTTAATGATAGATAATTATGATTCGTTTACTTATAATTTGGTGCAATATTTTGGGGAACTGGGCGAGGAAGTAACAGTACGCCGCAACGATAAAGTAACGCTGGCCGAAATTGCCGAAATGCAGCCCGAACGTATCGTGATTTCGCCTGGGCCGGGCGAACCCCGCGACGCTGGCTTGAGTGAAGCTATTTTGCGTGAATTTGGGTCGGGCATCCCGACGCTCGGCGTATGCTTGGGTCATCAGGCGATTGGCGAAGTTTTTGGCGGAACAATCGAACGCGCCCCCGAACTGATGCACGGCAAAGTTAGCGCAATCAAACACGACGATTCACTACTTTTTCAGGGCTTGCCCCAAGATTTCAAGGCGACCCGCTATCATTCGCTGGTGGTACGCCGCGAGAATTTGCCCGCCGAACTGGAAGTTACCGCCTGGACGGATAGCGGCCTGATTATGGGCTTGAAACACCGTCGCTACCCGATTTACGGGGTGCAATTTCACCCTGAATCTATCCTGACCGAAGGCGGCAAGGATTTACTCAAGAACTTTTTGACAGTGAAAAACTAAACAGTAAAAATAGTTTTGTTATGTTAAACAAAAAGAGAGGTTAAAATGAAAAAACGAGTTTTTAGCGGGATTCAGCCGAGCGGCGAAATGACCATTGGCAATTATCTGGGAGCTATTAAAAATTGGGTTGTAGCGCAATACGATAGCGAAAACATTTTTTGTATTGTAGATTTGCACGCGATTACCGTACCGCAAGACCCGGCTGTTCTTAAACGTCGTATTCGGGATTTAACGAAAATTTATCTGGCCTGTGGGCTTGACCCCAAAGCCGTTTCAATTTTTGTACAATCTCATATTAAAGAACACGCTGAATTAGCCTGGTTGCTGAATTGCGTCACGCCAATCGGGTGGGCCAATCGTATGACCCAGTACAAGGAAAAAAGCGCGGACAAAAAAGAGCAATCCAGCGTCGGCTTGCTGGCTTATCCAATGTTGATGGCTGCTGATATTTTGCTGTATCAAACCGACGGCGTGCCGGTAGGCGACGACCAAAAGCAGCATATTGAATTGGCCCGCGATATTGCCCAAAAGTTTAACCGGGAATATGCCGAAGTATTCAAAGTACCCGAACCCTGGATTAAGGAAGAAGGGGCTAGAATTATGGCTCTGGACGACCCAACCAAGAAAATGAGCAAAAGCGGCGGGCCAGCCAACGCGGTTTATCTAATGGATACGCCCGAAATTATTAAAAGCCGGATTATGCGGGCCACTACCGATAGCGGGCGCGAAATCAAGTTCGATGCGGAGCGGCCCGGTTTGTACAATTTGTTGACCATTTATCAGCTTTTCTCACCCGCCGGAATGACCCGTGAGCAAATCGAAGCGCACTTCGAGGGGCAGGGCTATGGTGCGCTCAAAAAAGAGTTGGTCGAGTTGGTAGTGGAGGGGTTACGGCCCGTTCGGGAGAAATTCGACCAACTTTCGGCAGACCCGGCTTATGTCGAAAATATTCTCAAAGAAGGGGCAGACCGCATCCGACCCACCGCCGAAAAGACTTGCAATGCCGCAAAGGAAGCCATGGGGTTAGGTTAGTAGCCTGAATAGAGGTTGAAATGCCAACCAGCGATTTTAGCAACAAGGTTTACGAAATAGTCCGAATGATACCCTGTGGCAAGGTCATGACCTACGGGCAGATTGCCACGCTACTTGGTTTGCCCAGAGCGGCACAAGCGGTAGGCTGGGCCTTGCATTGGGTGGTCGAAGGCGAAACAGAAACGCCCTGCCAGCGCGTAGTCAATCGCTTTGGCGGCCTGGCGGCGGGTTACGGTTGGGGCGGGCAAGACGCACATAAAGCCGACCTCGCCGTTGATGGTGTAGAAGTAGGCCGGGATATGACGGTAGATTTGGAACGCTATCAGTGGTGGCCCTCTCCCGCCGAAATCGCCGCCCTGAAACTACCGCAAGAAGCTCTCGAAGAATTAAATCAAAAGCTGGAATTCAGCCGGGAACAACTTTCCCGCTCCAAAGCCCGTCTACAAAATAAAGTCAAAAACCTCCAGCCTCGTGCTGATTTTTAATTTTCCTTTTTTCAATTTTCCTCTTATAATTGTTCAAGCCGCTTACAAGCAATAGAGAGGAATTTAAAATGAGCGAGAAACCAAAAGAGCCGGAAGCAGATGACAAACACGAATTAGAATGGCAAATCCGCACTTTTATTTATAAGTATATGGTAGACCAGGAGCATTTTCCGACAGCAAATCAAACCGCCCAGGGATTAGGCATTGCAAAAGAACGCATTGAAAAAACTTATCGTTGGCTGCACGACAAGCACGCTTTGTTTTTAGAGCCAAACGACCCTGAATTCTCTATTCGGATAGCCAACCCTTTTTCGGGCGTGCCGACCTCTTTTCAGACAAAAGCCAACGACCATTCTTACTGGGCCAATTGTGCCTGGGATTGCTTTGGCATTTTGGTAGCACTGCATACCGACGGAAAAATCGAGGCTACCTATGCCAGCGATAATCAGCCCCTGAGCATTAGTGTTGAAAAAGGGCAGGTGCTTGAGGATAACGCGGTTGTCCATTTTCTGTTACCTTTCGAGCAATGGTACCACGATTTGATTTATACCTGAGCTAATATCACCTTCTTTCGGTCTGAAAGAGAGGTTGACGATTGGTGTGAGCGCACCGGCAACCAGCGCGGGGAGGTTCTAACCCTGAAGCAAGTTTGGCATTTGTCGCAATTGTGGTACGGCAACCGGCTGCAACTTTACTATCGGGACAGAACAATGGAGGAAATTCAGAATATTTTCCGGGAAGTGGGTTTGCAAAGTCCATTTTGGCAAGCTAAATAAAATTTTGCTCCGCCAATAGATTTCAGCCGAACATCAACTGGCAGAGCAGCATCCTGCAAGAAATCTGTATTTTGTAGGATGTGGCTCTGCCCATTGACTTTAACTGAACTTCCACTGACGAAGCATCACGCTACAAGGGACGCAGGATTTACTTGTTACTTAATTCCGACTTCATCCTTCAAACTTCCGACTTGTCTACTGGTGTCCCAAAAGCTCGAAAAGCTGGCGAAGGGTCGGCGAATCGGTCAGGCGATAAAGCTCACGATAATGGGTCAGGTATTGCAGGATTAACTGGCGGTCTTGCTGTGTCCGAATATAACCACCCGGCTTGCGGATTTGTTCTTCCAGCCGGAAATAAATTTTGGTCAGGGCAACGCGGGCCAACTCCACCTCGGGCGAAAAATGTTCATAGTAGCCCAGCGTCCGGGCATAACAAGCCACCGCATTTTCGAGAGCTTGCGGGCCGCTTTTGCCCGCCAAATGGTTGCGGAAATAAATATCGCCACGCAACTGCTCACACTTGCCCAAAGTCAGGAAACATTCGGGCATGGTCTCGGCGGTGCGTTCCGGCAAATAGTAGGCTTCATCGTAGTGATAGCCTGCCTCGATTTGAGCTTCGGCCCGTTCCAGATATTGCAAAGCCGTTTCGTCGTCGCCCATACGGTGATAAACTTCGGCAATATCCTGGTAGCAATCCGAACGCTCGATAACCAATTCTTCGCCACACATGGCAATAGCGTGTTCAAGGTGCTGAATGGCCCGCTCGTAAAGCTTGGTAGCAACGGCCTCGCCTTTAGTCCGGCTCTGCACCAAAGCCAAAGCCCGGTAAGCACAACCCAATTCGTTATAAGCTTCGACCTGGCTAACCGGCTCATAAAGCTCATCAAAAATCGTAACGGCTTTGCCAAGATAATCAATCGCTTCCTCGATAATCGCCTCCTGGCTAGTCCGGCGACCCGAACGGCGCAAAATCTGGCCCAGTGCAATATAAACCAGCCCGACCCCCCGGTTAGCAGATGGCCCGGCAGCCCGCTCCATCAACTTTTTAGCAGCCATACATTCGCGCAGGGCAAAATCATATTGGTCTTGGCTCAAATAAATCAGGCCCAAAATATTATGGCTAAGGGCGATAAAATAGCCATGCCCCAAACGTTCGCGCTGGCGCAAGGCATCACTGGCTAGGATTCGGGCTTGCGACAATTTGCCCTGCAAACGGTGGACAAAGGCTAAATTGCTCATAGTATAGGCCCGTTGCGAATCCATCTGGCTGACCTGCCCAAGATAAGGCAAGGAGCGGCGATAGGCTTGCTCGGCGCGGGGCAAATGGCGGCGCAAGCGGTAGGTATAGCCCAAATTATTGTAAGCCTTGCCCAGTACGCTATAATAAAGCCATTCCCGGTAAGTCACGACAGCCAAATCGCCAATCGGCGGCAAGAAGTTAAAATCTTTAGTAGAAGGCTGCTCCATCAAATCAATCGCGGCCTGTAGCTGGTTAATAAGCTCGGTGCTACCACGAGTTTGCAAAACCGAAGTTTGCCAGATGGTCATAAGCAAATCGGCCTGAAAGAACGGGTCTTCCAAATGGTGAAACGGCCCATCACTACCAATTCGCAAATTAGTTTCCAGCCAGCGCGTGCGGGGTTCGTGGCTATGGCCTTGTGCGCTCAAGCGTTTGAGCCAACGCAGCGCGTCATCCCGTTCTAGCTGGCTGGGCGAAATTTCGCGTTCGGCCAGCAATGCCCGCCGCCAGCTCCCACCCTCATCCAGCAAGCGCAAAAGCTCGTCCCGCATCCGCTCGTCCATCTCGAATTGGCTATCATTCATGGCAATATCGGTCAGACGGCAATACATATCGTAGCCCGCCCGCAAATCCAGACACAAAAGATAATAGAGCCGCTCCATCAAATATTTCTGCCGCTCTTGTTCGAGCGAAAGAGCCGTATCGAGCGAATGAAAATCGGTGTACCATTCCGGCTGGCGACGTAAAAGAGCATCCTGCTGTACGTTATTTTCCAGTTTGGAAGTGTAATATTTGTAAAGCAGGCTATAGATTTCTTCGCTGGCGGGCGAACCACGTTGCGAGGAAGCCAAAATTCGGTAAACTTCATCGTGTAAAAAGAAAAGTTGGCGCGATTCCCGGACTTTCACAAAGGACAAATCGCGCAAACGGTCTAAATAATTCTGGCAAATTTCGGGGGTGTAACGTTCGGGGTTGGCACTGCTGCGCTGCAACATAAAAACCAGCATCTCGGCCTGTAAACCCTTCCGCGCCCAGATAAGAAATTCGATAGCGCGACGGGCTTCGCGTTCTTCTTCGGAAAGGCCGCGCCCGCTTTGAATTTGGCCGATAATCGCTTCCTCAAACTGGTCAATCAGTTCGTTAAGTTCCGGGCCGTTTTTCTGGCCGATTTCAATCCAGGGCATCTGGTCGCACAATTCGGCGAACCAGCCCAGCATAATCGGTCTGCCGCCAGTCAAAGTCGCGATATTTTGAATATAAAGGCTATCCGGGGCGGGCGCGTCGTCCTCAAAGAAATCGGGTCGAGCCTGCGTTAAGTAAGTAACAATTTTTTCCGGCTCAAGCCCTTCCAGATTTACCACCGTCAAAACTTCGTCCACCGGGCCGAGCCGGGACTGATTTTGCTCTAAAGTCTCGCGCAAAACGGTTTCCAGCCACAATTGCTTGTCCGGCTCGGTTTCGGGGCGACCCGCCAGCACAATCAGCGAATTGGACATTTGGGAAATTGTTTCACATAACCAGCGTTTGACCGAAATATTCTCATCCAGCAATTCGGGCAAGCGACGTTGTACAGTATCGGTTTCGTGCTGCAATAGTTCGATAGTATCGAAGCACAAAACCGGGCGACAAACCCGCTCAATTTGCTGGTAAGTTCGTAAGAAATACTGGCTTAGGGATTGCCGTTCGCGCTCGACCAAATCGCCGATACTGGGTAGGGCAAAGCGTCGCTCCACTAATTCTTTGCTGCGGCGTTGATAATCTACAATGGCGGAGCGCAAATAATCGGGCAAGGGCTGGCGACTGGGGCGCGACAAATCGGCCATCAAGCCATTCAGGATAACACTTTCCAGACTGAGCGGGCTATGATTATCATAATCGTACAAATCAATCAAGCCGCTATAGAGGTATTCCGGGCTATCGCTGCCCCCAAAAAGGCGCGTGATATATTGCAAAAGCGAAGTTTTGCCAATTCCGCCCAGCCCTTTGAAATAAACCACTCGCAGCCGGTTTTTTTGTGCCAGCACTTGATTGATTAATTCTTTTTCGTGTTCCCGACCTATCAAGTCGAGCCGTACTACTCCCGAAAAAGGCATGTCAAGCATTTCTAAAATCCTAGCCCCCTTAATTCAAGTAACAAGTATCAAGTATCAAGTAAGAAAGCAAATTCGAGTTTAACCAAAAACTTTGGCTATCGTCGTGTATTTTCTTTTCCGACTTCATACTTCAGACTTCATACTTTCTTAGTTTCTAGCGCAATTGCGTTTGGTAAAGCATTTGTAGCAAACTGTCCAGTTCGCCGGGAAATAAACGCGGCAAATCGCGGTCATTTTCCAGCAGGGATATTAACCGCCGATTCCCGTCGCGCCCGCCTAACTTGAGCAAACGCTTTTGCAACACCTGCTCTACCTCTTGTATCGCCGCAGCTGACGGCTGATTTCCGATATTAACAGCCTGCTGCGCCAGTAACAGACGGTGATAAAGCTCTTCGAGCAAAGCTTCAATGCGTTGCTCCGGCTTTTCCAATCGTTCCAGTAAAGCTGCGTAATAACGGCAAGCTTCCTCGTTGATTTGCCGGAAAGTGGCACTATCGCTTAATTTTACCGCATTGGAAAGAATAGTTCGGGCTATCGGGTGCATCACATAAGTTTTGTCCGATTCGATAAAATCAATGCGGTCATTCAATTCTTTGCCCAAAAGCATATAATCTACTACTCCGGCTCGGCCATATTTTGCATCATCGGGCATGAGAGCCGGAAGCAAGGCGGCCAGGGTGTCATAGCGGAAAAAGCGCAAGGGCGAAATCAGCAAACAACAACGGGCCAACGTGGGCGAAATATCTTTTAATAATGCCTGAGCCATTGCTTCGGCGATTTTACCCAACCCTAGCGGGGTTAGCCCACCCTGCCCATCCAGCCAATCGTATATATCAGGTGTGGTTTGTAAAGTCGTTACCGCTCCGGCAAGGCTGGCCGGATGTCCAACAGAAAGCTCGGCTAACTGAGCTTGCAGTCGGGCCGGGAACTTGAAAGCGGCCAAAACTTGAGCCACTTCAGAAGGAGCAAGCGGCAAAAGCGGCTGACTCTTGAAAAAGTTTATCAGGCTGGCGGTAGCGACAACTGGCGGAGCATGCCCGGTTGCTACCACACATAAAAGGCGGTCAACCAGTAAATCTTTGTAAAAAAACTTGCTCAACCACTGAAAAACCTTGCTACTTACCCCATCTTCCAGAATTAGCACGTGTAAATCCTGTTCGCGGTGCAGCCGGATTAGGTCGCTTGCCAGAGTTTTGGCCCGCAGCCACAAACCTTCTTCGTCGCGCAAATGTGTACGATTTGCCAGCAAGCGTTCGTATTCTATCAGAGTATAAGCGGGGGCGGTTTGCTTGAATTGCTGATAAAAATCATTAAAGAAAGCGTTTATATCTTCAAAAGAGCGATAATGAGCGGTCTCGGCGTTACCGTTAATCGGAGTAGACGGGGGGGCAGGTTGTTTGATAAAAAGGCATATAAAATTCGGGCCGGGCGCATCTTCCAGCACGAAGGCTTCTACAGTTTCAAGCAGGCGGGTTTTGCCTAATCCGCGCATTCCGTAAAAATAAAGCAAAAGGGAAGCAGGCGGCGAGTCTTGCTTATGCCAAAGCGAAGCCAGTTGCTTTTGAATCAGGCTGATTTGAGCTTCTCGCCCTACTACTGGAAAATTAGGCTCGGTTTCAGACCAGCCCATTGCTAATCCTTTCGACAATTTCAACGAAGTACGACGGCGTTTCCGCGTTCAATAAGTTGCCCATACCATGCCGATACTAACATAAAGAAGGAGTATTATCAAGGTTAAGCGCAATTAAATTTTTTGCATCTCACTTTCTCAATTCCAACTTAGGTACAAACATAATTGAAATAATATGACAAATTAAAAATGCTTAAATTGTTGTACTAAAAGCACTTCCCAAAGGTGGCTCATCCGTTGTAAAATAAGGTGAATTTAATTTCCCGATTATCTAGGGCGTAACATTGGCGACGCAGCTGCAACGAGTTTAACTCAGGGAAAAGGGGCTGATATTATAATTATGGACGAAGGACAAGTGCTGGCTTTCTGGCTTGCCAATCATGGTTTTGAAACTAATCCTTTTGCCTCAAAAGAAGCTGATTTTGAGGTAGCAGGCGACCAAAGCCGGGTGGTAGATTATTTTGTGAGGGCTATCTGGTTCGACCAGATTTTGGGCGAAATTCAACAGCCCCGTTCGGCGGTGCTGGCGGCCCGGCGTGGCTTCGGCAAAAGTGCCAGTCGCCTGATGGTTGAATACGAATGTCGGCGAGGACGTTTGGCCGGGTTAGCTCTGGCGGTGACTTATACCAATTTTGAGCGGGCGTTGGCGGCCCAACGAGGCGAAACTGGTCAGAGTTTGCATCAGGCTCATTTGCAAAGCGTTATCGAGAATTGTGCGCTGGCCTTGCTGGATTATTTGCGCGAGAACCCCAGCCAGATTAAAAATTTGGGCTACGGTGGCACTTACCGCCTGACCAGCCTTTTGGCCGGGTTTACCCGCTTGCTCGACCCTTTCAAAATGGACGAAGTTTTGCGGCGAGTCAACGCCGATGAGCGAATTTTGAACAGCCAGAATTTTCTAAGGGCGGCCCGTGATGGCTCATTTTCGGATTTGTTAGATAGAGCTAATGTTGGGTTGGAACGGCCCTGGCTGGAACTTTTGGGCGAGGTCGCCAGTCGTGAAATTATGCTCGAAAATTTGAGCCTGACGCTGGTTGAGGATTTGTGTCGTTTGGCAAAGCTGGTCGGCCTGACCGCGATTTATGTGCTGGTAGACCGGGTGGACGAGTTGCCCGAAACGGCGGCAGACCCCACTGCCGGGGCGGATTTGCTGCGTCCTTTGCTGGCCGATTTGCGCTTGATGGAAGTGCCGGGCCTGGCTTTCAAGTTTTTCTTACCACAGGAAGTTTCCGATTTGCTGTTCGACTCGCGTGAAATCCGCTCCGACCGACTGACCCGCTACGAGATTAATTGGAACGAGGCCCAGTTATTAAATTT
>JBBQGP010000119.1:0-17033 GCA_038323095.1 Chloroflexia bacterium | reverse complement strand
ACCGAAAGTGAGCCAGTTCCAGGCAAAATAGCTGGTGTCCAAATCCAGGTTTACGCAACCGTGTGAACCGGCATAACCAAAGCTGGAACGCCACCAGGCGTAATGCAGAGCATGGCCTTCGCCCGTAAAGTATTGGGTATACAAAACGTTATCCAAATCGTAAAAATCTTCCGTCCCGATTTCGCCCCCGCGCATATGCTCATTGGCAATTCGGGTTCGGACGTAAAACGTACCTGTCGGAGTAGGATTTTTGGCTGTCCCGATAATCACCCGGTTTTGCCGCACTACTATATCCCCATCCATAAACTTGATTGTGAAAGTATTCAAATTTACATCTACCCAATGCTCCCACAAATTCACGTTATAGACAGGAATAGCAGGGTCTTGCTTTTGGGCCGAAGTATCAATTTTGCTGGCCTGCGCCGCGATTGGCCCAAATTCGTCTACTACCACCCCCGTTTCGGCACTATACAGCAAGCGACCACGCTCAAAAAGCTGGGCCGAATAAGTTTTATCGCCATTGAAATAGCTGTATTCCTCAGTAATTGGCAAGCCGAAATTGTACAGCCCGTTATTGGCTTTCCAGTAATCCCGCAAGGCAAACGAAAGGGTATGCCCGGTTTCGGGGTAATAAGTGCTATTTGGCTCATTATCAAAGGGGATGTGGGCTTGATAAGCCGAATTCGTCTTTTCCTCTGGCGACAGGGTAGCAAGATATTCCGACCCAATTAGGCCGTAAGAATACTCCCACTGCGAGCCAGCGTTCTCCGGGTGATACTCAAGCCGGTACTTCTTGAAATACTGGGCTGTACCGCCTCCGTCAAGCCCAACTTCTTCGCTAACCGGGCAACCTATCCCCTCCTGACGGCCATGTGTGCGCCAGTAGTACAAAATCTTATTAGATAAATAATGCCCGCAATCACTTAAAAAAACCTTTGTCGGGTTAGCCGAACTTGGGGCAGCTACTGCCGCCGTTAAACCGCTTCCATCAAAAATAGCCAGCGCAATAAAAAGCGCGGCCAACAGTCGAAACTTCTTCACCGCAAGACCTCTCCTTCAAATTAATCTGTTTTTTTCTTTAGGGCAAAACTTCAACCCTTACAGGAGTACAACTGCTCAAAACTTCCCGCTCCCTTATAATTATCACCTAAATTCTGCAAATTTCAAAGGGGTTTGTAGTACCAATTTTATACCAATTTTAAACTAGATTTAATCGTACTCGTATTCGCCCTTAACCGGGTCGTTTTCGGCAAAGCGCGAAAGGCGAAAAGCATTTATGTCAACTTCAGGGGTTTCACCCAAAATTAGCTGTGACATCGTCAAACCAACCGCCGGAGATTTCTTGAAGCCCTGCCCGCTAAACCCGGCGGCAACGTACAACCCTTCGATTTCGGTTTTGCCCATCAAAGGCCGGGCATCGCTGCTCATATCGTACACCCCAGCGTGACCCCGGCGGTATTGCGTCCCTTCCAGCACTGGGAAACGCTGGCCGAGAATCTGGCGAGTATGCTCGACGTATTCCGGGTCGTTGCTTTCCTTGTAAGTATCGGGGTCTAGCCCATCATCAGCATCGTAATCCCCATCGTAAGCCCCGCCCCATTGGTCGGTTTGGCCCTGCACTCGCTGGCGGTTGGGTACGGCAAAGCTGCTCGACCCGGCCAAAACCGTACCGTCGCCGTTTCTACGCCCGTAAAGCCCGTTGGCAATATCAATATAAGTTAATTTGTTGTCAAGGGCGTGAGGTCGCTCGAAGAAAGCAATTTGGGAGCGGTGGGGCTTGATGGGCAAATCTACTCCCGCCGGGCCAAGCAATTTCGCGCTCCACGGGCCAATTGCCGCCACTACAACAGGGGTTTCAATAAAACCTTCGCTGGTTTCCAGTCCGGCAATTCGCCCGCCTTTGGTATGTAGCCCCAAAGCCATTACCCCGCCGCTTATTTCCGCCCCATAACGCTGGGCCGCTTTTGCAAAAGCCTGATTGGTAGCAATCGGGTCGGCGTAACCGCTTTCAGGTTCGTAGCAAACCGCCCCGACCCCATCTAGCATAATACCCGGCTGTAACTCTGATACATCTTCCAGACTAATTGCCCGGCTATCCACTCCGCAACGCTGGTGCATTTCGACGTTATGACGCAGCTTTTCGGCGTTTTCCGGCCCAACCAGATACAGAAAGCCGGTAGTCACAAAGCCACATTCGTTCGCCGCCCCACCGATAGTATCGCCCCAATTCTGGAAATAACGTAACGAGGTCGCCGCCAGCTTCACCTGATGCTCGTCCATGTAGTGCATCCGAATTAAGGCCCCGCTACGTGCGCTCATTCCGCCTGCGATGCCTTTTTTGTCAATCACCTGTACTTTTAATCCGGCCTTAGCCAGATGAAAGGCAATGCTACAGCCCATTACCCCCGCCCCGATTACTACGGCATCCGCGTGCTTTCTCATAACCCTCTCCCCTTATTTTTGTAACTATTTAATTTTGATTTGCGTATTGAAATAGAAAGTTTAATTCTCAGGCTTGATTTTCAGGTTTGGCCTAATCTATGATAAAATAAACTCAGCAAAAAAGCTACCGACTTGGCGGGGGCAGTACAGAACAAGGAGCAGGAAATGCCGACTATTTTTGGTTATAAAATTACAAGAGAAAATAAAGCGGAAAAGGGCAAAAGTTATTGGGTTTGCCCGGTGTGCAGAACCGAAAATCAGCTAGGCACTTCCGTCTGCCAGCGATGCGCCCAGGTGGAGGGCATCGAAGTCACTGCCAACGGCGTGAGCAAAGAGCAGGAACAGGAAAACCCGCTTATCGCCCCTTTGGTGAAGGCTTTGGATTGGTATGCTGATTCGGCCCAGATTAAATTCGAGGAAGTGCAGCGTGAAGCCCGCTTGCACGGGGTTTACGTCAAAAATCTGGAAGAAATGCAACAAATCCCGGTGCAGCAACTTGATAAAGTAGCCTACACTTTCCAGACCCAAAATCAATTGCTGGTAACGAGTGCAGGCGCATTGTCCGGCTTGCCCGGTTTTCCCTTTGTGCTGGCGACAATCCCGGCGGATATTTCAGTGCTAACCTATTTCTCGCTACGGGCGATTAGCGGTATCAGCCAGAGCTACGGCTTTGAAACCGATTCGGAACAAGCCCGGCGGGTAGCTTTGCTGCTGTTTGCCGGAGCAAGCGGGGCGGAAACGCTTTCGATTGGTGGCTCGGAACTGGTCGTCACTAATCTGGCAACGAATGTATTACCCAAGCCAATTTGGGACAGGGTCAAGGCTAAAGCAATTCAAAGCGCGGCAGAAACTATCGCCAGCAAAAGCTTTGGTCGGGCGATTCCTATTGTCGGCGGTTTGGTCGGTGGTACGACCAGCTTTCTTTTCCTGCGCGATGTCGGTAATCGCGCCCGCAACCATTTTCGGATGCGCTTGCTCGAAAACAAAAGCGAATTCGACGGCAACCCGATTTAAGAGTTTAATTCTTTTGTAATAAAATGTGGTAGTGCAGTAATTTGTTAAGGATAAATAATGCCGAAGCCTGAAAAAACAGTTTCAGGTTTCGGCACTCAACGAGAGAGAGAGTAATGGATAAACAGGTTATTCAGACGGAGAAAGCTCCGGCAGCGATTGGGCCGTACAGTCAGGCGATTAAAGTAGGCAATTTGCTTTTTAGCTCTGGGCAGGTGCCGATTGACCCCACCACGGGCGAACTGATTAGCTGGGAAATTAACGAACAGGCGCGACAGGTTTTCCGAAATATCAAGGCGGTGCTGGCGGCGGCGGGCCTCACAATAGACAATGTGGTTAAAACCACCGTTTTTCTAGCCCATATGAGCGATTTTGCTGATATGAACGCGATTTACGCCGAAGAATTCGGCAATAACCGCCCGGCCCGGACTACCGTCGAAGTGGCCCGCTTGCCAAAAGACGCGCTGGTCGAAATCGAAACAATTGCAGTTTTCCCCTAGATGAGTAACCCGACAGGTACTAAAACCGAAGATTTTCAGTTCGATTACGAGGACGAAAGCACCATAGAAGGTCGCGGGACGGGTGCTTTACGTCCCCGCGATTTGGCTTTAACCCGGCTGGAACGTTGCCTGACCGCCTTTGTGGGCTTACCCAAAGGCGCAAAGGTGTTGGAAATCGGCTGCGGGGCAGGACGACAATCCCGCACTCTCAAGAAGTTTCGTCCCGATTTGCAGGTTTTTGGCTGCGATTTGAGCCACCGGGCGATTACCGAAGCCCAAAGCTATAGCGACGGGGTGGAATATAAAGTAGCCGATGCTAACCGTTTGCCCTACGATGACCAGACTTTCGAGGCGGTAATGCTTTTCGATGTGCTGGAACATGTGCCGGAGGTGGCAAGCGTGGTGCGGGAAGCGGCGCGGGTGCTAAAACCGGGCAGCCTTTTTCACGGTTTTATCCCCATCGAAGGGCAACGCGGCACTCTTTTTCATCTTTTGCAAAACAGCCAAAAGTTGCCTATTGCCCGTTGGAAGCGCGAACGTATCGGGCATATCCAGCAATTAACCGATAGTAGCCTGGAGCAAATCTTTCGAGAGGCCGGGTTTTCGGTAAGGGATATGACGTACAGCTTTCACCTGACCGGGCAGCTTTATGATATTACCGATTACTGGCGGCGTGACCGACTTGCCAATCCCCAAATTTCGGCTAACCGCAAAAAAGTAATTGCAGGGCTGGCTCGTGTCCTATTTTTCCCGACCTGGCGGTTGGCCTACTGGGAAGACCGCCTTTTGGCCCGTTGGAACAAAGCCACTGGCCTACACCTGACGGCGGCGAAAATGCACTAAAAGGAGTTCAAAACTGACTACCTGGTTGGAAGTACAAATCCCCGAAATCTGGGACGAAACCAACAAGGACGAGGAAGAAAATTCCACTTTTGAACACAGCGTTATAGCTGCAAATTTGATTAGCGAGTTGCGTATTTTTCTCAAGGGCAAAAATTTGGGTCGGGTGGTAGATGGCAGTGCCGTTCCCCTTTAATACATTCCACAATTGGTAAACATTGGGAATACTGGCGACAAAGACACGGGCATTGGGCAAGCCGGTTTTAATAGTGTTCAGCGCGGTATCAAGTTGAGCGCGAAAAGTTGAAACGGCGGTCATGCCCGCTTCGCTGGAATTACAAACATCTTCGCACCCATCAGGATAGTGACATATTCGGCATTAGTGGCGATGGCAGAAGTGGCCTGTCCCGACAAATTGGCGATTCTTGCCCCGGTTTTGGCGACGTTGCTGTTCTTGCCACTAATGGCAGGGTTAGCCGCCAGAATACGCTGATATTGGCTGCTGACACTCCTGCCTGAGCCAGTTGACCAGGAATTAGCGGTAGCATCGGTAAAAGCAAGACTACCAGTATTAAAGGCGCGGGTAATCGAGTCGCCCATCGAAGCCATCGAATTAGGGTAAGTTGCCGCCGTTGCGAAGGCGGGTGCAAACAAAGTCAGGGCAAAAATTGAAGCAACCGAGAGTAACCCAAAAAGCCGTCGGCGTTTCGACTGTGTAACAGGTTCATAGTCGCTTCTCCTGTATTAACTTTGCTGTACAAACAAAAAGCGTGGCGGGCGCAAGACTAGCCCGACCAGTTACTTAGGGTGTTGCTAATTATATAATACAATAGCTTATCAAGATGGGGGACGGAGTTGTTAGAGAAGAAGTTGTTAGTTGTTAGAGGGGACGGGGTTATTGGTGAATGCTTGTAACTTTAGATTTGACTTCTGGCTTGTTAGAGAGGTGGTAATCTGGCCCTAAAATGAGTTTCAGGCTAAGATACGGCAAGTTGGTTCAAACCAACTGAGAATTTATCTGAATTGAGGTTGGGCAAAAGTCAACTGGCGGAGCAGCATCCTACAGGCGATAGCGGCATTTTGTAGGATGTGGCTCTGTCCATTGATTTTGACCAAACCTCAACTGGCACAGCAGCATCCTACAGGGGGATAGGGCATTTCCTTGTTACTTGTTACTTGTTATTTGGTTTTTAGTTCCTGCTTTTCCCTCAGTCCTCAGCACTATAAACTGTTACAAATAATATGCCAGGGTTAAATCCCGTGTGATATAATCAGGTCGTAATTCAGGCAAGATTTAGTGTAAAAGAGAAAGTTAGTGTTATGGCAAGCATCCGACCCACTTCTAATATTCCCGCCCGTTCCAATTCCAAATCAACTAACGAAGTGGACGCGCTGAACCGGCGGCGCACCCTTACCCCCACCGGGTTAGCTCAATATCTAAGCGTAGATAGTTGTGACCGCTTCCTGAAATTTTATCTTTATAAAGGCGAAACCGACGAATTAGCTAGGCGACTACGCACGAAAGGGCTGCAAAGAGCCTTGCAACCGTTCGGGCCACTTTTGGCAAAGCTGGGAGACCGGGTAGAAACCAAAGTAATTGAAGGCTTGCAGGCGCAGGGTCATACAGTGATAGATATGAGCGATAAAGGGCCAGAAGAAACGTTAGCCTTTATCAAAAAAATTGGCTCTACCCCAGTTTATTTGTATCAGGCCGACGTTGCCGGAAAATTGGGCCAGTGGCAATTTGCGGGTAAAGCCGATTTGATACGCCTTCGACTGGTTTCGAGTTCCGAGTTTCAAGTTTCTAGTTTGTCTGGTTCGGGAACATCTGAAAATTATCTGGAAATTCTGGTGGGTGACGTAAAATCTACCCGCAAGGATAAAGTTTATCATCGTTTGCAGGTGGCGGTTTATGTACGGATGCTGCAAAATATGCTGGTCGAAGGCGGGGTAGAGCTGGAAAATTGCCGCTTTTTGGGAACGGTGGTGCGCCGGAACGCCGACGGCACTTTGCAAGACCCCGAAACTGCCCCACGCTTCGACCTTGACCCCTATTTTCTGGCAATTGACCAGCTTGCAATTGCCCCCGACTCGGCTCTGGCGCGGGTAGATGCCGCCAAACTGGAAGATTTGCACTACCATTATAACCAGCGTTGTGACGGTTGCCTGTTCAACCCAATTTGTATGGTGGAAAGCAACGAGCGCAAGGACATTGCCCTTATCCCTTTTCTGGAAAGCGCAGACAAACGGGTGCTGGTCGAGCATGGCATCCGCACTATTCCCGATTTGGCCGGATTGAAGCAGTTTCAAAGTGACAAGTCGAAAGTTGGAAGTATAAAGTCGGAATCACTCACCGACAACCGACTACCGACTACCGACTACCCTTCTGCAACTCGCAACTCTTTAACCACTACGCCGGGAAAAGAAGCAATAGTGGCAACCTTGAGTGAAAAATGGCCGGTTGGCCCGAAGCTGGATAGATTGGTGCAGAGGGCGGCGCGGGTGATGAACCGCCAGTTTGACCCGAATGTAACCTCGCTCTCATATTTTCTGGACGCGGGGCGTAGCGTTTTGCCGGATGACAAGCAATATCCTGATATGGTCAAGATTTTTCTGGATGTGCAGACCGATTATCTGGAAGACCGGGTTTATCTGGCGGGGGCGCGAATTAACGGGCCAAAGGGTAGCCGCAGTATTGTGAAAATGACCGAAGACGTGCCGCAAGCCGAAAGCGAACGGGAATTACTGCTGAACTGGGTGGCGGGGATTTTCGAGGCGGTTTGCGAGGTAGCCGAAGATATGACCGCCACGCCAGTACATCTTTATTTATACAATCGCCATGACCAAAAAGCCTTGCTGAATGCCCTGCGCCGTCATCTGAACGTGTTCGCCTCTATTCCAGCTTTGTATGAGTTGCTGACTGAAACACCCGCCCTGACCCAGTCGGCGGTATCTTTCGTGTACGACGAAGTAAAAGAGCGGAGCAATCTGGCGAATTGCGGCCATAGCCTGCAATCGGTAGCCACCCAGATGGGCTTCAAGTGGAACGACGGCGACGATTTGCGCTATTTCCGGCTTTTCGCCCAGGGCATGTTCGATTATTTGCTAAAGCTGAATGACGGACGCTGGATAGAATCGGCGGCCCGCTTTTATTCCTCGATACCGCTTGAATACGCTTACGCTGCCTGGGGTATGTTTAAGGCCGAAGATTTCTTGCCCAAGCAGCGCGGTGGCGTTTCGCCATATCTAAAGGTAGATACCGAACAGCTAAAGTTGTTTCAGGCCAAACGGCTGGAGGCTATCGCTTATATCGAAAGCCAGTTCAAGTTCAAAAATTCCCGGATGCAAAAAGAACCTTTAGACTTGACCTTGTTGGGTTCAAGCACTGGCACGCTGCCGCCTTTTCGTCGGGTGCTGGAAGAATTTTTGTACATCGAGCATTACGCCAATTTACAGGAGCATTTGCAGCTTTTTAGCCAGCCAATTGTCAAAAGAGTGCAACTTGGGCGGGCCTTGCTGTTACGGTGCGTAACGGTAGAAGAGGCCAACGACAAAAAAGGCCAGTTAGCAACTACCGCCCGCTTTGAGGCCGACTTTAGCGAAACCGGGCTTGAACCTTCGGCGGCTTTGCAACTAAACAAGCTCAAAAGCGGCGATTTTGTGGTATTAAACGGTCTGGAAACAGACGGGCGTGCCTGGGATATGTTGCATGGGCGGCTGTGTGTTATTCGTAGTTTGCAGGGTGCGATTCTTACTTTGAGCCTTACCAATATGACTTTTTCTAACAAGAATAGCGAAACCAAAATTTTGCCCTTCCGTTATTCCCACGACAACAAGCTTCGGCCAGTACCGGGCGAATTTTACTTGCTGGATGAAATGGTAGACGATTTGAACGGGGATAAATTGCTGGAAGCCTGCCAGTATGCCGATTTCAACCCCTTTTATCATCGCCTGACTGCGAAAGTTGGAAGTTTAAAGTCTCAGGTTGGAATCAACCCGCAACTCGCAACTCGTAACTCTTATCTACCGACAACCGACAACCCATCTTCTCTAACAACTAACAACTTCTTCTCTAACAACTCCGTCCCCCCCGACAACCCTTTCCTCACCCTGATTGATGCCCTTGAGGGGAAGAACAAGCCGACAGAGCGGCAGCGCGAGGTGATTGCCGGGAGGCAGGAAACGCCAGTATTTCTGGTGCAAGGGCCACCGGGAACGGGCAAAAGCCATACTTTAGGCTGGGCGGTGCTGGCGAGAATGTATCAGGCGCGGGCAGAAGGCAAGGCTTTGCGAGTGGCGGTGGTTTGCCATACCCACAACGCCATAAATATTGTGCTGCAAAGTATTGCCGGGAAGCTGGCCCGGCTGGAAGACACTCAGGTTTGGCCCTATTTCCAGAACTTGCGTTTATTCAAAATTGGTGGTGAGGACAATACAGACGAAGTGAGCGAGATTGAGCCGCTTGACGTTTGGGAGCAAAGGCGCAATTTGGGGCAAATTTTGGGTAGCGAACTGGTGGTTATCGGGGGAACGCCGGGAGGTTTGCACAAGCTGATGAAAGAGCGCACTCGTTATGCCCGTTCGCCCAAAATTTTGTGGCAAGAGAAAGCTTTTGATTTGGTGATTCTGGATGAAGCCAGCCAGATGAATTTGCCGCAAGCTTTGCTGGCTTCGGCCTGGTTGCGCGAGAATGGGCAACTAATTGTAGTGGGCGACCACCGCCAGATGTCGCCGATTCTGGCGCATAGCTGGGACGATGAAGACCGCTTGAGCGCGATGAATACCCAGCCTTACCGCTCGGTTTTTCAATATCTGGTAGATTTGGATTTTCCGCGTGTAGCTCTCGACGAAAGTTTCAGGCTGCATAAAGTTCAAGCTGAGTTTTTGCACCACAATATTTACGAACAGGACGGCATTATTTTTCATTCACGCCGCCAGCAACTTCTGGAAAAGTTACGATTGACGATTGATGATTTAAGCCTGGATGAACAGGGACAGATTACTTTTACTAACAATGAGCAAAACAACGCCAGTTCTGGCAATGAAAATAACCCTTTAATCGGCAACCGTCAATCCTCAATCCTCAATTTCCTAATGGCGGTGCTTGACCCACTCTACCCGGTAATTGTAGTTCAGCACGAGGAACGGGGGTCGCAACAGGCTAACCCGACAGAGGCGGAACTAATCGGGGCAATTGTGGCGGTTTGCACCGAAAAGCTGGGGCTGGAAGGGTCGGAAGGTATCGGGGTGGTCGTGCCGCATCGCGCCCAAAAAGCCTTACTGCGTGACCGCTTCCCGCAACTGGCCGCCAGCGACGCGATTGACACGGTAGAACGCTTTCAGGGCGACGAGCGTGAGGTAATCATTGTGTCGGCGACGGCTTCTGACCCGGATTATGTTTTGGCTGAAGCTGAATTTTTGCTAAATCCTAATCGCCTGAATGTGGCTTTATCGCGTCCCCGCAAGAAATTGATTGTGGTCGCGTCTTCGGTAGTTTTCAAGTTTCTTTCCGCCGATTTGGAGATTTTCGAGCAGGCAGTTTTATGGAAAAGGCTTTTGACCCAGTGCGCCGACGAATTGCTCTGGTCGGGAGAATTGGCCGGAACGCAGGTGCGCGTTTTTGGCAAACGAGCTTGAGACTAAGGCCGGACGACAGCGTACCAACTCGCATCCTGAATAATTGCATCGTGCTGATAATCACTTAATAAATCAAACGCACCGGGCGCAGAGCCGATAGAAACTATTATTGGCCGCAAAATGCAACCCAGAAAAATGGCCGTCAGTAAGTTAGGCTGACCTTCCCTAATTATTCCGGCTTGCTGGCCCTCCGTCATAACTTTCTCAATTACTTCCACCGGGTAAATAAAACCCGCCGGAATGGTCGGAACAAAACCGGGCGGGCGCAGCAGCACAAAATTAAAGGCAGCAGGGCTGGCCCGGTACGCAACTGGCTGGTAAAATTGGTTGAGCGGAAAGCCAAAAAAGAAGTTGCTCCCGCTATTATAGACGGAAGTAAACATTCGTACAGTTGGGTCTGGGCTAAAAATGGGCAAGGTAAAGAAGTAGAGATGTGTTTGGAAATGAGCGAAGGGTATCAGTTTACCGCTATTTCGAGCGTAAAAGCGGTTGAAAATGTTCCGAAAGTTCGGTCCAAGGGCGTGCTTACTCCGGCGCAAGCTTTTGGGGCTGATTTTATCCGGCAAATTGAGGGTACAAAACTTTTAACTTTCCCAAAGATAGCGGTGTAAGCTTATTTCCACGTAACTATTCAGCCAGCCTCAATGTAGGAGGGATTTCCAATCCCGACTTTACCTAAACCCGTCTCTATCGGGATTGGAAATCCCTCCTACACCTGAACAATTACATTTCCACAAAAAAAAGTTGTGTCCTGAAAAAAGGGCCGCTTCATTCACGAAAGCGGTCTTTTTTTATCTGATTTTTACTGACATTTAATGTGATATTTATCATATTTAGCTAGAATAAGAAAGTGAGCAGTAACCAGCTTTGAGGATGTTCGTTTTATAAGATGCTAAAGGTTTAATAAAAAGAGCAAGACAGGCTGATTATATACAGTTGAGTATACACAAGGGAAACAATCGGCTTTGTCTCAAAGGCAAAACAGGAAATAATCTGAAAAGGAGTTTCAAGTATGGCATCTTTGAAAGGAACGAACCGATTGCTATTGCAGCTGGGGTTGGCCTTGATAGTGGCGATTGTGCCACTGTTAAGCGTTTTTGCCAGCACACCGGCAACGGCAGGGGCGGCAGCTTTATCGCTCGACCCAAATATGGACAAAGTCTGGAAACGGACAGATTTACCAGTGGCAAGCGGTAGTGTCAGCCGGACGTGGGTCTGGGGGCCGCAAGCTTTTGATGTCCGGCAGGAAGATTACGTCGAAGCACCGGGCGGCAAGCGGCTGGTAGCTTATTTTGACAAGGCCCGCATGGAGGTTAATAACCCCAACAGTGACCGCAGCAGCCAGTGGTTTATAACCAACGGCTTGCTAGTCAAGGAACTGATTAGCGGACAGCAGCAGCTTGGCGATAACAAATTCGTCGCCTTAATTCCGGCAAACGTGCCAGTAGCGGGCGACCCCGGCAACGGCAACAGTCCAACCTATGCCTCGCTCTTTGGAGTAACGACGCTGGTTCCCGGCACTAACACCGCTCCAAACCGGGTCGGGCAAACTGTCACTGCCACGCTTGACCGGTATGGCAAAATCGGCGAGGATTTGCGCTATGGCAATCAGGTCAAGCTGGCCTATTACGATAGCAATCTGGGCCACAATATCGCCGATGTTTTCTGGAATTACTTTCAGCAACGCGGCCCGGTAGCAGGCGATAACGGCCAAACTAACGACCAAATTTTAGATTGGACTTTTGCAATGGGTCTGCCAATTGCCGAGCCTTATTGGAGTACCGTCCGGGTCAACAATCAGGACAAAAGTGTTTTAATTCAAGCTTTCGAGCGACGGGTTATGACCTACACGCCTGATAATGAAGCGGCCTGGCGGGTAGAAATGGGCAATGTTGGGCAGCATTATTACCAGTGGCGAGAGCAAACCAGCCAGCCCTTAAATTGTAGAGAGAACCCGGTACGCGGTTTTGGCAAGATTTGGGCCGATAATTACTCAGTACGCGCCCGCCTGGGTTGCCCGTACTATGGTAATGAACAGCGCGTTCAGCTAGTAACCCAGAAGTTCGAGAACGGCATGATGATGTGGGTGGATAGCACGAACAGCCAATATTACGGTATGTATCAAAAAACCATTTATATTATGTTTAATAATGGCACTTTCGCGATTGCTCAGGACACCTGGGACGAAACCCAACCGGCCAACGGTGGCCTAACCCCTCCGGCGGGCAAATACGAGCCGCAACGCGGTTTGGGCAAGCTCTGGCGGGATGGCACTGGCCTAAAAGTACGTGAACAATTAGGCTGGGCAATTGAGCCGGAAGCGGGCGGCAATGGGGCATCTCAGGGCTTTGGCGGCGGCCTGATGTTCTGGAGCGAAAAGACCAAACAGATTTACGTGATGTACCGCTATTATGGACGGACTAATATTTGGGAGGTTTATCCCGACCCGTTCGCTGCCTAGAACTTTTACCTTCACTACTTCAACAATCTGCAACAGCGCAGAGCCGACCACTTGGTCGGCTCTTTATTTTATTATTTTGTTAGTCCAGGCTTTTTGGAAGTCTAATTGCTAGTTAGCAAGATTAGCTATTAGGGTTTATTTTTGGGTTTAGGCGTGTGAGTTGGCTTCGGATTATTTTTAGGTGTGTCAGTAGGAGCAACTGTTGGCGGTACAGGTGTTGGTGTTGCTGGTACAGCGGTGGCTGTCGGTGGCGCAGAGGTAGCTGTCGCTGGTATTGCAGGCACTGCAACAGTAGCCGTCGCCGGGGCTACGGGCGCAGAAGTTGCGGTGGGAGCTACAGCCGTACTTGATGGTAAGGCCGGAGCGGAAGTCGGGTTTGGCGCAGGTACAGCCGTTGGAGTTAGTTCAGCCCCAGTATTACCACTGCCACTATTCACACCAGCCCCGGAAGTTGGGGCGGCGGTAGGGCGGGCCAGTATCGGAGTAGGAGTGGCTGGAACAGGAGTGGCGGTAGCTGGCACAGGCAGAGCCGGAGCAGAACCACCACCAGAAACAGGCGCAGTTGTGGCGGGTTGGGGTGCAGTAGTAGTGGCAGGTCGGACAGGGACAGGCGTGGCCGTTGCGGACGGAACAGGCGTAGGCGCACTTCCCGAAGAGTTTGAGCCTGAGCTGGATTGCACAGTATCAGTCGGAGGCGAACCAACACTAGCCGTCGGCGAAGGGGCAGTAACCGAAGTAGGACTGCTCGAATTCGCCGGAGCGTTTCCAGCCGGGCCAGAACCAGAAGATTGTTTGTTAGCACCAACTGTTACAGTATTTTGCTCGGCTGGCCCAGCTGCGGCTGTTTTGTCTTCATCAGCTTTGCCCACCGTCGGCGTGGAGCTAACCAGGCTGGGAGTTGGCAGCAAATTAGGCGCAGGAGTGCTGACTAAACTGGTAGTGGTGTTGGAAGTTGCCGTATTAACCTTGCCAACTGTATTAGTAGGAGTAGCACCAGATTTAACTACAGTAGCCGGGCTAGAATTCAATTGCTGGTTTCCCTGGTCAATTGTTAGAGACGCATCACTTAACTTGGTTTTTGTTTCCTGGGGTAATGCATCCTGAATCAAGCTTTCGACCTGAGCTTGTTGAGCTTCCAGTTTGGTCTGCAATTCGGCGCGGTGACTCTCGTCTAAATTACGCAGGAATTGCAAACTTTCCTTGATTGCTCCTTTGTAAGCTTCGGCGGCTCTGGTAGCTTTTTCGGTACGACCATTTTGCCGCAAGTTTTCGATTTCCTGTAAACGACGCTGGGCATAGCTAATCCGGGCAGTGGCTTTATCCTGGTCATTGAAAGCCAGCACTGTCGGGGCGTTATCAAGCCACAATTTTGTCTCGTAAAGATTATCACCCGGCTCGCTGGCGTATACGGCGGTAGCAAAGCTACCTGAGAACACCATAAAAAGTAACACAGCCGCTGCCACACGGGTTAGTAATCCAGCGCGGCGGCGATTTACTCTAAAAGGTATAACTTTAGCCGTTGAGCCGATTTCGGTCAGGATTTGGGCTGCTTCTTTAGTGGTAGAAGGGACTTCAACAGGAGCAGCAGGTTTGACCTCAAACAAAGTGGTTGATGGAAGCGGCTTGCTCACACCCTGGCTATCTGCCGCGCCCGCACCAGGAGCGTTAGCCCGTAAAGCGGCACTAAATTTCAGCCAATTTTGCTCAATATCAGGTATGGTAATAGCCTGCTCAAACTCGCTGGCAATTGGTTTGAGGGCAACTTCTTCTATTTCGAGCAAAGGCCCGATTTCGGCCCAGGCAGGGGCATACCGAACAGCACACTCAGCGAAGGTTAATTCGCCGCTCTGCAATAATTCAAGAGCTTCAGCCAGCAGGAGGGTTGTATCAGGCTTCGCCATATAACACCTCCTCATCCACCAGCCGACGCAAAGCTTGCAAAGCCCGGAACTGAATCGTCCGTACTGCCCCTTCGCTTTTGCCCAGCATCTTTGCCACGGCACTATGGTCACGCCGTTCAATAAAACGAAAATAAACCACCAATTGCTGCTCTTCGTTCAGGCTTTCGATAGCTTCACGTAAAGCCTGATTACGCCATTTTTTCTCAAATTCGGTTTCTGGATTGACAATCATTGGCCCGGCTTCCATAGCACTATCCGTATTTTCGTCAATCGTAGTTTCAGCCCGACGCTGGCGACTGCGATAGTGATTGACTAACAGATTATGAGCAATGGTATAGAGCCATGCCCCAAACGGTACTTTTCCCGGTTCAAATCGACCAATCGAACGCCAGGCATTAAGAAAAACCTGATTGGTCAAATCTTCAGCATCCGGCGCGGAGCGTAGCCGAAAATACAGGTAACGGTAAATCGCCTCGAAGTTCTGGCGATACAATTCGCCAAAAGCATCTACGTTCCCGCTAACTGCGGCTTTCACCAGCGTCAGAACCCCGCTTTGTTCGGGTGGTTCGATAGCTGCTTCTCCAATTAGGGTTTCATCTAAACCCACTTCGCCTCGCTGTCATTCATTAAATAACATCGTGCTAGTAAGTTATACACACGATGTCTCTTTTTGTTTCACCAGAAAACCAATTACATCCAACCAATTTTAAGATAACACAATCAGCCTGATTAGTTGCTGATATAAAGCATAAAAATTGATGACAAAAACTTCTTAGATTGCTACTGGTTTATTAAACCTATTTTACACAAGAATAACTCAGGAGTCCAGCTATTTAGTTAGCAAGATATATACCAATTTTGCCTTTTTGCTATAGTGAAAAATAACTTAAATCAAAAGTCGCCCGTCCTTGAGAACAATTTGTCCATCAATGCTGATGGTAGCGTGTTGCACTACCAAATCCCAATGCAAGGCACTATTATTAGTACCGCCAAGCGGACGGTTTTCGCCCAAAGCTAGATGAATTGTGCCAAGCATTTTTTCATCCAGAAGTAGAAAACCCGTAACAGAAGTTATCGCCGGATTTAAGCCTAGTCCAAATTCGCCCAGGCGGGCTGCGTCCCCGCCTCCGTCCTGGATTACCCGCTGGAAAAGCTCCAATCCTTCGGCAGCCCGAATAGGGCGTACCATCCCTTGCTCGAATTCAAGTTCAAGTTCGCGGATGGCTTGCCCCTGCCAATATGCTAATTCGACGAAAGCCCGTCCACTCGCACTATTTTCGATGGGAGCAAAGCAAACTTCGCCAGAAGGCATGTTCAAATAAACCTGGCCGACGGCAATATCCTCTGGCCCGATTACTCCGTCATCCCGCTCGATGGGTCGCCCGCCAATTCGCAGGGTCAAGTTAGTGCGACCAGCACTATCAGAAATATGCAGGGATTGGGCTTGTTCCATAATTCCCGCCAGTTCACGAGCCTGAGCCGCAATAAGGGAGTAGTCGGCTAACATTCCCTGCCAAAAAGAGTTATGTAAGGTTTGCCAATCTGTACCCAATGCCTGAGCTTGCTGTGGGGTTGGCACTTCCGTACCCAGCCAACGGCGTGTCCCATCAAAAATTATTTCGCTGGGAGCTTCTTCGCTGCGCCGCAAGGCCCGGAGGCGGGCAGGGGGCAAAGCCGCAAAACGAAGCGGGTCGGCTCTTTCAAAAAAAGTGGAAATAATCACATCAGAAGCAGCTAAAGCGGCCAGAAGCTGTGGGCTGGGTTGAGCCAAAACTTCGTCACTAATCCGCGCATCGGACAAAGCCGCTAAAAGCGCGGTATCGCTACCTACTACAACAAAGGGCAAAGCCTGCAAGCGGCGACATTCCAATTCCAGAGCCTCGCAAAAAGCCAGACTGTCGGCCCGCCCCAGAATAGTAACTCGTTCGCCCGGCTGTACCCGCGCCGCTTCCTGCACAAGACGAGCGGCGACTTGCTCCAAATCTACCTGAATAAGCATTAGTTGTTTTGCTGCCGCCTGAGTTCTTCTAGCTGCCGCTTGAGTTCCGCCACCTGACGTTCGGCCTCCTGCCGGGCCTGTACCTCTTGCTGGGCGCGGTTTTCGGCCTCCTGCCGGGCTTGCCTCTCCTGTTGCCTTGCGCCTGCTTCCGCTTGAGCGCGAGCTTCCGCTTGCAGTCGCCCGGCTTCCGCTTGTAATCGCCCGGCTTCCTCTCGTTCGCGGGCTACATTCGCTGCCTCGTA
>JBBQGP010000118.1:0-17112 GCA_038323095.1 Chloroflexia bacterium | reverse complement strand
CACTCTTTAGTTTTGTTAAACTAACTAGCATTCTAGTACAAATCAAGTTAATTTCATTCTAATGAATATGTTGATTGGCTTACTTTGTTAGCATATTATGCTACGCTGTTCTCTATCACTCTTCAATTATTAAGGTACTTTGTAGTAAACAGGTTTCATACAATACTTAATGCTAATTTGTTATCCACTCTTCAGCGTTTATTATTATTTTCTTTCCTGTTTTTTGAATGCTCGACTATGATACTACATTCATTTTTGTTTGTCAAGCGTTTTTCTAGCGAATTTTCGATTTCTTTTTTACCGCTTATTCGCTTTTTAATACTTGGCTTTCGAGCAATTTTCCCTGTTTTTGGGGAACTCGGTTATAATACTACCAAGCTATAACTTTGTCAAATTACTTTTAGCCTCAAACTGCATCATTTTTGAA
The DNA here is from genome assembly GCA_038323095.1 of Chloroflexia bacterium. Lineage (GTDB taxonomy): Bacteria > Chloroflexota > Chloroflexia > Chloroheliales > Chloroheliaceae > L227-5C. The sequence goes on along the minus strand of JBBQGP010000118.1, from coordinate 16,685 downwards.
GGAATTTCAAAAATGATTATAGTTGGTTAATCATAAAAGTACCTGAACGCTCGAAATATTCGCGCATAGTAGAACGAGCTGGTTCATCAATACCAACCTCGTCTACTGCTGCGAACATATGACCAACCCAGGCATCTCGTTCCTTTTGGCCGATTGCAAAAGGAAAATGGCGCATACGCAGGCGGGGATGACCGCGTTGAGCATTATAACGAGAAGGGCCGCCGAAATACTGGGTCAGAAACAAAAATTGGCCTTCTTTACCCGGCTCTAAATCTTCGGGGAAAAGCGGGCGCAATATTGGGTCTTGCTCAATTCGAGCATAAAATTCATCTACAAGACGGCGAAAAGTTTTGTCGCCGCCAATTTGTCGGTAAATGCTTAGTTGTTCGCTCATTTGCTTTTTGGGATGCGACCCATCAGATAAAATTCATCGTTGGGGCGCATATTGGTTAAATGGGCCATACGGTTGGAAAGGGCGAAAAAAGCAGCAATCGCCCCAATATCCCAAACGTCCTCTTCGCTAAAATTTTGTTCTTTAAGATTGGCGTAATCTTTTTCATCCAGCTCGCCGGGTTGCATTGCTACTTTTACCGCAAAATCCAGCATGGCCTTTTGGCGCGGCGTAATATCGGCCTTGCGGTAGTTTACGGCTATTTGGTCGGCCAGCAAAGGATTTTTGGCGTATATTCGCAAAATCGCCCCATGAGCCACCACGCAATAATGACAATCGTTGGCGGCACTGGTTGCCACTACAATCATTTCGCGTTCGGCTTTGGTCAGATTACCTTCTTTTAGCATTAGGGCATCGTGATAGGCAAAAAAGGCCCGAAACTCATCAGGACGATGCGCTAGGGCTACAAAAACATTAGGGACAAACCCTGATTTTTCCTGTACACTCATAATTCGTTCCCGAATATCATCGGGTAATTCTTCCAGTTTCGGAACAGGGTAGCGGCTGATAGGAAAATCACTCATATTACCCTCCTGATTAAAATTAGGAAAAATGGACTGATTGAATTATACCCTTCTAGGCTAAATCTGACTAGGCTTTACCGCCTAATACCAGTCGACGCACAGCAGACACCAAAATTACAAAAGCGCCAATGCACATCACGACCAGACGGCCTTTTAAATAAAGTTGAAAAACACGGTCATCTTTCACTATTGTTTCCTCCTGATTGGACTATTGCAAGAAACGCGCCCTTTGCTAACGCGCTTTGTTATTTGTTTTCGTCAACTATCATTGAATGAAATTTGCGGTAATAAAGATGGATAATTCGTTCCTGGCCCTTAGCTTCGATTGAGCCGGGACGGGCGTGGCGCACTTCCGCAATCGCCTGAGTTGGGGACATTCCCCGCTTTACCAGATAACAGGCCAGAATCGTCCCGGTGCGCCCGTATCCGGCCCGGCAATGCACCATTACCGCTTCGTTATGTAAAATTCGTCGTTCGATAAAGTGTACTGCCTTTTCGATTTGCTCGAAGCTGGGCGCGGAAAAATCTTCGATTGGCACGTGCTTGAGCATAAAATTAAACTGTGCCGCCAGTACAGGGTTAATTGGCTGATGGCAAAGCGTGACAAGTGCCTTTAGGCCCTGCTCGTGCAAGAAGTGCAAATCTTCTTCCTCAGAGTTGGTTGCTCCGGGTTTGCTCCCTCCTGCCAGTTTTCCGTTTATCACCCAGCTAAAATTTTCGAGCATAATTATTCAAACAAAGCACTAATTTTAAGTTTGAAACCGGGTATAACGTCTTCTCCGTCAAGTTCGTCGTCTATACCCAAAATAGAGGGCTTTTTATCACCAGAATGGTAAACATAGATAACTTGCAGCATCGGGCTAATTACCCAGACCAAACGAACGCTCAAAGCTAAATATTGCAAAACTTTTTCTTCTATTTCAAATTGCTTATCGTTCGGCGAAACAATTTCAATCGCTAAATCTGGGGCAAGTTTAATAATATCCCTAACCCGATTTGGCAATCGTTCGGCGGCGACAAAAGAAACATCGGGTTCTTTTTTAGGGTAGTTTGGTTTCATCTCAAAAGTAGTGCGGCCATCAAAGACCCGACCTAGTTTATTGGGATATATATAAGCGGCCAGATGCCAGCTTAAAAGAACTGCAATTTCTCCATTCTCTCCTGTCGCCACTTCCTCAGTAAGCTCCTGTTCATCTATTAAAACTTCTGGCATAGTCATAAATTAACATCCCCTGTTACATCTTTTTATTCGTATCCCTTACTCCTAACAAATCAAATCTTCTTCGTGTGCCATTTCCCCGTTGCTTCGAGCATAATTATTCAAACAAAGCACTAATTTTAAGTTTGAAGCCCGGTACAACATCTTCCCCGTCAAGCTCATCGTTTATCAGGAGGAGGCGACGGGGTGCATCATAACGATGTACGGTTACGCCCTGGTCGAAGGGGTCAATTACCCAGACTAATTTTGCACCTGCTTCTCGATAGAGTTGTACTTTTTTGGAAACGTCACTCCATTTATCGCTGGGTGACATTACCTCAATTGCCAAATCTGGTGCGCCGGGAAAAGGTTTGGTAAAATCCAGCCCGATTAAACGTTTGGCGGAAATAAAGGCTAAGTCTGGTATGGGAGAATTTTTAGAATTGAGTTCAAAGGCAGCATTGTTTAATACACGGCCTAGCTGGTTAGAAGCCAAAAAGCTATCTAAATAATGAAAAAGGTGGCTAATAATCAGGCCGTGTTGTACATTTGGGCCGGACATTTCAATCAATTCTCCTTCTATTAGTTCATACTGCTTGCCATCATCCGGCAAATCCAGCTCCATAAATTCGCTAACAGTGTAAGTTTGCTTCTCAGCTAAAGCTTTTCCCGTTTCAATAGTCATAATAGTGCCTCTTGCTCCAATAATTCTTTGTTTTCGTCAGCTCAATGTTAAACCAAACCGCACACTTTGACAAACGTTAGCGGGCTGGGTAAACTTGTAAAGGTGGAAACGCAAAGGAGATTTTTGGGAGAAAAATTTGAACTGTGGCTAATACTGAAATAAACAAAATAGAGTTAGAACTACCTTCCCCCGCCGCGACGCTGGCACGACTGGCCGGGTTAGGGGCGGGATTAGAGCCAGAAGAAAGCACTCGTATTTTCTTTCAAAAACTTTTGGCCCGTTGCGCTCAAGTTCTGGGGGCGCGACGTTTACTAATTTTTGAAAGTCGTTCCGCCGGACGTGACCCGGCTTTATTAGCGTGGTACGGGATGAGACCCGGCCAGCCGGAGCGGGTTTATATCGAAGTTGCCAAAACCGCGCTACAAACCAAAAAACTGTTCCTGCCCGACGTTGAATATTATGTCAAAATGGAGTTGGAACAACCCAAGCTCGATTTAGCGGGGTTGACTACTACCGCCTATAGCAAAACTTTAGCCGCGCTAGTGGTAGCCTCTTCCCAAAAGCTTGACCCCGATTTGCTGGCAATAGTTGCCGGACAAATTGGGCTGCACTTATTCAGCCGTCAGGCCAACATTAAAGCTGCCGGATTAGTAGCAAGGGCCAACCAAAACCAGCGATTGCTCGAAAATTTGCTGGAAAATATGCCGGGAGCAGCTTTGCAGGTGGAAGGCCAATATTTGCGGCCAAACCGGGCGGCTGCCGAACTTTTAGGTTTTTCCAGTGATGAAGGCTGCGAACCTTTTTTAGCGGCTGAAATCGAAGTTTTGCAAGCCCAAGAACTTATTCATTATACCGAAGGCGATTCGCCTTTGAATTTGCGCCGCGAACAAATCGCCCAAAATGAATTAGTGCAAATCCGTCGCAGGGATGGCGAAGCGGTGGCCTTAAAGCTTACCGCTTCACCTGTTGTTGCCGAAGATGGACGCTTGCTCGGTGGCTTTATTTTTCTGCAAGAACCTTAGAAAATCAGGTAAGCCCGGTGTTTTGAAATTCTTTTAGGGGCGTTCCAGTTATCCACATAGTTTTTGTTCCAGCTAGTTTCTACCTCACGGCGGGGCGCAAATCCGCTCGTCCTGACGACAGGTTGAGGTATGGCTTCGGTTTTTTGTGGCTGTGAACCACCGGCTTTGCTTCCCGGCGGAACAGCGACAGCTTGAGCCTGGTTATTCTGGGAATTCGCGCCGGGCGAAGCAAAAGCAAGGGCGAAAGGACGGCGGCTATCCAAATCTGTCCACATTCCTTCAATTGCCCGCATAACTTCGGGAACGGCTATCCAGCGATTACGACCTTTGGGACTGCCATTGTTATACTTGTAACTGGCTTGCCCAAAATCGTTAGGGTCGTTCAAAATAAAATATTCTTGCCCCTTTTCGTCCGAACCATAGCCGATAATTGCCACCATATGACCCCAAAAAGGCGCACCGTTTTCTTGTAACCAGGCATCGAATAACCCAACGTTTTGCTCTGGGCTAGACGAGGCTCGGCCAAAATCTTCGCCCTTGCTAACCCAGTTTTGTCCATAGTGCAAAGCCGCCACGATTACCTGATTATTCTGCAAAGCCGTTTTGAAATCCGAAGCGGTAAAAATCATTCTGACTTGCTTGCCCCATTGCAAACCGTAGCGCGGCCAAACTTGCAGGTAATCATCAAAATAAGTTGGCCCGCCCCAGGGATGTTTGGTCTGGTCGCGAATTGCATCTACCGCAACAGACTTGCCCGTTACAAAGCTAAGAGCCATTGCCATTGCTGCCGGGCCACAACTTTGGGCCGGGTCGCGGCTGGCCGAACCTTGCGGCGTATAAGGCACATTTAATAGAAGGGCGGCTCGTAGATTAGAACCGGCCTGAACGGGGGCTAAAGTCAGGCTAAATAAACTAAAAAAAAGCAGGCTCAAGCAAGCCGAAAGAATAAAACGTCGCATAGTGCCTCACTGCTGCTACTAAGATAGGACTGAAAAAAACGCTGGTACAACTAAAATTAGTATTTTATTTTGCTGGATTTAAGTATTTTTGCAAAGTTCAGAAAACTTATCTAAACTTTTGCTATTGCTCTAAAAGGTTACGCTAAAATGGTATAATCTGATTCTATTGTAGCATAGGCCGCCCAAAAAAGCAGCATGGGAATAGGATATTCAGGCGTGAAGGAAACGGAAGATACATTAGACCCCGGCGCAAGGCAATTGCTACGCGAACTAGGGTTAAGGCCGAGCAAGGGGCTAGGACAGAATTTTTTGGTAGACCGCAGCGTGCCGCCTAAAATTCTGGCCGCCGCCCAGCTTTCGCCCGAAGATAGCGTACTCGAAATTGGGCCGGGTGTAGGAGTGCTTACTTTGCCACTGGCTCGAACGGTTCGCCAATTAACCGCAATAGAACTGGACAAGCGACTTTACGATTATTTACACGCCGCCCTTGCTCCTTTTCCGGGCGCGAAACTCATCGAAGGGGATGCTTTGGAGTTCGACCCTAGCCAGCTTGCCCCTGAACCTTATAAGCTAGTCGCCAATATTCCCTACTATATTACTTCGGCCATTTTGCGGCACTTTATGGAAAGTAACCACCGTCCAACCCGTCTGGTATTAATGGTGCAAAAAGAGGTAGCCCAACGCATTGCGGCTCAACCGCCCGACATGAGCCTGCTGGCGGTTAGCGTTCAGTTTTACGGTAGGCCCAAAATTTGGGCAACCGTTCCGGCAGGGGCGTTTTTCCCGCCGCCCAAAGTAGATTCGGCCATTTTGCTAATTGAAACTTTTGCGCCCACCGAGCAACCTGTACCTGATGTAGATGTTAGCCGCTTTTTTGATATAGTGCGGGCTGGGTTCGGCCAAAAACGCAAGCAGCTTGTAAATTCGCTGGCGGTGGGGCTAAAACGGGACAAAGCTTATATCAGGGAAGTTATGCAGCTTGCCGGGCTGGAAGAAACCCAACGGGCCGAATCGCTTTCCTTGCCGGAATGGGGCAAACTTTACCAAAAATTAAGCTTTGATTAAATTTTACTTGGGTAGAAAGAAATAATATGAAACAATGGTTAATACGACTAAAAGCATTGCTTACTTTTAGCAAAACTTGCGCTCAATGTGGAACGCAAAGCCGTAACGGTCATTGGGTGCGCGATACTTACAAGGATGCACCCAAAATCTGGCTTTGCGAGGAAAACGATTGCTTCAGCAACCGACGAGGCGAATTGCGTGATGCTGCCAGTGCTACTTCGGATGAAATAAAAGGCGGGCGGGCTGGTTAAATCAACTTTAACCAAAGACTAAATCAAAAAATTAGAAAAACGAGCGAACTGGACATTCAGGCCCGTTTTTTGCTTGTTAAAAATAGAGTGATAAAATAGTAAATAAACAAAAAGAGGATTAGTTATGCGTAAAAAATTGATTGCCACATCGAGCGGGCCGGGTGGCAGTGGTAGTAGCTACGAATTTACGATAGATGATGCCCCGCCAATGCCAGAAATGGCCGAACAAGCCGCCGCTATTGACGACACCCAGCCTACTGATAATACTTCGGGCAATATCCCGGCGGAAGCAAAACAGGCGATTGTGTTAGGCGATATTGATGGCGCAAAAGCGGCCCTTGAAAAAGCTGGATATAGTGTCGAAATCCGGGACATCGGCCAGCCAGAGGCTTAGAACTACCGCTAAGATTTCCTAAAAATCTATCCCGATAGATAGTGGTTTTTATCTATTGGCGGAGCAGTATTTTATAAAAATACGGCCCTACTGGGATAGGTTCTAAACTAAAAAGGGAGTGCTTTGCACTCCCTTTGTTTTGATAAACCCCCCAAAACTTACTAATGAGTTACATCCGAAACACCTTCGCCTGTGTCGGGTAACTCGGCTAAAGGCAAATTTTCGGCGACATCTTCATCTTTAAAGGACTCTATAGTAGCGATAGCTTGAGGCATAGCTACCTGCACGTTTTCGGCGGGTTCGGCCAAAGCTGCCGGGACATCTTCGACTACAAAAATAGCTCGTACTACTTCGTCCATATTCTCGACCCAAATCCATTCCAATTCCTTGACGACATTCTTTGGGATTTCTTTCAGATCGCGTTTGTTTTCTGCTGGAGCAATTATCCGTTTAATACCAGCCCGGTGAGCGGCCATACTTTTTTCTTTTAGCCCACCAATCGCCAATACCCGACCACGCAAGGTTATTTCACCCGTCATAGCCGTATCACTGCGTACCCGCCGCCCGCTTAAAGCCGAAATCAGGGCGATTGCCATCGTTATACCCGCGCTAGGCCCATCTTTGGGTACCGCCCCTTCTGGCAAGTGAATATGCAAATCGCTTTTTTCTACCACTTCCAGATTAATGTTAAGTTCCTTGCAACGGCTGCGGGCATAGCTCATAGCCGCTTTTGCCGATTCCTGCATTACCTCGCCCAATCGCCCGGTAACGGTCAAACCGCCCCGACCTGGCATAGTCGCCACTTCCACCGGCATAACCTCGCCGCCGTGGTCGGTATAAGCCAGGCCCATTGCTACTCCAATCTGACTTGTGCCAAGCTGCGGCTCTTCCATATTGCGTGGCACACCCAAAAATTCTTCCAGATGGGCCATGTTCAGGCGCAACTTTTTAGTTTTGCCTTCTACGTACAAACGGGCCGCCTTGCGACAAATCGTGGCAATTTTGCGCTCCAGATTGCGAACGCCGGCCTCGCGGGTATAGTGGCGAATAATCGCTCGCAGCATCTTGTCTGAAACTTCCAGATAGCCCGGCTCAAGCGCGTGAGCTTCTAATTGTTTTGGCAACAAATAGCGTCGGGCAATCTGCACTTTTTCATCTTCGGTGTAGCCGCTAATGTCAATTACTTCCATGCGGTCAAGTAGCGGGCGCGGAATATTGGACAAATAGTTGGCCGTCGTAATAAACATTACTTCCGAAAGGTCGAAGGACAAATCAATATAATGGTCTACAAAATTATGATTTTGTTCGGGGTCAAGCACTTCGAGCAAAGCCGAAGCTGGGTCGCCCCGAAAATCGCTGCTCATCTTGTCAATTTCATCCAGCAAGATAATCGGGTTTTTCGTGCCAGCCTGCTTGAGCGCGGTCACCAAACGACCCGGCAAGGCCCCAACATAAGTCCGGCGATGTCCCCGAATTTCGGATTCGTCGCGCACCCCGCCTAAACTAACTCGCACAAACTTGCGATTCATTGCGCGGGCGATAGATTGGCCTAAACTGGTTTTGCCTACTCCGGGAGGGCCAGCCAGACACAAGATAGGGCCTTTGACCTTGCGCTCGGCCTGAGCGGTTAATTGCCGCACCGCCAAAAACTCCAAAATACGGTCTTTAACCCGGTGCAAGCCATAATGGTCGGCATCTAATACTTCGGCAGCATGGCGCACGTCCAGATTATCCTGGGTGACATCATTCCAGGGCATCGAAAGCACCCAATCCAGATATGTCCGTACTACATTGCTTTCCGGCGAGGCACTGCTCATTCGTTCCAGCCGATTCACTTCCTTAAGCATTTTCTCGCGGACATCACCGGGCAATTGCTTTTCTTCGATACGCTTGCGAAGTTCCGCCGATTCGTTGCCGAGTTCACCACCCAATTCATCGTAAATCGCCTTGAGCTGTTCGCGCAGGTAAAATTCACGCTGGTTCTTGTCAATTTGCTGGCGTACCCGGTTGCGTATTCGGCTATCCAGTTCCAAAATATCGATTTCTTCGGCAATCGCAACGCTGATTTTATCTAATCGCTCGTGCTGGTCGAGTTCCTCAAGAATACCTTGCTTTTCCGGCACAGCTTTTTCCTGAGTGGATTTGGGCAAATGGGCGGCAATATAATCGGCCAAATGACCGGGACGACGAATAGTGCTAACTTGCTCGGCTACATCTGCGCTAACCCGATTATTTAGCCCGGCCAATTGGTTAAATAAGTCAACCGTATGGCGCATCTGGGCCTCGACTTGCGGGGTAACTATCGAGCCGCGTTCCTGCAACTCCCGAACTTCTACGGTTGGCACCCGGTTCGGGTTGGTGTTCAAGGGCAAGAAAGCTTCTATCCGAACCCGGCAAATTCCCTCGACGCTTATTTCAGTGCTGGTGCTGCCGCTACCTTCCTGTGGGCGTTGTACCGCCGTTACTTCGACCAGCGTACCAACATTATATATTTCATTTAGATAAGAAGACTGGCCTTCCGGCGCGGGCGTAGCCTCTGCTCCTGGTTCACGCTCACGCTGGGCCGCTACCACAATCCGATTGCCGTAGTGCTGTTGGGCTTCTTCCAAAGCCAGCAGTGATCGGCTACCAATCAAAAGCTTGATTGGCACTTTCGGAAAAACAACCACATTTTTTAGTGGAATAAAGGGATAAATCGTAGCTTCTTCATCTTTACCGAGCGCGGCTTGAGCCGTTTCACTGTTTGGTTTGGTCATTATAAAAGTATTCCCCTTCTAAGTGGTGATTACCGTAGACCACCCCCTGCTGGCAAGCGTCAAGAGAAAGAAAAAAGAAATAAAAGCCAAATAATAACGGTTGCAGCCAGAAAACAAAGGTAAATCTACATTAAATAAATTCAATTTCCGAGCCGAACATATTAAACTTATAATTTGTACAAATTTTTGTCTAATACAAATTTTGAAAACAAGAAATAATCTTCGGAAATTTAGTAAATAATCTTGCCTAAAAAACTATTTTAATCACCGTAACTGTACTTTAACAGATAAAGATAACGAAGAATATAACGAAAAGCTTAAATATTATTAAAGTTTCACTAGAGTGAAAGCTTCTCTAACATGTAATGCTTATTATAAGCACTGCTTATTGTTCAAAAATAGTAGTAAGTGTATCTGTCCGAAGACTGGTGCAGTATTTAAGGTATTAATAAGATTTTACCGAATTGTACTCGTGCTGTCAATCTTTTTTGGGCAGCAACGGCTTCTTCGAGCGGGAAAGTGCTATCAATTGTCGCCTGCAAGCGTCCCTCTTCCATGAGTCTTAATATCTGCCGCAACTCGTCTTTAGTGCCACCATAAGCCCCGATTAGCATTATTTGGCGATGAATTAAACTTGAAATAGTAATCCGGCCATCGCTGCCACTGGTGCTGCCACAGCTAACCAACCGACCATTCCGGGCGACACAGGCGACGCTACGTTCCCAGGTATCCTGCCCGATATGTTCCAGCACAACATCTACCCCCCGGTGATTGGTCAAGGCCCGCACTTCCTGATAAAAGTTCTGGTCGGCATAATTAATCACTTCATCCGCTCCCAGTTCCAAAGCCTTATCCAACTTTTCCTGGCTCGAAGCAGTCGCAATTACTTTCGCCCCCCAGAGTTTAGCAATTTGAATACCCGCCGACCCAACTCCACTACCCGCCGCATGTATCAAGACTGTTTCACCGGGACGTACCCCCGCCCGCGATACCAGCGCGTGCCAGGCACTCAGAGCCGCCAGAGCTTGGGCTGCGCCCTCTTCAAAAGTCAAAGCTTCTGGCAAGCCTACCAAACTATTAGCCGGAACTTTGACATATTCGGCATAACCGCCATTGCTTCGTAACCCCAAAATATCGCCGTTAATACAGGTAGTTTCTTCTCCAGCCCGGCAATATTCGCAAGTACCATCGTGCAAATAAGGTGCGACTACAACCCGCTGCCCCAATTCAAACTGCTTTACATTCTCACCGACACGGGCTACTTCTCCGGCGACTTCCGAACCGCTAATATGGGGCAAAGGAGCTTTGGTTGGCGTTAAACCGCCGCGTACCGCCAAATCCAGGCGGTTCAAACCACAGGCGCGTACCCGTATCAAAACTTCATCTGGCCCAACTTCGGGCGTGTCTACTTCCTCATACTTTAAAACTTCCGGCTCACCATATTGGCTAAAAATAACCGCTTTCATCGCTAAAAATCCCCCCAATTCCTTGTGACAAAATTAACTTAATTGATTTAACGCAAAGTTAATTTTTCATTAACTATCTTTCTGCTTTAGACCCGCCCTGAACTCTTAAAATGAATTCTTCTTGAAGCTTGTTTTATCGCCTTGCAAAAGCTTAGACTATCTTTTATTTTTAGTTTGTGAAACCTTATGCAAACTTTAGACAAAATGTGAAATAATGCACTTTGTTGACGGTTCTCAAATGCACGCTATAATTTAAGTAGATGGTTCGCACAAGGTTTGTGCAAATATTAACACCTACGAACCATAAGTCCTGACGCAATTATAGAGAATTCGCCCCAAAATATCAAAGACAACGTAGTAGCAAAGTAAAGGCGACTTTCAGAGTGTTGTAAGGAGTTAGCCTTGCCGTAAAGTAGCGGTGAGTAGAAAATGAGGAAGGAACTTAAAATGAACAAACTGCGAACCCGGCCCGACCTACTTCTTGCTCTCTTAATTGCGCTGATTGCCCTTTTCCTGATGGCAATTATGATTAGCTCACAGTTGCCCCGTCTGCCTTACATCCAAAACTACTAGGGCAAGCTCAACATTAAAATAGGAATTTGAGCAAAGCGGCACTCTTAAGAGTGCCGCTTTGACGTTCCAGCCCCTATCTAAAATCGATAGTAACTATTCAGCCAGCGTCAATGTAGGAGGGATTTCCAATCTCGATAAAGACGGGTTTGGGTAAAATCGGGATTGGAAATCCCTCCTACACCTGAACAGTTACTATCGATATGTCGTATTCAAAAAAGGCCGCAGCGTCATTGCTACGGCCATTGCATGATTGGCTTTTACGATAAATTTCAAAAGGGTTGTCGGTTGTCGGTGGCAACAAAGTTGCGAGTTGCGAGTTAGAACTTGGTTCCGACCTTCTACTTCCGACTTCCGACTTGTTGCTACGGGTATACTCCACGTACCCGTGTGGCTTCGGCCACGCGACCAATCGCCAGCATATAAGCAGCGGTACGCATATCCACTTTTTCCTGTTCGGCAATGGCAAGTACCTGAGCAAAGCTATTAACCATAATTTTACGCAGACGCATATTAATTTCGTCCTCGCTCCAGAAAAACGCCTGTCGGTCTTGCACCCACTCAAAATAGCTAACGGTAACGCCGCCAGCATTCGCCAGAATATCCGGCACAAGGAAAATTCCGCGCTCTTTAAAGATATTATCAGCTTCAGGGGTGGTCGGGCCGTTAGCAGCTTCGATAACCATTTTAGCCTGAATTCTGTCGGCGTTCTGGACGGTTAACTGGTTTTCCAAAGCGGCCGGAACAAGAATATCACACGGCAGGGTTAGCAAATCAATATTACTTACCGCATCTGCATCAGGGAAGCCAACCACACTTCGATTAAAGGAAGTTTTGATATACTCAAACAAGGCAGGCATGTTCAAACCTTTTGGGTTGTAAATCCCGCCGAAAACGTCGCTGACCGCTACTATTTTACAGCCCATATCGTGCAGCAAGCGAGCCGAAATCGAACCAACATTGCCAAAACCTTGCACTACCGCCCGCATACCCGAAAGGTTCAGACCCCGAAATTTGGCGGCTTCACCTGTTACAATGCTAACGCCGCGCCCGGTGGCTTCAACTCGACCCAAAGAACCGCCCGTCGAAAGCGGCTTGCCGGTAACAACCGAGGTAACGCTATGACCTTTGTGCATGGAATAAGTGTCCATAATCCAGGCCATCATTTGCGGGTTAGTGGCAACATCCGGGGCGGGAATATCAGTTTCAGGGCCAATCAGGATAGAAATTTCGGTGGTAAAACGTCGGGTCAGGCGTTCCAGTTCGGTTATGGAAAATTGGGTAGCGTCGCAGATAACGCCGCCTTTTGCCCCGCCGTAGGGAATATTAACGACGGCACATTTCCAGGTCATCCACATCGCCAGAGCGCGAACTTCATCAATCGAAACCTGGGGATGATAGCGCAAGCCACCCTTTACCGGCCCACGGGCGTTGTTGTGGTGTACCCGGTAGCCACTAAACACCCGAATACGGCCATCATCCAAGCGTACCGGGAAATTTACCTGTAGCTCACGTTGGGGTACGGCTAAAATCTGGCGCATACCTTCATCCAAACCCAGTCGGTCTGCCGCCTGAAAAAATTGCTCTTGAGCGATTTCAAAAGAATTCTTTTCTGCCGTCAAAACTACCTGAGCTTTTGCGGCGTATTCAAGCTGCTTTTTTTCGGGATTCTCCTCGGCTGGCATCTTTGCCTGAGCCTCTACATCGAGGCGATTAGCTGCGAGAGTCATTAAGTTGTTCCTCCGTCCAAAATAAAATCTGGTTTGCGGTTCTCAGTTGTCGGTTCACCTTTGCTTCACTTTCAGTTAGTACCTTCAGCCGCTAACCGGCTTGCCAATTAAAAAATTATTACAACTCTAGCATTATAGCAGATTTGTATATTCTGCTCAAGAGGTTTTAGGCTAAATGCCCAAAAAGTAAGGGTAGAACTTTCGTAGTAGATAGCAGCAAAGGCAACCCAACAAACAAGGCTGTTTCTAAAGACAAAACCAATTCGTTTTGCTAATATTAGTTAGGCTAAGGCAATCAGGAACAATAACAAAGATTGGGCAAATTATTATGGCTAAAGTGCTAGTGGTGGATGACGATTTAGCGATTTTGCGAATGTTGAAGCGTGGTCTAAGTATGGACGGTTACGAAGTAGAAACCACCGCCAACGGACAGGAAGCCTTACGCCTGGTGCGGCAGGGTAAGCCGGATGTGGTAGTGCTGGATGTGATGCTGCCAGATGTAGGGTTGGACGGCTTGAAAATCGCCCGCCTGCTCCGCAAGGAATATTCGGCCTTGCCAATTTTAATGCTGACCGCCAAAGATACGGTACCTGACCGGGTTAGCGGATTGGAAGCCGGAGCAGATGATTACCTGGTTAAGCCTTTTGCCTTTGACGAATTGCTGGCCCGTATCAAGGCTTTGCTCCGTCGTTCTAATCTAAAAGAAGAATTGGCTCAATCAAGTGACGAGCTGGTCTTTGCCGATCTGATTTTGCGTCTCAAGGAACACCGCGCTATTCGGGGCAACCGTCCTGTAGATTTGACCGCCCGTGAATTTGAATTACTCCAATTCTTCCTGCGCCATCCCCGTCAGGTGCTTTCCCGCGATAGTATTCTTGAAAACGTCTGGGGGCTGGATTATTCGGGCGAATCGAACGTGGTAGATGTTCACATCCGGGCTTTGCGCGACAAGCTCGAAACTAACAACGAAAAACGGCTAATCCAGACTATACGCGGGGTTGGCTACGCGCTGAGGGAGGAATGAAGCGACAAGTACCAATCAGGTGGCGATTAACTTTATGGTTTAGCGGGCTACTACTGCTGGCTTTGCTGGGCTTCTCGCTGCTATTTTATCTGACGCTACAGGCTAATCTTAGCACCCGGATTGATGATACCCTGACTCTACGCGCAGGACAGGTGCAGCGCGAGTTTAGCGATAGTCCCGGTCAGGGGCTAGATTCGCAGGGCCTAATTCGCAAGCTACAAATTGGGCTTTTGCAGGAATTGGCCGAGCCGGGAGTTTATGTTCAAATTCTGGATAAACAGGGAAATGTACAGGCTGGCTCGCCCAATTTGTTTGGCAATCGCCTGCCCCCGGATGCAACCAGTATGCTAAAAGCTGAAAATGGCGAAAGTAATTTGAACGAGGTACGAGTTGGCCGGGAACGTTTGCGGGTGTTGAGTCAACCCTTGCGGGGGAACGGGCAAATTATCGGGGTGCTACAAGTAGCTGAATCGCTTGAACCGTTTTACGACACTATGACCCGGGTGCGTATCTGGCTAATTGTTGGCAGCGTGCTAACCCTTTTGCTGGCAGCAGTTGGAGGCTGGTGGCTGGTACGTCGGGCCTTACGCCCGGTGGTACAGGTTACAGCCACCGCCCGCAAAATTGCCGCCACCCGCAGTTTTGACGAACGTATTCCGCTCAAGGAAGTTGGCAAAGGGCGACTGGATGAAATTGGCGAGCTTTCGGCGACTTTTAATCAGATGATTGAGGAATTGGGCCAGGTTTTCGAGAAAAACAAGCATTTGATGGCCGATACTTCCCACGAATTGCGAACGCCGCTTACCGTAATTCGGGGTAATTTGAACCTGTTGCGGCGAGGGCTGGTCGGTCAGGAAGCTGAAGAAGCTCTGGCCGAATCGGAAGAGGAAGCTATTCGCCTAAGTCGTTTGGTGGGCGATTTGCTCTTACTTTCGCAAGCCGACGCGGAACAAGTGGTCGAGCATGCCCCGGTACAGCTGGATACGGTAATGGCGCGGGTCTTGCGCCGTTGCGAACAACTGGCCCAGACTCAGCAAAAAAAGCTGGAAATCGAGCTGGAACGCAACGACGCAGTAATAGTTTCCGGGGATGAAGGACGGCTTTTTCAGGTCATTAATAATCTGGCCGAAAACGCGGTGCGCTACACTCCCGAAAACGGCAAGGTTACTTTAAGGCTGGAAAAACAGGCTTCTAAAGCTTTGATAAGTGTTAAAGATAGCGGTATCGGCATCGCTGCTGAACATTTGCCACATTTGTTTGAAAGATTCTATCGGGTGGATAAGGCCCGCAGTCGCGCATTGGGCGGTACAGGCTTAGGACTGGCAATCGTTAAATACTTATCCGAAGCTCACGGTGGGACAGTACAGGTCGAAAGCGAAGTCGGCAAAGGCACTTTATTTGAAATCCGGCTACCTCTGGCACCATGATTTCTTTATACCAAATTTAATATCAAAAACCAACATTGTTATTGACAAGCGCAAAAAGGACTGCTACAATCTAAATACTATATAATACAATCAGCTAACCAACAAAAATCGAACGTGTAAAGGAGTTTCTTTTAGAATGTCAGTAGAAAATAGCGACCAATTACTAAAGTTGCCTCGCGCTATGGGGAATAATTTGGTAATGCGCTGGGGTAAGCCGGAGGACGCGCAGGCGGTAGCCGAATTTAACGCGAAAGTACATAGCGATACCGCCGAGCCGGACGAATATGTTTATTATTGGACTTTAGAATTATTTCAGGGAAAACATCCTACCGTCGGGCCGAGCGATTTTTTAATAGTAGTAGATGAAAGCAAGAATAATAAGATTGCTTCGACTCTGTGCTTAATTTCGCAAACCTGGAGCTATGAGGATATAATTTTTAAGGTTGGACGACCCGAAATTGTAGGAACAGACGAAGAATACCGTCGTAAAGGATTGGTTCGCGCTCAATTCGAGGTTATTCATGCCTTGAGCGCGGAACGGGGCGAAATGGTGCAGGGGATTACCGGGATTCCCTGGTATTACCGCCAGTTTGGGTATGAAATGGGGCTAGATTTGGGCGGCGCACGTCGGCTATACTGGCCGAACGTTAGCATTTTGTCCAAAGATAAAACCGAAACTTTTAAAATACGTCCGGCTACTTTAGAAGATATTCCATTACTAGGTCAACTATATCAAAAGAATTGTGAAAGCAGCCTCATCCGGCGGGTACGCAACGAAACTGAATGGCGTTTCGAGCTAACCCGAACTAATCCAAAATCGAGCGATTACCGTCAGTTTTTTATTATAGAGAGTATGCCAACCGAAGGAAGCACCGCCGAGCCTGTGGGTTATTGTGAATTTGCTTCCAACTTTCCGGGCGCATTAAGTATTATACGTGAATTGGCGGTATTGCAAGGAATTTCTTTGCGGAGCGTCGGCGAGTTTTTGACTCGCGCTATCAAGGCTCTGGCCGATGAAGCACATAAAGAGCGTAAACAAGCCTTGCAAGGTATTTCGTTCAATTTTGGGCAGTATCACCCGATTTACGAGGCAATGGGCAACCAGCTAGAAAAACAAATCCCGCCCTACGCCTGGTTTATTCGTGTGCCAGATTTGGCCGGAT
>JBBQGP010000117.1:0-17130 GCA_038323095.1 Chloroflexia bacterium | reverse complement strand
TCTACGCCTAAAATTAATAGTACGCCTTCCCGCCCTGCTCCAACTGTGATTAAGCCAATTGAACTTGAAGCCGAAGCCGAGCCGGTGAAAGTAATCAAGGCCGAATCAGTGCCGACAGCTGCCCGTACTCCGCGTTCTGGTTTAGTTGGCGGGAGTAGCGACAGAGCCAAAGAAACGCTTGCTTCTCAAGCCACCAGCGAGGCCGAAGCCGTCGCCGAAGTTATCGAAGAAGTGGCCGCTTTGCTGGATTTTGCCAAAGTACAAGAGGTCTGGGCCAGAGTGGTGGAAAGCATCGGGGCGCAAAGCAAAATGACCCAGGCTATGCTGCGGGAAGCCCAGCCAGTAGCGGTAGATGGCAATCACGTAGTGCTATCTTTCCGTTTTGAATTTCATCAAAAGCAAATTGCCCAAAATATTATTCACCGGGGACTGGTCGAAAATTATTATTCGCAAATAATCGGGCAAAAAGTTTTGGTAAAATGTGTTCGGGACGATAACGGGTCAGGCAACGGCAATAAGGGAGGGAGCGGGCCAGGCAACGGGCCAGACCGCTCTCCCCGCGACGAGCAACGCCGCAAAGCCGCCCAGGTTTTTAACGCTAGAATAATGGAATAGGAATAAGCCTAAGAGAAAAAATAGGAGTGCTTGAGCTATGGGTTCTGCCTGGATGCAAAATATTGACCGGGGCAACCGGGAACATTTGATTGAAATGGCCCGGCGCGATTTGGCCGAGCGCGAAAGTATTAGCCCGACCAGTGACCAGATTACCGAGAAAAGCGTAACCCCGGTAGTCTGGCTCGATATGGCGATGGGCTACCCTCAGCCGGGTCGGAAGGTCGCGCCGGGTTATGTACCTGGCTTCCAAATTATCTTAAACTATGGCGGGCGCGATTACGATTATCATACCGGCTTTGGTCGGGTAGTTTACGTTCCGCCGGGTAAGGGCCAGCCGCCCCTTCCGGCAGACGCTATGTGAGTTTTGAGTTCTAAATTTTGAGTTGAAATCACTCTTAATAAGCTGAAAGAAGCCGGGGTTAATGTTGGAAGCTCAAATCCAGCCTGTCAAGAATGAGCTGGCCGTCCCGCCCGAAGGGGTTTTACTCCCGCAATTTACCAGAGAAACCGGGCGTGGCTCGCTTTATTTTCGTCGCCGGGTTCCTGCCGAAAAAATCGAGCAAATGCAATTGGCCGAAGGGCTGGGTATTTTCTTTCGCTTCGATATTGAACGCCAGAAAAATATTTTGCTCAAAATCGCCCGGATGCAGTATGGCAATGTAGTATTGGCCTATACCGCCGATAATTTGATTGCAGGTTATATCAGTATGCACCCGTTAGATGAAAGCGAACGCTGGGCGGTTTTGAACAAGCCGGGCCAGCCTTTGCGGGTTTACGAATTTGGTGCAATAGAGGTTAGCCGCTTGTGGCGGGGGGTGGGCCTTAGCACGAATCTGATGCGGGCCGCTTTCGAGGGCGAGGATTGGCTCGAAGATAAAATCGTGGTTTCATTTGAATTTGCCTGGCATTGGGATTATGAGGAACTGGGCCTGAGCAAATTCACTTATCGCAATATCCTGAAAAAGATTATCGCGACTGGCGGTTTTGAAAAAATGGACACTGACGAACCTAATGTAATGATGGATAGTGCTAATATGTTTATGGTGCGGGTTGGCAAGTATGTTCCAAGCGAAGTTGAGCAGGAATTTTATGCTTTGCTCCACAAGGATAACCGTTGGGGCTTTTAGAGTTAAGTTCGGACAGTTACTAAAGTTTGGGCTGACCGGGCGTTTTGCGATGGAGCAAATTTTATGACAGTGGAGAGGCAAGAGACAAAGCTGGCGTTGGTCTGGGGGCCAAGCTTGCTCAATTATGATTTTGGGGCCGAGCATCCTTTTGGGGCAGTACGAGCCAGCATGACAATGGCTTTAATGGAAGAAATCGGGCTTTTGGGTCATCCCGCCGTCGAGGTTTTATCCGAAGCTTATGCCCAACGAGAGGATTTACTGCTGTTTCATACCCGCGAATTGCTGGATTTTGTACAGAATGCCTGTGTACGCGGTTATGGCTTTCTGGATGGGGGCGATACTCCGGCAGTAGAAGGCGGGATGGAAGCCGCCGAAGCGGTAGTCGGCAGTAGCTGGAAAGTAACCGAGGCCGTGGCGCAGGGGTCAGCCCGCTATGGCATGGCGGTGGTAGGGGGCTTGCATCACGGTCATCCGGGTCGAGTGAGCGGCTTTTGCATTTTTAACGACTTGGCGATAAACATTCATAAGTTACGCCGTGATTATAGCTACAAAAAAATTGCCTATATCGATATTGATGCTCATCACGGGGACGGGGTAATGTACGGTTTTTACGATGACCCCGATGTTTTAGCAGTAGATTTCCACGAAGACGGGCGTTATCTTTTTCCCGGCACAGGTGAAACCCACGAACTAGGGCGCGGTCTGGCCTACGGCACAAAATTTAATTTGCCCATGCCGCCCTACAGCAGCGACCAATCTTTGATATTTGCCTATGATGAATTAGTACCACCCCTCTTGCGCCGCTTCCAGCCAGATTTTATAATGTTGACCTGTGGCGTTGATGCACACGGCGGCGACCCTTTAAGCGATATGAATTATTCGGGGGCGAGTTATTTGCACGTCGCCCGCAGTTTGCGAACGCTGGCCGATGAGCTTTGCGGGGGACGGATGGTAGTTTACGGGGCGGGCGGCTACAATCCGGCTACCTGTGCGGTGCGCTGGACGGAAGTAGCCGCGATGCTGGCCGATTTTGATTTGCCGGATTTTATCCCGCAAAAATGGCGTGAAAAATACCAAAAACTTACCAAAGAAGAGCCGCCCGTTACTTTTGCCGAAAATTACACCAGCGATAACACTTTTGCCCGCGTCCAAAAAATAACCCAGTGGCTTAAAGAAAAGGCAAAACTTTAGATGTACGAAATCAACCGGGACAAACAACTTGAACTGCTGCGCTGGCTCTTGACCGCTCAGGACGCGCAGTGGTTGGCTAAAACTGCCGCCGTCTACAATCCTGTTGAAGCTTCCAGGCTTAACGGGCGCGTCCGTAGCACGATGGGCCGCACCGAAATGAAGGCTATTTTAACCCTTGTCGGCAAAAACAAAGCTGATAATTTGAGCGATGCCGCCCAAATTGTGCAAACCTGGCTGGCTTTAGCTTATGGGGAGCGCGGTTTTAGCGGTACGTTTCGCCCTATCCAAAATAACGCGGGTATGTCCCGGCTCGAAATCGAAGTTTTGCGCTTTACTGCCCTGGATGCCGCCAAAAAGCTGGCTCAATCCAGTGGCGAACGTCCCGGCCTGGTCGCTGAAAGTTTTTGGTCGGCCTGGTTTGAAACTTTGCTACCCGATGAGCAGGTCGAGATTAGTGTACGAAGCGGGGCAAACAACACCGATATAATTACAGTGGCGATGGCATCGGCCAATCTGGAAGAACCGCCCGTCGAAGAACTTTCGCCGATTGCTGCCGCCCTGCAAATTCCCTTTGACCCGGTTAATAACTCGTCTGATTCGTTCGCGGCTAGTTCCTCTGCCCCAACTCCCAACAATGCTACACCCGCCCCAAACCCGAACATTCCCCAAAATTATCCCTTTACTTCGGGTTACGTTTACAAGCCGGGAGTAGAACCCGCCGCGATTGGTTATTCCGGCCCGGTAGAAATGCCGCTTTCGGCCTTGCCGCCGTCGCCGCCCCTAGAAAGCAAGCCGACCATGAGCGGAAGTGATGCGGGGGCAGACCGTCGTAACGCCGGGTCTTTGAACCAGCGATTAGCCCGCAAGACTCCGCCCGTTTCCGCCGATAAACTGCCGCCCGATGCACCGCCCGCCTTGCAGAATCAGGAAAGCAAACCGCCTGTTCCAGCCGCCGCCTTGAGACTTGACCCCGAAACAGGCCGCCCGCTTTTTAGCGAAGATTATGATGAAACGGCCAAACGCAATATTGAAAAGCGCAAAGCCCAGCAAAAGGGTTTGCCCCTGGTTTCGCGCCTGATGCTTTCCAAAGAAGCTAAAGAGCTTATGCAGCAGGGCGGCGAAGTTGTGCCAATCCAGCCTTTTAGTTTGACCGGGGGCATCGAGTCTATCTTTCAGCGTTTGATAATGGATGAAAACAATCGTCAGCCCAATTCAATTACTACCCCGGCGCACGTGGTGGATGGCCCGGAAGGGGATTTGCAGATTCATGTTGGCACACAGGTTTATGGTAGCGTGGACGAAGTGCCACCCGGCAGGATACGGGAATTATTGCAAGAGGCCGTAGCGCGTTGGATGGAAAGCCAGGGTAACTAGATTAGCATGTTTGACCGCCAACTAACTGACCGCCGGATTGTCGAGTCCATCTTGAAAACCGAGCGGCTCGACATCGAATTCGAGCCGCTTCCTGAAGCGGAGGACGCACCCGCCCGCGTCCGCTACACTATTTTTAGTCTTGACATAACTGATAATCGCCCCTATATCTTCGGCGAAGGCATTGAAGCCGAAATCTGGTCTTCCCTGCGCCAAACTCTGGAAGAAAACAAGCTCTAGCACAATCAGGAGAAATTAATGCTTAATTGGGATTTTAGCCGGATTAGTGCGGGCAAACAGATTATTACCACGCTGGATGCACACGCGGCGGGCGAACCTTTGCGGATTATTACCGGGGGCTTGCCGGAATTGCCGGGAGCAACTATTCTCGAACGTCGCCGCTTTGTGCAGCAAAATTTGGATTATGTGCGGCAAGCCTTGATGTGGGAGCCGCGTGGTCATTACGATATGTACGGCTGTATTCTGACCCCGCCCGTTACGCCCGGTGCGGATTTGGGGGTACTTTTTATGCACAACGAAGGTTATAGCACCATGTGCGGGCATGGGGTGATTGCGCTGGTAACGGCTTTAATCGAAACGGGCGCATTTCCGGCACGCGGCGGCTTAACCCCGGTCACGCTGGATACTCCCGCCGGGTTGGTACGGGCCACCGCCCATGTGGATAAAGCCGGAAGGGTGGAGCAAGTTTCGTTCTTGAACGTAGCTTCTTTCTTGTTGGCCCGCGATTTGGAAATAAAAGTGCCGGAGTTTGGACGCTTGACGGTGGATGTGGCTTTTGGCGGGGCGTTTTATGCCATTTTACCCGCCGCTAAGGTTGGCCTGAAAGTTTCGCCCGAACAAACCGAAAAATTGGTGGCCGCCGGAGAAGCTATTAAAAAAGCGGTAAACACGGTATTGCCCATCAAGCACCCTTTTGAGGAAGATTTGGGCTTTCTGTATGGCACAATTCTGACCGGGCCTCCCGAAAACCCGGCCCACCATAGCCGTAATATTTGTGTTTTCGCCAATGCCGAAGTTGACCGTTCGCCCACTGGCACAGGAGTAGCCGCCCGTCTAGCCTTGCATTATGCCAAAGGCGAACTGGCCGAAAACCAGCCAATTCAAATCGAGAGTATTTTGGGGTCAGATAGTGCTTTTGGCGGGCGGGTAGTCAGCCGTACTATTATTGGCCCACATTCGGCAATCGTCCCGGAAGTAAGCGGGACAGGCTTTATTACTGGCCGCAACGAATACATTTTGGATACTCGTGATAAACTTGGCAAAGGTTTTCTAGCCCGCTAAGTCTGATTCTAGCAACAACTCCCGCCGCCACTACTACTCATATTGATAAAGGGTAAAGTTTTTTTGTCACCAAGTTGGGGAGCGCAGCAAGTCTGGGCATCGGCTTCAGTTGGGCGGTTGACTGAATGAACCGGCGCGTCCGCTTCCAGCACCACGAATACTTCCCAACTGTTGCTGTCCGGGTCAGTCACCCAAACTTTATCCTGAACGGCGTAGCAGCAAGTTACCTGTTCCTCCTCAAAAGTTGCCAATTGCGAAGCGATAAACCGATTTTTGGCCGCCAAAACTTCCTCCGTGCTTTTTACCTGAATCCCCAGATGTGAAAGTGTACCACCTGCTTGCAAACTGGCTTGCTCGTTCAAAGTCAAATTTACGGGCGGTTCGGCTACTTCAAACTTGGCATAGCCGGGCCGGATTTTAGTCGGCTCTTGCCCGAACAAGACCCCATAAAATTTGATAGCCCGTTCCAGATTAGCCGTGTTTAGCGAAAGATGCACCCGCATATTTGTAGCGAATTGCACCGCGCTATTTTGCTCCTGCTTCTCGATAGTAGTCATGTTAATTTTCCTTTGTTACCTCTTTTGTAGATATATCCCCGCGCAAAAACTGGTAAAGGCTTGCTCCCAGAGCCGCACCGATTACCGGGCCGAGCCAGTAAACCCAGTTGTCTTTCAGGTTTTCGCTAATTAAAGCTGGGCCGAAGCTGCGAGCCGGATTCATAGCTGCGCCCGAAGTTGGCCCGGCCACCAAAATTGCCATTACTACAGTTAGACCAATCGCCAGAGCCGCCGCCGCCCCTACCGCCCGTGTATCAGTAGCTACCGAAGTAATTACAAACATCAAAAAGAAAGAGATAATAATTTCAAAAGCAAAACTTTGGCCGACTTCGCCAGCCGGGTAAGTACCGCCCAGTTTACCCACATCCCCAAATAAAAGCCTGACTGTGGTGGCGGCCATAGTTGCCCCACATATTTGGGCAGCGATGTAGCCGGGAACTTCCTTGAGCGGGAAATGGCGGGCCAGACTAAAAGCCAGTGTTACCGCCGGGTTGAAATGCGCTCCGCAAATATGACCAACCGCGTAAATCATGGCCGTTACCGCCAGTCCCGAAGCCAGAGCATTACCCACCAATGTTACCTGTCCGCCCGTTATCTTATCGGTTACAGAAGCAGCACATGCGGCAAAAACGATGGTGAACGTACCCACCGCTTCCGCTACCCAGCGTCGCCCCCGTTCGTTTCTACCCCAACCGGGTTTGCTCGTTTTCTCAATTTTTTCGGTTTCGATTGTTGGGTTCATTCAATAAATATCGCCTAATCTAAGAGCCTAAAAAATTGCTTGATTTAGTAGCTTTGAATTGTCGCTAACTCATTCTAACAATCGCATTGATGATTGTCAATATATTAGGGTAAGATTTAAGAATTTGGTGTAATACTTTCGTAAGAATTGTAAGCCTTGCTTAAAGCCTGACTGCTAAAATAGTCTTTAACAATGCTTTTATTCAAAACTTAACCGTACTGTTTTATGCTAGTAGTTAAAGAGGTATGCTATGTTAAATCAATTGGTCGCGAGGGGGATTTTGCTGGTGGGGCTAGTGGTTTTGATTGGGCTGGTCGGCTGGCGGCTGTTACCCGGAACAGGTAGCAAACCTGCCAATACGTCCGTCTCTATCCCCGCCGCCAAACCTACTCCTTCGATGGACGAAGCGACTTCAGGCGAGGTAGCAGTCAAGCCCGCAACGCCAAATTTGCCCGCTCCACCCGATTTGAGCAAGAAGCGACCCGCCCCCGACTTCGATAACCAAACCTGGATTAATAGCGACAAATTAAATCTGCAAGCCCTACGGGGTAAGGTAGTGCTAATCGAGTTTTGGACTTTTGGTTGTATCAATTGCCGGAACGTACAGCCCGCCCTCAAAAAATATTACGAGAATTACGCCGGGCAAGGGCTGGAAATTGTCGCTTTTCACGACCCCGAATTTGATTACGAAAAGAAACTGGAGAATGTGCAGGCGGCGGTAAAAGAACGTGGCTTGAAATACCCGGTAGCAATTGATAACGATGCTGTGACCTGGAACAAATACGGCGTTAGAGCTTGGCCTAGCTTGTTTTTGGTGGATAAAGAGGGGCAGATACGTTACAGCCATATCGGGGAAGGTAATTACGATTTGATTGAGGCCGCTATCGTTAATTTGCTTAATGAGAAATAGCTAAGTACAAAAGGAGTCAGAGATGCACAAACTTTCGAGATTAGGGGTTTTAGTTTTGCCAGGTTTGGTGCTGGCAGTTTTGCTGGTAGCTTGCGGCGATGCCACTACCACCGCTATCCCGGCCAAAATCACTAATACGGCAATAGTCCAGCCTACCGAAGGCGCGACGGCAAAACCAACCGATGCGGCAGTGCTGGCGGGTAAGACCACCGAAGCTGCAATGGTGATGCAAACCACAGTGACGGCGGCAAAAACCACAACTGAGGCAGCAATGGTCGCAAAAACCACAACTGAGGCAGCAATGGTCGCAAAGACAACAGACACGGTGACGGTGGCAAAGATAGCCAGGCCGCTTTCGGGTACTTTCAACAATCAAGGTGTCGATGCAGTGGCGGGCAAGGCGATTATCGGCAAAATGGCGGACGGCAAAATTGTATTGAGTTTCGAAAATTTCAAGTCGGCTAACGGCCCAGATTTGTATGTTTACCTGACTAAAGAAAACAACCCGGCCAGTGCCGCTAGTATCAAGCAAGGGCTGGAAATTGGCAAATTGAAAGCGACCCAGGGCAATTTGAACTATGAATTGAATAGTTCGCTTGATTTAGACCAATACAAGGCGGTAGCGGTTTATTGCAAATCTTTCAGTGTAATATTTGGCTTTGCCAACTTCAAGGCGGAAGTCGCCTGAAGTTGGCAAGATTTCTCAAAGCAACTTGCCGCCCTTTCATTGCTGGATAAAATTAAATCCAGTTAAGAGAAAGTTAATGAAACAAAGCGATTAATCAAGCACTTTTCGCGAACATTTCGCCCGCCATTGTTTTAGCCGCTTTGCCTTTCATATCTACAAAATAAGTTGAGCAAGCACTATCAATCAAATCCGGGTTCATAGTTGGCGGCTCGACACTATACTTGGCAAGCGCGAGCATTTGGTCAAGAATATCGCGGGGCTGGCACATCCGAAACGGCCTTTCCTGCGGTTTGTACCATTTTTCTATCATATAATCCAACGCTTTATCGTCGTATGGCACTTTTTTGCTTTTGCAAACTAATTGCCAAATTTTGCGCCATTGTTTCTCGTCCGGGTCAACAATGTTTACTTTATATTTGATGCGCCGCAAAAAAGCTTCATCGGCAATATCGCTGGGGTCAAGGTTTGAGGAAAAAGCAATAAGCTCGTCAAAAGGCACTTCCAATTTTTTGCCGGTAACAAGGGTCAAATAATCATAACGCTTTTCAAGCGGTACAATCCAGCGGTTCAAAAGCTCCATCGGGCGGCATTGTTGGCGGCCAAAGTCGTCAATCAAGAAAATTCCGCCGTTCGCCTTCATTTGGAAGGGTGCTTCATATACTCTAGCCGTCGCATTGAAAATCAAATCTAGTCCGGCCAGCGTCAATTCACCACCAACCACTACCACCGGGCGTTTGATTCTAACCCAGCGCGAGTCATAATCCAGCGTATCTTCCCCGGTAGTATCGTCTAAAGCTTCGTGAGTAATTGTATCGTAAAGCTTGATAATCTGGCCGTCGGTTTCGAGAGCATACGGTACAAACATCGAACCACCCATCAGGCGGGTAATCCGCTCGGCAATCGAAGTTTTACCGTTGCCTGCCGCCCCAAACAAAAAGATAGAGGAAGCGGAGTTTACCGCCGGGCCAATCTGGTTCAAAATAAAATCGTGAATAATCAAATCGGCGAAAGCTTTGCGGATATTCTGGTGAGTTACTACTACGTTTTTGATGGTTTGAGCCTTGACCGAAGCAATCCAGGTTTCGAGCGGTACGGGCATTGGCCCGGCATAAGCCGTTTTTTGCATCAGGCTTTGCGCCCGTTCAATCCCTTTAGGAGTAAGAGTATACTTATAGCCCGATTCGCCCAACCCATCCTGCCCGGCAATATCGACTAATTCTTGTCGCCGCAATTCTTCCAGACGCAGTTGCAGCAAGTTATAAAACGGAACGTGCAGCATCAGGCTCAAGGTGTTGCCGTTAATTGTACCCTTGAGGTAATAGGTACGCAATATCATTTCGTCTATAAAATTTTCGTTCAAGCCCAAATCTTCAACTTTGCGAGGGATTTCGGGGAAAAAGGACGGCTTTTCTTCTTTATGGGGCTGGCTTTCTTCCTCGTGCAAAACTTGCATATAGGATTCTTTGTAAAGTTCGGCGGGCTGACCCTGCCGCAGCCGCTCCATATCGGCAGCCCAGGCTTTGACCTGCTGCTCGTGCAACATCAAATGAGCCAGGGCTACTTTGTCGCCGCGCTGTTGGGCATCCTTAATAGCAGTATAAAGCGCACGAACTACCAAACATTTTTCACCGCTTCGATAAAAATGGTGGGGGTAAACTTTGTCGCGGGCATAACAATCGGCGGTGAGGTTGGTTTGCATCATCTCCTCAATCGCGTCGGCATCCAATAGAAACTGCATTTTTCCTCCGGCTAACAATCTGCAAAGTTTTCGAGCCAGTTTTGTAACCCAATCAAACTTGCTCGACAATAATAACGTTTCTAGTATAGTTTCTCGCCTTATTTTATGTCAGCCTCAACCTGTCGGGAATAACCAATTTGGTTTATATTCTTGCCCCAAAAGTCATAGCCCGGATTTGGTACTCCTTAAATAATGCTTGTTAAAAAGTCGGCAGTAGCAAACTATTGACATCAACTTGTTTTGCTGATATTCTTAATTCAGACCGACCAGTCGGTACTAAATTAAGGAAAGTTAAGCTAAAATGGGTAATAAGGGAACACAAACCAGAGAAATGATATTGGCGCGGACGGCCCAGTTATTTAGCCGTCAAGGGTATTTTGGCTCGTCGCTAACCGATATTATGAAGGAGACCGGGCTGGAAAAGGGCGGGATTTACAACCACTTTACCAGTAAAGACGAACTGGCTTTAGAATCTTTTGATTATGCCGTGAGTTTGGTCAGCGAAAGAATCCGGGAAGGCTTGGTAGGTAAAACGCACGCGGTAGAACGACTAATAGTGCTGGTTAAAGTTTTCCAAAACCATTTTGAAAATCCCGTTATAATCGGCGGCTGTCCTATTTTGAATACGGCTATCGAAGCTGACGACGCACACCCGGCTTTACGGGAAAAAGCGCGGGTAGCAATGGATACTATGCGAGGAACGGTACGGCGTATTTTGGAAAAAGGAATTGAGCGCAATGAAATTAAAGCCGCTACAAACGTCGAAGCTGTAACCAGCGTCTTTATCAGTACGCTGGAAGGAGCTTTGATGATGAGCAAGCTTTATGGCGATGCGATACATTTATGCCACGCTGCCGACTTTTTAATTACTTATGTAGAGGCTCATCTAAAATTTTGAATTCGACCATCCAAAGGCGATAGTTCCTGAACTTCGCCTGACTTTCTGGTTTAATAACCGACTATTCGGTTTGAAACCAAAGCGAGGGCTATAAATGTTACAAATCGAAGCTAAGTTAAACCAGTATCAGCTCGGACTGGGTGAATTCAGGTCAAAGCAGGGTCGCCTTTGTTTTATTCGTCCTGCCCTTGAGTGTAACCGTGACGCGGTTGAGCAAATGCTGTTGCAGCTTTCGGCTCGTACTTGCCTTTTGCGCTATCTTTCACCCTTGCCAGGTCTTTCAGCCGAAAAAGCAGCGCGGGAAGCTTCTCGTCTTACTCGTAGCGATTTGGATAAGCAAATAACCTTGCTGGTATTTAACCGCGAAAAAGGGGCGGAACAGGTGGTAGCAGTAGCTGAACTGGTACGCAACAACCTAGAAAATTACTATGAACTGGCAACGGTAGTACGGGATGATTTTCAGGGCGAGGGCGTTGGCACAATTATTATCCGGCAACTTATACATTTGGCGCAGGCTCACCACATCCAGACGCTTCAGGCCCTTATTTTAAGCGAAAATATAGTAATGCGACGGCTAATCCGTAAGTTGCCCTTTGTAACTAATTCCCGCACGGTCAATGGTGAAATGGTGCTAAATATTTTTCTGGATAAACCGAGAGAATTAGTAAATTAAATTTAATCTAGTCAAATTAAGAAAGGATATTTTGTGGAAGTAGATAACACCGTTAGTCGGACGCGCACTTTTAGCTGGCAAGACCCGCTACTTGGCGCGAAAGCTGCCAAAAGTATGAGCGGTCTTGAATTTTTCAAAGCGATAGGCCGGGGGGAAGTGCCACGCCCGCCAATTATGGAAGCTTTGGAATTTGAAGCTTTGGAAGTAGAAGAAGGCCGAATAGTTTTTAGCTTTATCCCGGCGGAGTACCATTACAATCCGATTGGCTCGGTGCATGGCGGAGTTATCGCTACTTTGTGTGATTCGGCGATGGGTTGCGCGGTGCATACTACTTTACCGGCAGGAGCGGGCTATAGTAGCCTTGAAATTAAAGTAAATTTTGTGAAAGCCTTAACCCGTGATACTGGTCGGGTCTACTGCGAAGGCAAAGTTATTCAGGCTGGCGGCAGAATCGCTACTGCCGAGGCCCGGCTGGTCGATGCTAAAGGCACGCTTTACAGTCACGCCACCACTACCTGTATTATCTTTCGCCCGGAACGCTAGAATACATCCTTCTTTCAACTTGAATCCTTCGCGGGGTTTCAAGTACCTCAAATTCCCCAAAGGGGCGCAAAGCGGTTTGTGCCTCTTTTTTAATTTTACTTTTATTAAAGTTAAGAATTAATAGCTATGTTTATAGTGGCATTTTTATTGCTTATATAATATTTTGTCAGAAGATTGCTCAAGACCTGCTGTGTGACTTGCCTGAGCAAATCGGATTAATAGGGTACTTATCGGCAGGAAATGGGCCGGTTGGTATTGAGAAAACTTTAGATAACACGGATGGAGGCAGTATAAAATGGATGCTATAGAACTTTTGAAAAGTGACCACGATAAGGTCGAAGGTATATTTATGCAGTTCCAGCAGGGTGGCGGTTCGCAGGAATTCCGCCAGCTTTTCGCCCAGCTTTATCAGGAATTAACCTTGCACTCGTTGGCCGAAGAGAATGTAATTTACCCGACTTTGGCTCAGTTTGACGAAACTGCGGGCTATCTCAAGGACGTTTACAAAGACCATGCCGAAGCTAAAGCGGCTTTCGCAGAGTTGGCCGCCCTGGATAACACTTCCTCGGAGTGGAGTCAGAAGATGACCAAGCTGATGAAGGACGTTCAGGCTCACGTTCAGGAAGAGGAAAACGAAATCTTCCCGCGTATGCGCCAGCGTTTGAGCGAACAGCAGCTCCAGATGATTGGTCAGGAAATTCAGAAGGCCAAGCAATTGAGTATGCAGGCGGTTCAGGAAAGCTTGCCAATGAAAGAAATTATGGGCAACCTGAGTACCGGCATGAACAACATGCCAAATACGCAGGCTCAGATCAACACCACCGGGCAGCAGTTCGTCTAGTTTGGGACTGGGGCATTTTTGGCGGCGGGCCTTCGGGTTTGCCGCTTTTTTAATATAATTTTCAAGGCTTGCACCCCCGCCTCATATAAGCTAATATAATCGCGTTGACTTCTTTAATAAAGCGTAGTAGCAAAGGGGACTAAAATGTCTAATCCTAAAGTTTTTTTGTATTACCGTTATTTTGCCTTATTTTTGCTTGCTACCGGGCTGGCGGCTGTATTCGCGGCTTGTGGCGATGCTCCCGCCCCGCAAGTTGTTGTACCTACAGCTACCCCTACTCCCAGTTTCCGGCAAGAAGTTAATCAGGAACTTTTTTTTATTATGAGTATTCCTAATAACTGGGCCAAAAATGGCGATAAAGATATGGTTGCTTACGTTGCCCCCGAAGATGCTAATTTGAAAATAAGTGTCTCGGCGACTTCAGCCCAACGCCTTACCGCCGATTCTACCCGGATTTTGCAGGAGAAACTAGATACTTACAAAACCCGTTTTACCAATTTTCGGCAAGATAATGCGGGCTTGCTTAAATTAGTGGATGCCACCATCAATCTTTTCAAATTAACTTATACCGAAGCTGGTACAGAAATTTCCGAATTTACTGCTCAGGTTAATGCCCCATCTTCCAACCGGGCCTATATTCTAAGCGGGCGCAGTCTGGCGGCTCAGGCCGAACAGCGTAAATCCACTTTTACTACCGCTTTCGAGTCCTTTAAATCCAATGCTCCTTTGGCTGTTCCGGCCACTCTGACCGCCGCTGCCGGAGGCGACCCCACCGCAGTTGCCGCCAGCGCGGGCGGTAAAGTTACGGGCAATAAAGGTACTACCGGCAAAACGGGGGATTTGGTCGAATGGCAATCGCCGACATTGTTATCCGGCTCGAACCGTTATGTTTTTAGCGGGCTTTTCCCGAATAATTGGCAATGGCGCATTAAATCTTTCCCCACCCTGCTTGCTCCGGCCAGTCCCACCGGGGCGGCGGCCACGACCATTACCGCTAGTCCGCAATTGGCTAATCCCGGCCTTTATCTGACTGCGCCCGATAACGAAACTTTTGTCCAGCTTGGAATTGTACCAAACGCCTTCGCCAGCGATGCCGTACCTTCCACTGAGGATTACCAGCGTGCCTACGAGCCGTATTATCAGAGTTTCAAGCAAACCATCGAAAGTCAGGGTTCGCGCAATACTATTAGTGACGTTACGAACGTGGGTGCGCTCTACCGGGCAACTTTTGTCGCCCGTAACGACGCGGGCGCGACTAATACTCGTGGCGTGCTATTCATTCGCTCCGCCGGGCGACATTTGCTGATGACCATTGTAACGCTTGGCCCAAATTCGGCCATCAAGCAAAATCTGGTGGATGGCTACGAAGCCGATTTGCAAACCCTGGCCCTTAGCATCAAGGTCAGCACTCCAAATTAGTTGTTAGTCGTTGGTTGTTAGAAGAGTTGTCGGTTGTCGGTTGTCGGGGGGAACGGAGTTGTGAGTTGTTAGATTGGTGGTAATGTGGCCCTGAAATGAATTTCGGGCTAAGATAGCGCAAGTTGGTTGAAACCAACTAAGAACCCACTTAAATAGGTGATAGTCAAAATCTATTGGCGGAGCAATATCCTACAAGGGAAAGCAGCATTCCTGTAGGATATTGCTCCGCCAATAGATAAAACCACTATTTATCGGGATAAGCTCTGATTCAGCTAAAGGCAAAGCTTTCTATAGCTGGTTTGAACCAACTTCCCATAACTTAGCCCGAAATTCATTTCAGGGCGATTGAACGCCAGACGATTTTCTGAATTTATTCCTCTTTATTTACTTATCTTTGTCCTGTGTAGTAACTAAACCCAGCCTAGCGGGTAATATATCAGGGCGAATTGGAGCAGGGTCAGGATAAAGCCTAGCAGTGTTCCGGCGACAACCTGAGCAAGAGTATGGGCTTTGACCTTGACCCGCGCCCAGCTAATAAGCGGAATTAACAGGTAAAGGGGCAAGATTACCGGGCCGAAAAGCAGGGTGAGCAGAGCTAATGGGTTGGCAATGCCGATAGCGTGTGCGCTAATTTTCCATTTTAAGTTAATAAGGGCCATGCTTATACCGATGATAACATTCACCAGCATTGCGGCGGCCAGCACCCCCGGCCCGATAAACAGGTAAATCAGGACAAAACCTAGTAGATAAAAGCCGATGCTGACCAGATAGGGCAGGGTACGTTGTTCCCGTACCGAAATATGCAAATCGGTCACGCGGTTGCGCCGGAAAAGAAAGATAATATAAACAGTGGGCAGCGTTATCCCAAAAGTGATTGAAAGAAAAAGGCGGGCCAGTAAATCCCAGCCTGTACCACCCACCCGCGCCTGGTCGTAAAGGCATAAAACGGTCAGGGTTGGGATGGCAATAACGGGCGGCGAGGTAAAATCAGAAATTAAACGCGCTACCCGTAGTGAGGTAAACTGGTTTTTCATCAAAAAGTGCGTTCTACCAAAAAAGTACACAGCTTTTGCAATTGCAGTAAAGGCTGGTTAGTTTCGATTGAATTGTTGGCGGCAAGTGAAAGGGCGTTCCAGGCTTCCTGTTTGTAGCGGTCAGCCTGAGCCTGCGCGAATTCCTGCGCCCGGTATTCTTCCAGCGCGGCCATTATAAATTGTTCTTCCTGTGGTGTTATCTCATTAGTTCGGCGGTAAATATCCAGCAAACGCTCACGGGTTTGGCCCTGACTTTCGCTAAGGGTGTAGAGTATTGGCAAACTTTTCTTGCGTCGCCGAATATCGCTGCCGGTAGGCTTGCCAGTAGCTTCGGATAAACCCCAAATACCCAAAATATCATCCCGAATCTGAAAGCCTAGCCCAATTTTAAGGCCAAATTCGGCAAAAGCGGCTAATCTTTGCTCATCTTCGGTGGCGGCCAACGCGCCTGCATAAACCGAGCAGCTAATTAATGAAGCGGTCTTGCCGCCAATCATATCTATGTACATTTCGGGCGTAACGTTCAAATCGTCCTCGAAAGTCATATCCTTGTGTTGGCCCAAAGCCAGCTTGACCGAAGTTTCGGCAATCCGCCGGGCAATTCTCAGAGTACGCTCGGCGGAAAGGCCGCGTTCGCTGGCCCGGTACAAACGCCGGAAAGCCAGCACGTGCAAACAATCGCCAATGTTTATCGCTTTGGGCTTGCCCCAGATAGTCCAGGCCGTCGCTCGCCCGTGTCTTTCCTGGTCGTTATCCTCAATGTCATCGTGAATCAGGCTGTAATTATGAATCATTTCGATACAGGCCGCCACGGGCAAGGCGGGCGACAAATCGGCCTCAAGGCCCGCCGGATGCGCTCCCTGATAAGCCAGCAAAGCCATAATTGGCCGCAGTTTCTTGCCGCTTTTACCGTTAGCGAGTGGCTTGAAATCGCGGTCAAGCCAGCCAAAATGATAGCTAACCGCGTTCCGCATCCATTCGTCCAGTTCAGTCGCCAATTCATCCCGAATTTCATTGTCAATCATTGGGCCAAAGCGGGTCAAAGCCTCGCTAAAGCTAATCTGGGTTTGCAAAAAAATCCTCTTTCTTAAATCTGAACTTGCGTACCGCTTTTTGCAAAAAGCGGTACGCAAGTTGGAAATGTTGGGAGACACCCCCAAATCCCCCGTGCAGGGTTTCCCTGCCAACTCTTTTCCGCACTCATTTTGCCACGAACGGTACTCAGAAACAAACTTTTCTTCTTGTTTCCGGCTTCTTACTTTCGACTTCCGACTTATTCCCTCAGTCCTCAGCACTACAAAGCGGGTGTATGCGATTGCAGGAAGCTTCGGACACGCTCTACCGTTTCGCGCACAACTTCGGCCTCGCGCCACTTGATTAAAAGTTGGGCATCAGGAGCGAGGCGGGCAATTTCTTCGGCGGTAGCGGTTGGATGAAAATTATCGTTTCCGGCGCAAATCAATAAAGGTGTGGCACAATTT
>JBBQGP010000116.1:0-17179 GCA_038323095.1 Chloroflexia bacterium | reverse complement strand
CGGGGTTGACCCGGAGCGGGTTGACGACACTATTAGCGCAATTTTGGGCGAAATGGACAAACTCCGGCAAGAGCGCGTCCCCCAAACCGAACTAACCAAAGCCAAAGAATACAACAAAGGCCGGATGCTTCTCAGCCTTGAGAATACTCAGGCCGTCGCAAGTTGGGCGGGCGGTCAAGAACTTTTGCTAGGTCGTATTCTGACTGTTGAAGAAGTAGTCGAGCAAATCGAAGCGGTCACTACCCAGCAAATTCAGGAAATGGCTCAGGAACTTTTCACTCTTGAAAAGTTGCGCCTGGCCGTCGTCGGCCCCTACGAAGGCGAAGATGATAGGTTCAAGGAATTGCTAAAGTTTTAGGGCATCAGAGCAGAGGACACGGCTGCTAGTGTCCTCTGCCGTTTAAAAGAAGAGAATAGAATAAAAAAAGACGAAATCAGCGAGGAGAGAAATGAGCGAAGAAGCTAATAATATCAAAAAGATAACCGTAATTGGGTCGGGGACGATGGGCGCGGGTATTGCCCAAACTTGCGCGGTAGCTGGATTTACGGTTAGTTTGCAGGATATAGACGAAAAGCGGCTGGAAGCGGCCTATAACCAGATTGTAAAGTTTATCCGGCGGGGCGCGGAAAAAAACCAGTATTCGAGCGAAGTAGCCGAAGCTGCGGTTAAGAATTTGTCTTATTCTACCGATTTAGCTAAAGCGGTGCAAAATTCGGATTGGGTTATTGAAGCAATTTTTGAAAATATGGCGGTCAAGAAGGAACTTTACAGCAAACTGGATGAATATTGCCACCCGCGCACTAATTTTGCTTCCAATACCAGTGGGCTTTCGATTACCGAAATCGGGGCGGCCAGTGGTCGGCCTGAACAAATGGTAGGGATGCACTTCTTTAATCCTGTGCCACTGATGAAACTGGTGGAAGTTATTCGCGGGGCAGAAACCAGCCCGGAAGTTTTTGAGCAGGCCGTTGAGTTTGGCAAAGCGTTGGGCAAAACAGTGGTGCAATGCCAGGACTCGCCCAATTTTATTGTAAACCAGATTAACCGCCCGGTTTATTTTGAATGTCAGATGATGGTGCAGGAAGGGCTAACCCCCCAGGTGATTGATACCGCGATGCGGCTCGGCGCAAGCTTCAAGATGGGGCCGCTTGAGACAGGGGATTGGAGCGGGCTGGAAATTGGTCTCTCGGTTTCGGAAAATACTTTGCGCGAATTTGGCGACCCCAAATACCGTCCGATGCCGATTGTACGAAAACTGGTGCGGGCCGGGAACGTCGGGCGCAAGGCGGGCAAAGGTTTTTATCTTTATCCCGAAGGCAGCGACAAGCCTGTTCCGCGCTGGTCGGATATAGAACTACCAAAAGTAGAACTACCAAAAACGGTGGCTGTGCCGGGAGATAGCCTTGAAGCCCGGCGGTTGCGTGGCAAATTGGCTCAAGCCGGGTTTGACTCGGTAGAATTAGGTGAGGCCGAATTGGTGCTAGTCGCCCCAGAACTTGACCAGGATTACAAAAAAATGTTTGCCAGCGTTGCCCTCGATACTGTACCGGGCGCGATTCTGGTTGCCCTAGATGCTTTCAGTTCGCCCAGCGAATTAGGGGCGATTACCGGGCGACCCAGAGAAACTTTCCGCCTGTTTTGCCCCTTGTCTTTCGTCCACGATAAATTTTACGAATTGGCTTTAGGGCTGGAGACTGCTCCCAAAGCGGCGGCTAAAGCGGTAGCCTTGCTCGATGCGCTGGATTACAAATATATTGTCGTGCCGGAAACGCCAATCGGGGTTACGCTGCGAGTTATTTGCTGTATGATTAACGAAGCGGCCTTTTGTTTGCAGGAAAAATTGGCCTCGGTTGAAGATATTGATACTGCTATGCGTTTGGGCATGAATTACGGGATGGGGCCGTTCCAGTATGCCGACAAAATCGGGGTAGATTTGGTGCTGGAAGTAATGGAACATTTGCAAATTGAAACCGGCGACCCGCGTTACCGTCCCGCCCAACTACTACGCAAAATGGTACGCGCCCGCCAGTTCGGGCAGGAGGCTGGTCGCGGCTTCTACGATTATTTTTAGTTGAATGAGGGGTGAAGAAAGCTTTGCTTATACTTCATCCCTTAATCCAGGAGTACGTTATGAGTAAAACATTTTCAGTAATGTTTGATGGCGAGGTATTTCGACCCGAAACCGCCCCCGACCTTGCGCCAAACACCCGTTATGAAATAACGGTGCAATCTTCCTTGCCCATTTCAAAAGCCAGTCTGGATGCGCTACAACAGCTTTATATTTTTAGCGAGGTCACTAAAGTTAGCCAATATTTGCAACAATACCCTTTTTTAGTAGAGTTTTTGGAGCAGGTTAATTATTCCATAAAAACCTTCTTACCAGAAACAACTCAATTAGTTTTGACACTTGTTGAGGATAATCAGCAGGATTTATTATTAGAAGTGACAATCCAGACTGAAGGACAAAAATTAGAGGTTTCTTCGGGATGGAATCAACTAAAGGAGTGGTTTTTTGAACAATTGGATAATCTAACCGATTTAATTTCAATTGAAATTGAACACCCAGAAGTTAATTCACGCGAGGCCTGGGCTGTAATCGAAAGTTTGATTGGTACAGTCGAAGCTCCCAAAGATTGGTCTTTGGAACACGACCATTATATACACGGCACGCCCAAGCGTTACCAGAATAAAGTAAATGAGTAGAGAAAAATTCTTTTTGGATACTTCCTTCGTTCAAGGGTTGCTAAACCCGAACGACCAGTACGCTGTTTTGGCGAATGCTTTATACTCAAGAATGCAAGCGGCCAAAGTAGTTCGGGTTACTGAAACTGTTTTGACCGAAATAGGGGACGGCTTGAGTGCTATAAATCGGCAGGCCGCTTCTAACTTTATTGACCAGTGCTATTCAAGCCATAACATAACCATTGTCACGGTTGATTCAATTTTGTTCAAAAGAGGGTTGGAGCTTTACCGCCGACGTAGCGATAAAGATTGGGGCTTGACTGATTGCATTTCGTTTGTGGTGATGCAGGATTACAAATTAAACGTAGCCCTGACCTCGGATAAGCATTTTGTGCAGGCGGGCTATCGCGCCTTGTTGCTCGAGGAATAAAACAGGAATAGAGTAAAATTAAAATTGAAACCAGATGAAATTATAATGCCGGAAGAGATTATTGCTTATTCGCTCCCTATTACCCATCCCGTGTCCCTTGAAAAAGCGATTGCCCATTTGCAGGAAGCTGACCCGATTATGGCGAAAGTTATCGAGCGGGTTGGGCCAATGACGTTGGCTACCGAAAAGCCCTATTTTTATGCTCTGGCTTCCTCGATTATTTCGCAGCAAATTTCGGTCAAGGCGGCGGCGGCTATCGAGAAACGGTTTTTGGCTCTCTTTCCCAATTCGGATAAAGCCGAAGTTAGCCCTGTCCGTTTATTGGCTGTACCTGTTGAAGATTTACGGGCGGTGGGGCTATCCGGCCAGAAAGCTCGCTATATTCTGGATTTGGCCGAAAAAATCGAACTCGGAACGGTAAATTTAGCTCAGGTGGAAAAGCAGGACGATGAGATAATTATTCAGCAGCTCATCCAGGTCAAGGGTATTGGACGTTGGACGGCAGAAATGTTTTTGATTTTCTCACTTAACCGCCCGAATATATTGCCCGTAGACGATTTGGGTTTCCGGGCCGCCATTCACAAGCTCTACGGGTTTGAAGAACGGCCTTCCCCGAAGATTTTGAAGCAATTTGCCCACGAGCGGGGTTGGCCGCCCTATTCCACAGTTGCCACCTGGTATTTGTGGCAAAGCTTGCGCCTTGAAGCGGAGAATTAAAACACAGCCATTTTTCAGCTTCATGAATAAATTACAAAGAATTAGATTAGATTTTACAGGTGTGGCTTGCACTACAACCCGAAAAGTTATATTCTATAGCGGTGTTGATAGTGCTACAATTAGTAAAGCAATCTTTATTAATCCAGCCGCTTGCCTTATTCGTTAGTTAGGGGTTGGAACAATTATTTTAGAACAGGCAATCATCAAGTAAAACTTTATGGAAATTTTTGGGATAGGCGCACCTGAAATATTGCTTATAATGGTAGTGGCATTGGTAGTGTTCGGGCCGGACAAGCTACCCGAAATTGCTCGTGAAGCCGGAAAAATGGTGCGAGCCTTCCGCCAGCTAACCAATGAAGCTACTAGCGAAATTCGTAATTTGACCCAGGAAACCGGGCTTTCCGAAGAAATAAAAAATATTCGTACCGAAATTAACGGCGTAACCCAGAGTGTCCGGCAGGAAATGACCAGTATCAAGACTGAGATGAGCGGCATCGGTAACGAAGTCACTACTACCGTGACTGAGCAGTACAAGGTTAGCTACGAGCCAACTCCTGACACAATTGCTCCTGAAGCTCCCGTCGAGGCCAACCCGCCGATGGCAACCATTACTTCTACCGTGCGCGAAGTAAGCGATGCCGAACGAGACGAATTTAACCGCCGTCGTTTGGCAGAATTAGCCGAGCAAGCCAACGCTAATACTTTGATAGAAAGTGCCGTAAACAACCACCCGGCTACTGCACCCGTGCTTGATGCACAAGCTGCCGAAACTGCCGCCGTTGATGCCGCCTATGAAGGCTGGTACAACCCGCCTGAAACTTCGGCTTACCAAGTGCCGCAAATTGGAAGTGATGCCGCCGACGCGGGCGAACCCTTGCTAAAAACCAAACCACGTATCGGCAAACGTTCTGCCTTTGGCACACGTAAGGAGTAAAAAGGGATGGCTACCAGCAAAAGAGAGGAACGGGTTAATATCGTGGAAGTCCAGAGCAGCGAAACCCGCGTAACCAGAGTACGGCGCATCCCGCGTTTACCAGTACCCTTTGGGCGCAACCGCAAACCCAAAAAACCGAAACCGCCCGCCGGACAAATGACTTTCTTCGAGCATTTGGGCGAATTGCGTGACCGGGTAATCTGGTCGTCAATTGCCGTTATTATTTGCTCAATTTTTGGTTTTGTCTATAGTCGCGATTTAGTGGATATTTTCGCGCAACTGGCCGCACCTAATAAATTAACTACTTTTACTGCCTTCGACCAATTTGGCGTATACATGAACCTTGCGATTTATGTAGGTTTGTTGCTTGCCAGCCCGGTAGTAGTTTATCAAATTATGGCCTTTTTAGCTCCCGCGCTAGAGCCGGAAAGCGCACCCGGTACAGTCGAATACGAGCAAGAACTAAAAGTTACCAAAACGGTCAAGCGCAGTTTGTGGTTTTTTATCCCGTTTGTGGCTCTTTCGTTTGCCGCCGGGGTCGCCTTCGCCTATTACCTGATTATCCCGCCCGCCGTTCACTTTTTGCTTAATTTTAGTGGCGGCCAACTTCAGGCAATTTTGGATGCACAAAAGTTTATCGGGTTGGTCACAAAGATGATGTTTTGGAGTGGGATAATGTTTGAATTGCCCATCTTCATGTTTTTGCTGACCAAAATAGGGGTGATGACCGTCAAGCGTTACGTCGGCTGGTGGCGGTGGTCTTTGGTGCTTTCGCTGGTGGCGGCGGCTTTTATTACACCCAGCCCTGACCCTTTCTGGCAAGCTATTATCGCCTTAATCATTTTTGGTTTGTATTGGTTGGGCGTGCTTTTATCGAAACTGGCCTAAAAATATGGAAAAATATGATATTGACCTTTTGGAAGGGGCGAG
Source organism: Chloroflexia bacterium (assembly GCA_038323095.1). GTDB lineage: Bacteria > Chloroflexota > Chloroflexia > Chloroheliales > Chloroheliaceae > L227-5C. Next base: position 11,485 of record JBBQGP010000116.1, on the reverse strand, counting down.
GGCAGCGCGAAAGCAAGCCTATGCCCCTTATTCTAACTTCAAAGTTGGGGCAGCCCTGAAAACCAAAAGCGGTCAGGTTTTCTATGGCGTAAACGTCGAAAATGCCTCGTTTAGTATGACGATTTGTGCCGAACGTAGCGCGGCGGTAGCGGCAGTAACGGCGGGTGAGCTGGAATGGGAAGAAATCGCGGTAGTGGCCGACACCGAACGCCCGACCACCCCTTGTGGAGCTTGCCGTCAGTTTTTGGCCGAATTTAGCCCTAATCTAAAAATCGTGGTGGCGAACACCCAAAAAGTGCATCTGGTTCGTCCTCTAACCGATTTACTACCCTTCGCCTTTGATGCCGAAATAATGGAATCCTAGTAATAACAATGAGAGAAACCCAAGAAACGGAAGAAACCGAAAAAAGGCTGGTAATCGTCGGGTCGCGCAACCCGACAAAGGTAGAAGCGGTACGACGGGTGCTGGAACGGGCCTCCGACGATAACTTGTTTCTGACTACAACTGGCTTTCAAGTGCGCGGCGAACAAGTACCAAGCGGGGTCAGCGACCAGCCCGTCGGCGAAGAAGAAACCCGGCGAGGTGCGGTTGGCCGGGCCAAACGAGTTTTAGAAGAATTTGCCGCCGAAGGGGTTAGCTGGGGCGTGGGCCTGGAAGGTGGCGTAATGTCGCTGGAAGATGGCTTGTATACTACTGCCTGGTGCGCCATTGCTGATAACTTCGGGAATGTCTCGCTGGGTGGTGGCTTGATAATGCCTTTGCCGCCGCCCATTGTCCGCGATTTGGAGGCGGGCTACGAGTTGGGAATTGCGACTGACCGACTTTACCAGGTGCAAAACAGCAAGCACGCGGGCGGTGCGCTGGGCTACCTTAGCAAGGATTTGCACAGTCGTCGGGCGGCTTACGAAGCTATTTTTATTTATGCTCTGACTAAATTTTTGAACCCGGAATTATACGAACTGCGGCAGGAGCTTGAACAATGAACGTTATTTTGACAATTGTCCAATTGTTACTTCAATTAGTTTTTATCTTAATGATTCTCAGTATGATTATGTCATGGGTGGATGGGCAGCAACGCTTTGCCTTTACCCGCATAGTGCGTGGCCTGGTCGAACCTATCATCAAACCTATTCGAGCCGTTATCCCGCCAGTAGGCTTTCTTGATTTGTCCTTCTTCATCGCAATTATTATGTTACAAATTATGTCTTCGTTTGTAGGTAGCGCAAAGTAAATTATTTGTCGAATTGTATTCCTATTTGGTCGATTTGCTGTTGGGTTAAAATTATAATTACGTCAAAATTCTCGTAGCGGGCAGCTTTCAAAGTCTCCTGATACTGTCGATACTGCTCGGCCACTACTTCTGAACCAACGGGCGGCGGGTCAATCCGGGCAGCATCCCGCGCCCGGCAAACCTCTTCGGAAATATCTAGCACCAAAAGCAGCGTTTGAAAATTGTAATCTTTAGCAATCGTCAAAAAAGCCTTGCGGGTAAAATCACGCAAAGCGGTGCTATCTATTACGGTCAAGCGACGGGCTTTCAAGCGCAGGCGGGTTAAGTAATAAACCAGACCGAAAGTTTCGGTGTTAATTTCCAGGTTTCGCATATTATCCGAAATCAAGGCCCGGCATTTATCACTTGAAATAACATTAGTTTCGGGAAAATGGCGGTTCGCAAAGCTACTTTTGCCGCTCCCGCTCAACCCGCATAATACCACCAGCGTATTTTGGGGTAAATGCAGTAAATTATCCTCTCCCAGATAAGGCTTCACTTTTACCTGTCAAATATTCTGTTCAATCAATTGAATTGCTACTTTGCAAAAATGTTTTGAGTTTTGGCTTTTAACCCAAAACTCAAAACTCAAAACATTTTCCCTACATCATGACTTGTGGTAACACATTGAGAACGATTTGGGGCGTTACTTCGGTCAAATTGCAGGCGCGAGCTTCGGAGGTAGCGGCATTTCGCAGTTTGTCTGAAGCCGAAATCCGGGCTACCCAGGGAACTTTATCGAGCAATTGGTCGAAGATTGCTTTGGCCTCGTTTGACCAGCGCATCCCCGAAAGCTCTTCCAAATTTACGGAAGGAATTTCCGGCTTTGCTTCCGGGCCTTGTCCAGCTTGCGCCGAAGGGCCACCCGCCGCCATCCCACTTGCTCCCGGTTTGCCCGCTCCATTACGCTTTTCGCGTGGCAGCACGTCGAACAGGATGTCAAACAGGGAATTGGTAATTATTTGCATCAAGTAAACTGCTCCGCGATAGCCCATATAAGGCGTACCTACCGAGCGGCTAATAAGCGGAATAGGCAGCGAGGCGGGCATAAACTTGGTGGGTAGCCCGGCTTCGGCGATATAAATTCGCTCGTTCATGCTCCCAAAAACAAAGGTCGGGCGTTCCTGAATCAAGCGATTACGGAGCATATAATTATTGGTGTCGTTAGAACGCTGTCGGCTTATCACCGTCCCAATCGGCAACCCCAATTCTTCGCCCAAAAATCGCTTTAGGCCCTGAGCATAGCTTTCGTTCGCCACAATCGCCACTTTACAGGTTGAATAGAAATCCTGGGGCGCACCCAGCCAAATGTCCCAAATCGGTAGCAAGGTATCGCGCTTTTCTTCTCTAACAAAAGCCTTTGCCTGTGCTTCAGTTCCAAGCAATTTGCCCAATTCCAGAATAAACTCGGTAGTTTCTTTCATTCCAAAAGGCGCGAACAGATAGGGCTTGCCAATTTCTTTCGCTACGCTTTCGCCAAACTCGCGGTACATCACAATATTGACCGCGCTTTCGTCCAATTTGTGCATATCAGCGTAGTTGGCTTCAAACGGGAAGACATAGTGTATATCGCCGCCCGCTCCGCGAATGAGCCGTTTCAGTTCGTGCAAATCAGCATAGCTGTTAAAGCAGGAATAGCTCGGCCCAATAATATTAATCTTGGTTGCACCAGCCGGGATGATTTCTTTTTGGCCTTCAGACCGCTTTTTTCGTTCCTGGTACAGCCAGAGCAAAGCGGCATCCCGTCCCTGCCATTCATCATCCTCAAAAGCGTGGCTGGTGAAGTAGAGTGCGGCGGGGTATTTGCGCTGCAAACTCATCACGTGGTCAGCCCCAATAAGCTCGCTTTCCTGGCTGCTGACGACGATAATCTGCTTGTGCAAACCTTTTGCTTCTTCACGAGCCTTGACCCGACGTACCGCGTCCAGCACCTTACGGGTTGTACCGTCCAGCGTTACTTCAATCTCGGTAATATTGCTGCTGGCTAGATTTTCCAGTTCGGGTAGCGCGTCGGTGTAGTTAATCGTAGCCGTTGCAGGCAAGCTGTAGCAACCTACCGGGGCATCCACCACCATTTCTACATCCTTCATACAGGTCAGGGCAAAGACTGCCCCCCAATAGCCGTTTGACACTGCCGTATCAAGGGGAATATTGGGAGCTTTCTTGCCTTCCTCGCCGAAAACGTCTTCGGCCATGCGCCGGATGCGTTCGTGTTCGCTGGCTTCGGTGTCGGGCTTGACATAATTCTTTTTGCGGACAAAAGCGTTTTTGGTTGGCGCACCCACCCCGCTAACTCCGTCCATATCGTAGCCCAAATCACCTTTTGGCTCAATCGATTTGGAAGGGGCGGCGGCTTTGGGCGCAGCCGGAGCTGCTCCCCAAAAGGAACTGGCACTGGCTGCCGGCTTTTTCAAGGGAGCCGCCGCGCTGGATTCAAAGCCAATTTCATCATCCAGCCCGCTAGAAGCCGATTTAATCTTAGGTTTTGCGGCAGGTTCGGCTACTGCCGCGCTACTACGCGGCTTGCTTTTGCTCGACCCGAAATCGTCGCCGCCCATTCCTTCATCAAAATCGGCAAAAGAGGTTTTAGGCTTGGGCTTACTTTCGACAGGGTTACTATTAGTGACAGCTTTATTTTTCGGTTTCGACGCGCCAAAATCATCATCCCCCATTGGGTCAAAATCCGCGTCGAACGAATCGTTTTTAGCCATGAGTGAGTCTTTCTTTAGTGTTGAGGACTGAGGACAGAGGACTGAGTATTGAGTGAGAATACCCAGTCTTTACCTTCAAAATTTGAGTTCGATACCACAAGGTTTGAAGCTTGTGTCCTTGTCCTTACTGCTAGTTAGATGCCTACTTTAAGTGGTTCGCGCACAATTTCTTCGGCCTCCACATCGGCGAAGAAGTCGCGCATAGTCTGGTAAGTGTTAAGCTGGCTCAAAATCAGTTTCATATGGTCAACCAAAGGCTTTACCCCCGCCGCCAGCAAAATAGGTCGAGCTGCTACAATATTGGTGTAGTAAACCGAAGGAATACCCTTGCGTTTGGCGACTGCTTCCAGATTGCTTGAACCTACGACCAAATCCGGCTTGAGTTCGTCAATCGCGATTACGTCATCTTCATGACGTTTGCGGAAGGAAACCGGGATACCCCGTTCCTGCAACCAGGCGGCATCTTCCTTTGTGCCAACTCCACCCTTGACGCTGGTCGAAACGTAGCAAACTTCTGCTCCGGCTTCCTGCATCAAGCGGGCGAACAGCAATTCGCTGCCTTCGTACCCCGCAACCATCATCCGCACCCCATCCAGGCGGTGCTTGTCCAGTTCGTCGGCAACCTTCTGGGCTTCGTCGTCGGCAATCGCTTCGACTTCGTGGGCGGGCAATTGCATCAACTGACCAAGTCGTTTCATCCAGCTATAGGTACCTTCCGCCCCAACGGGTGCGCTGTAGAGCGGCTGCACGCCCAAAAGCTTTAGTTCCTTGACGGTTCTATCGTAGAAAGGATGCAGCAAGGCCGCGACTTTAGCTTTAGGCGCATCGTAATAGGCTGAAATATCTTTATGCGGCAAAGCGGTTCGCAAGCGCAGGCCCATCCGGGAAATCGCCACGCCTAGCTGAAGCGGGTCAGTCGGGAAAACTTCGCCTACCGCTACCAGGCCATCCGAAGCCAATTCTTCATTGCCTTCTTCCTGCAAATTTTCGCCAATCCGCTTGATAATTTGGCTAATCGCTACGTCTTTGGCTTCGGGGTGGGTTGGCACACCGTAGGCCGGGACGCGCATTGGCACAATTTCGGTGCGGCCTATTTTCCTGGGCAAAAGTTCCAGATGCAAACCACTGGTTTCAGGCGTACACAGCGACATTACCGAAATCATCTGCGGGTTTTCGTGTTCGACCACATCCTTGATAATATCGAGAACCTTGTCGGTCAAATCGCTTTGCACCAGTTCACGGGCGGTTAGCGAAGGCGATACAATCGGTTTGCTGGAGGCGTAAAAGTGCGACACAAAATCCAGCCCGTAAAGGCAACCGACTGCCCCGACCAGCACCGGCACCATGCCTTCAATCCGCATGGTTACTCGCAGAGAGCCAAAGGCTGGACACATGGTTGCGCTGTGCATACTGCACTCGCCCTTACCGTTGCCGACATTAACTTCCTTGCCGCCCTTCGCCGCCAAATTTATGCTGCGCCCGCTTTTCAAATCCTGTACACTATCAAGCATATGCCAACTCCCTCGCCACCTGGCGGCTCAACAATTCTTCAGCACTGGCCTGCCGCAATTTGCCCCGTGTATTTTGCTGGAACATTCGGTAAAATTCTTCAAAATCGAGCGGATTTGGCACAATTGCTTGGGTTAAATCCATTTGCTCAATAAATCTGTCCATCGCATCGCGCATTTCGGGGATTTCCATTACCTCGAAAGCGTCTTTCATCATAACGGCTTTCGGTACAAAAGGCATCCGGCCCAAAATCGGGATACCAGTTTCCTGGGCGTAAGCCTGAGCCACACCCGTGCCGTCGTCCTTGTTCAAAATCATACCCAAAACTTTGCTTTCGCTGCCTTCGTCGCTATAATGCGCTACTGCCCGGCTAACGTTGTTGGCGACATACAGCGATTGCTGGTCGTTTCCGGCTACAATTACAATTTCGCGGGCGATAGAGCGGGCAAAGCTCATGCCGAAGCCGCCGCAAACCACGTCGCCCAAAAAGTCCAGCAGCACTACATCAAAATCCCAGCTAAACAAACCAAGTTTCGCAAGCGTATCAAAGCCAAGCACAATTCCTTTGCCACCGCAGCCTCGGCCTGTTTCCGGCCCACCTAATTCAGCCGCGTACACCCCGTTTCGCTCAAAAATTACATCGGCGGCAGTCAAGCTTTCGTCATCGCCGTTTTCGTGAAATTCGCGCCAGACTTCCAGAATGGTGGGCAGCAGCACACCTCTAAAAAGCGTGGCCGTCGAATCGTGTTTGGGGTCGCAGCCAATTTGCAGCACGCGCTTGCCTTGTTGGACTAACCGCACGCTCAAGCAGCTACTCAGGAAGCTTTTACCACTTCCGCCCTTGCCGTAAACGGCTACTACTCTCTGGCTCATAGCTTGATTCCCTTTCTATATGCTTTCATTCTATATTTTTGCGTCACATCGAACTAATTTTAGGGGTACAACAAAGCTGACAAGGCTTACCTTATTGGCTCTCTGTCATTGCATTTACACTGCAATCATTGACAACAGCAGATTTTCTAGCGTCTTGATTGGAAGATATTGTCTATCCATAAGGATAGACGCTACCCGCTAAACCGTAAGTATGAAATGCTACAGAATTTGGCCCTTTTTGCCTTTTTCCGTTATTATGTTGTCATAAAACGAGCTTTTAGCTATAATAGCCAGGAACTACTCAAATTGGGACAAAATTTAAGAAATCCTGTACAAATTGATTGATGTAGCCGGAGGCTTTTGCATTGAAAGTTGAACCTGTGTCCTCCCTTGATAGTACCAACACCGAAAAAGTCGCCTCGCCCGCCCCCAAGAAGTCGGGCCGGTTTTCGCTTAATCAGGTTCAGCCCCTAACCAGGGGACAACTGAGCTTGCTGGCAACCTGGGCATTTCGGGTAATTGTGGTGCTGCTGGCGATTTACCTGCTGACCCAACCGGGCCAAAAATGGCTGGGGGCCTTTGTCTTTGGCGCGGGCTTTGCCGCGGTTGGTATCGGCGTATATCTAACTTTCCGGGTACTGAACTTCCCCGACTTGACCATTGAAGGCAGTTTTGCGCTGGGTGCGACAGTCTCCGCCGCCCTGATAGTTAATCAGGAAGGCACTTTTTTGGGCAATCCCTGGGTCGCCACTTTTATTGCGACGATTTGCGGGGCTTTGGCTGGAACTGCTACCGGGTTGTTACATACCAAACTACGTTTTAACGGGCTACTGGCTTCGATTTTGGTTACAACCGCCCTGTACAGCATCAATATTCGTATTCTGGGCAAATCGGCTTTTATTGCCCTGATTGACAAGCCAAGCGTAGTTGATAGCGGGATAAATATTGCCCGTTCGTTCGGGGCGGAAAAACTGGACGGCGTAACTAAAGAATGGTTACGGCTGGGTGTTTTTGCGGTGCTAATCACCTTGCTGATAATTGGCCTGAACTGGTTTTTGAATACCCAACTGGGTCTGGCTTTGCGGGCAACGGGCGATAACGAAGCCATGATTAAGGCTTTGGGCTTTAACACCGATAACGCTAAAATTATGGTGCTGGCGATTTCCAATGGTTTGTTTGCCCTGAGCGGTTCGCTGGTTATCGCTCAATACCTGAACAGTGTAAGCGGTGATGCCGGACTAGGCTTGATTGTAGTCGGTCTGGCGGCGGTTATCGTTGGCGAAGGCTTTCTACCACCCCGCACCGTTTTAATGGCCCTTAGCGGTGCGCTAATCGGCTCTATTATCTATCGGCTGATTTTCACCAGCGTTTTCGGACTTGACATAACCTGGGATATTTTCGCCCGCGCCAGCCTGACACTTGGCGTAGCGGCAATTGTCGCTTACCTGATTTTCCTGACGATTAATTCTCAAACTCCGGCCTGGATAAATATCCTGAGTATTGCACTGGGAGCGGTAGTCGTTGCCCTGATTTCCTCGCTTTTACACTTCCTGCTAAGTTTTGCCCTGAATATGAACATGAAGGGTAGTCTGGTAAAAGTCGAGGCCAGCGATATTAAACTTGCTTTGGCAGTGCTGATTATCTTTGCAATGGGCGTTCCGGCCTTGCGTAGTCGCATTGGCACTAAAGTTTTGAAGGCGGCATTAATCAAATGATTGAACTCAAAAGCATTTACAAAACCTTTAATCCCGGCGACGTAAACGAAGTACGGGCCTTGCAGGGCGTTACTTTGCGGCTAGAGCCGGGCGAATTCGTAACGGTTATTGGTTCAAACGGGGCGGGCAAATCTACCTTGCTCAATCTTTTGGCCGGAGTTTTCTCTTGTGATGAAGGCCATATTACAATTAATGGGCGCGACGTGACACGCTGGCAGGAGCATCAACGGGCCAGTTTAATAGGGCGCGTTTTTCAAGACCCTTTGCGCGGTACTGCCGGGAGTATGACACTTGAGCAAAATATGTCAATGGCAATGATGCGCGGCAAGCGGCGTGGCCTTAGAATTGGCGTTTCGCATAAAGACCGCGATTTTTTCCGGGAACAATTGGCTCAAATCGGGCTTGGGCTGGAAGGACGCTTGACCAGCCGGGTTAATCTTTTAAGTGGTGGGCAACGTCAATCCCTGACTTTGCTAATGGCGGCCCTGACCCGCCCGAAAGTGCTGCTGCTCGATGAGCATACTGCCGCCCTCGACCCTGGTACTGCCGAGCAAATCGCCAATTTGACCCAAAAACTGGTTATAGACCATACTTTAACAACTCTAATGGTAACGCACAATATGCAGCACGCCCTGAGTTTGGGGACGCGCACCGTTATGATGCACCGGGGCAAAGTTATTTTGGATGTACGGGGCGAAGAACGCGCCCGTATGAGTGTGGCCGATTTAGTTAAAAAATTTGCCGAAAATCGGGCGATGACCGATGTTATCGCTCTCAGCAATTAACTTTCTGGAGGAGAATTTAATGCAAAATAGACCCCGTAAAGCTCTGGCGATTATTTTAGCCGGGTTGCTGGCGGCTTTAATGCTGGCAGCCTGTGGCGACCCCACCGCCACGCCCGCTACTTCCAATACGGTTGCCGTTGGTACGGCGGCTTCCACTTCCACAACCGCCGTAGCAGCAGCAGCAACCACCGCCGCTACTTCGGCCACCACTGCTGCCGCTCAAGCGACTACTGCAACGGTGGCAGGAGCGGCAACCACAGCGGTTAAGGCTACCACGGCGGCAGTAGCAGGGGCGACGACGGCGGCAGGAGCGGTAGCTCCGCCCGCTTCAACTGCTTGCGATAAGCCGGTAGCGGCCTCTACCAACGGTAAAACTTATGTGGTTGGCGTGGTAGTTCAAAACTTAATTCCCGATTTGGTAGCCTCGATTGATGGCTTCAAGAAAGGGATGGAACAATGCGGTTTTGTCGAAGGCAAGAACGTAACTTACAAGTTGGGTAACGCCGGTAACGATTTGCCGCAATTGGCCCAGATTGCTCGCGACCTCGCGCCCCAGGTCAATTTGTTTTTGGCGGTAGGCACGGCGGCTTTGGTCAATATTTACAATGCCACCAAAGATACTCCATTGCCTATTGTCTTTACGGCGGTCACAAATCCCTATGTCGCGCTTCCCGGCGTGATTAAAACCGAAACCGACCACGCCTATATTACGGGTATTCAGGCTTTGGTAGACATCGAAGCGGCCATGAAGCTTATCCCCGAATCGCTTCCCAATGCTAAAAATATTGGCCTGATTTTCAATCCGGCGGAAATCAATAGCAAATATTTGCGCGATATTTCGGTAGAAACTGCCAAGAAGCTGGGCTTGAATTTGGTAGAGGCTTCAATTTCCAAATCCGACGAAGTGCTGCCCGCCGCGCAATCTTTGGCCGATAAAGTTGACGCTTTCTACACTACTACCGATGTAACCGTCGTCAATGCGCTGGAAGCTTTGATTAAAGTTTCGAGCGATAGCAAAAAGCCGCTCTTCGCCAGCAACCCCCAATCGGCTGACCGGGGTGCGCCCGTTGCTTTAGGCTTGAATTACTTTGATGTTGGGGTAATTACTGCTCCCAAAGCTGCGGCTATTTTCGATGGCAAGAAGGCTGAAACTATCGGGATTGAACGGCCTAAAGTTATGCAACTCTACGTCAACCTGAAGGGTGCGGAGCAAATGGGCTTCAAAATCCCCGATGCCGTGATAGCGCGGGCCGTCCAAAAGTATGACAAAATTACCCCGCCCAAACAGTAGGTCAGGTCCTAGCAAGTATTTGTGATAAGTAGTTAATAAAAAGCCGGGTAAATAAAACTACCCGGCTTTTTCAATCAAAAATAGGCACCTTTCCAGAATTTAATTAAGCTTTATCAAAATCAAAAAATTTAATTAGGTAGTGCCAGTTGTTATATCATAAAATAGGCTTGTAAAATGACCCTTTTACAAGCCTATTTACAACAGGGGTAGAAACTGCTAAAATAGAATGGTATTGATTTTACCTGGGTTTTGTTAGCACATGTTTCTGGATGGTAAACAAAGTTTATGAGGGATGACCAAACAGCTAGTCTTACGATAAATGAGGCTGTTACTAGCCAAACCGAAGCGGTAGAGATTATACCAAAGGCTGAGGTTTATCAGCCTGACCCTTTGTTGGAAGCTACTTTTCATGCGTTGGCTGGACAACTCGCCGCCAGTTCCCGCCGTCAGTACCAGAGCGATGCTAAACATTTTGCCTTGTGGCTCTCCCAACGCAATTTGACCCTCGCTAATATTAGTCGGGATGCCATGATTGAATACCGCTCCTATCTGGCTGATGCTTACCCGGTGGCCGCTACTGCCAGCCGTCTTTTGGTAGTAGCTAAACGGCTGCTGGACGAAGCGGTGAAACGCGGTGTCCTGGCTGCTAACCCGGCCAGCGACATCAAAGGCTTTAGGTCGGGAGGTGATAACGAAACTACCCATACCGCCCTGACCAAAGCTCAAACCAAAGCTTTGCTAACCTCGGTAGACCGCACTACCAACATGGGCAAACGGGATTATGCCTTGCTAATGGTGCTAGTTTACACCGGGATGCGCCGGGCTGAATGTACCGGGCTTACTCTGGGGGATTTGCGAGAAGAACAGGGCTACCACGTCGCGGTTATTCGGCACGGCAAGGGTAACAAACGCCGGGTGGTCAAATTACCAGTGCCAGTTCGTAAAGCCATTGACGAATGGTTAGCCGTTCTGTCCGCCACCCCTCAAATTAGTACCAGCACCGCTACTCCCCTTTTTATCCAGTTCCGTAAAGGTGATAACCTGGATAAGCAGTTACGCAGTTTGAGTACCAACGCCATCGAAAACATCGTGAAATATTACGCAAATGCCGCTGATTTGCCAGTGCATCTTAGCCCGCACGGGTTGAGGGCGAGCTTTGTTACTTTATCGCTTGAAGGGGGCGCAAGGTTGCAACAGGTACAATATGCCGTCGGTCACGCCGACCCGCGTACTACCGAACGTTATCAACGTCGCAAGCTTAATCTCGAAGACCACGCCAGCGATTACTTACACTTGTGAAACCAATTTCAGTGCTAATGAATTGTGTTGT